>JALWHT010000001.1 GCA_026983515.1 Sulfurovum sp.
ATCACCCTCTGCCGTATCAGGCAGATCCATGACTACAGAGCCTACAAAGAGAAGATGAAACTATACAGGGGAAAAGTTCTTGGTACCGTGTTGCCTCAGATACATCTCTTCCAAAGTACCCTGACACGTGAGGGTGCCCATTATAAAATACTCTGATTATCACACAACTATTTGTCCAAATGAACCTCTTAATTGCTTTTCATTATAGTTTTGCTAAAATAGGGGTTATAGAAAAGAGGGTTTTCGTGAAAAAATACATTTTGCAGTTTCTACTTCTTGTAGCATTTTTTATCGGTTGTTCAGAAAATAAAACACATCACTCCCATACTGCACCGTTAACAATCTCCACTAACGCATGGATAGGGTATGCGCCGCTTTACTATGCGAAAGAGAAAGGTTACCTCAAACCGCTTAATATGCAGCTGATCGTCAATGTCTCTCTGGCAGAAGCTGCAGATATCTACATGATGGGCAATGCCGATATTGTATCAACCACCCAGCATGAGTACCATGCTATTCAAAAGTCAGTACCGGACACGGTACCCTTCATTCTTCTTGATAGATCAGACGGTGGAGATATGATCCTTTCGAACAAATCTCTTGAGGCGATCAAACAGGCAAAGCATATCTATGCCTATTTGGAGATCGACTCCATCAATGCAGACCTGCTTCAGGATTTTATCCGTGTTCACCACCTCGATACTGACCGTTTTACCTTTATCAACAAAGATCAGGCACAGATACAGAACCTGCCTCCAGATCCATCCCAAACCATGCTCATCGTCACCTATTCACCCTATGACAGTACATTGAAAAAAGCAGGATTCAAAGTTCTTTGTTCAACACGTTCGACCCAGGATCTCGTCGTCATCGATGCACTCTGCACCCACAAACCGCTGCTACAAACCCAAAAGCAGCGCCTTAACGCACTCAAAAAGGTCATCGACCGCTCTATCAGAGAGATTGAATTGGATAAAAAAGGCTCCTATGCACTGGTCAAAGGCTATCTTGGCAACCTCTCCTATACTGATTATCTCGATGCCTTTTCAGGTATCAAGTGGATCAACCACCCCTCTGAGAAACTATTGCATCGCATTGAGTCCATAGGCTACAGCCGGGAGTATATTATCCCATGAGACACATTACCATCAAACAGTTTGTCATCGGTATGCTGATATTCCTTTTTGCCAGCGAAGCCGCCATATTTTACAGTTTTTACAAAGATGCCAGAGATACAACACTCAATCTGCTCCAAGAGAACATCAAAGTCAATGTCTTTAACCTGAAACATTTTCTCGACAAAAACTTTCAACCATACCATATAGGCAATATTGCTTCTTTTCTGGACAACAAGATCAATACCAATCCACTGATCAAAGATCTCATCATTATATCACGGGACAAACAGATTCTTTACAGTACAGAAAGAGCCCGGAAACTGCAAATTCCAAAAACGGCATGTCTACCCATCAGGGGCATAGAAAAGGCAAATATTTATCATGAGAAGTGCTTTACCTTCAAGATAAAGCAGTTTGACGGACTTACTCCCTATTATCTTACCGGATATGTCTATCTTGACACTGCCTACATAGATCATCTCATCGATGAAAAAGGCAGGAAATTTCTCCTTTATGCTGTCGGATACATTCTCTTCTTTTCCCTCTTTATCTGGCTGATCGTTCGTTTTATCCTCATCCATCCCCTTGAAAAGCTCAGACAGTATGCCTACTACTCCGTCAAAGCTCCCGGGCAGTTTCTTATTTCAGAACTTGAAAGCATACGCTATTCATTGAAATTGACATTTGAACGGCTAAGAAAAGAGCAGCAGGAGCTTTACACCCTCTCTACCACTGACCCCTTGAGCGGTCTTT
>JALWHT010000002.1 GCA_026983515.1 Sulfurovum sp.
CTCATCGATGCGGGGGTAAAGATTGTAGCCATGCGTGATGCAACCCGAGGGGGCGTGGCAGCAGTACTGAACGAATGGGCAAAGACAAGTGAAGTCTGCATCGAGATAGCAGAAGAGAAGATCCCGGTATCCGAAGAGGTGAGAGGCATTTGCGAAATGCTCGGCTTTGAGGCGGTCAATCTCGCCAATGAAGGCACATTTGTACTGGCTCTCGTGCCGGAGGACGAACCCAAAGCCATAGAGGTACTGCAGCAGTTTAATGCAGATGCAACCGCCATAGGTACGGTAACGCATCAGCATAATGGCAAAGTGATTCTCAACTCCTCGTGGGGTACCAAACGCTTTTTGGATCTGCCAACAGGTGAGTTGCTGCCTCGGATTTGCTAATTTTGTCTGAATGTGATATTATACATACAATATTATATGTATAAAAGGATATATAATGACGGTACGTAAAAACTTTCTATTTGAAGAAGAGGTGGCAAAGCACCTTGAAGAGCTGGCAAAAGCAGAGGGCAAGACACAAACCCAGATCGTCCAAGAGATGACCGAAGAGAGATATAGACAGATACGTAAACAGAGGAAGTTAGAAGCACTTGAAGCACTCAAAGGCTCTCTTAGCGGTATGATTGGTGATGTTGATATTAAGAAAGCCAGAATGGATTATTTGACGGAAAAACATGGATACTAAAGTATATTTGGATACCAATATTATTTTGGATCTGTTTGACACAAAACGACATTTCAGCAAATCGTCTATTGTACTGATTGATGAGTTGCTTCAGGAAGGATCGGATTTTTATATTAATTCCGACACATTGACCAACACCTTTTTTATACTAAAAAGTCGCAAAAAAGTATCACAAGAGGTAGCACTGGATGCACTCGAAAAGATCACAGCATTCTGTGAGGTTGTACCTGTGGAAAAAAGTGATGCACAAAAGGCGATCAATTTATGCAAAGATAGCAAAATGCCCTATATGGATTATGAAGATACTTTGCAATACGTATGTGCAAAGAAAATAGGGGCTGATTTGATTGTGACTAATGACAAAGGGTTTGTTAGTTTGGATATTGAGACAAAGTGTACCCAATAGAGCTATGAGAATCCTCCTACTTGTTACTGCCTTCAACTCACTGACACAAGCAGTCTATGTTTCCCTCAAGGATAGAGGTGAAGAGGTGGCTGTTGTATATGCCATTAGTGAAGTTCAGATGCTAAAAGAGATTGAGGCATTTGCACCCGATATGATTCTCTGCCCCTTTTTGAAGCGTTATCTTCCACCAAGTATCTATGACGTCTATCCTACCTTTATCTTTCATCCCGGTCCCAAAGGTGACAGAGGACCCCATGCGTTAGAGCATGCCCTACAGAGTGAGAGTAAACGGTGGGGCGTTACCATTCTAAGAGCCAATGCTGAGTATGACGGGGGCGATATCTATGCCGAGGTGAATTTTGCAGTGCGTACCACCTACAAAGCCTCCCTTTATAGAAGAGAAGTTGTAACGGCATCACTTGAAGCATTGGAGCACTTTTTTACACATTTTCAAAAAGATGAGAGTATTCCGCAGATACTCAACCCGCTTCATGCACAATTTACCCAGCAGATGCGTGCCATAGACTGGGAGCATGACACTACAGAGATAATTATCCAAAAGATTCACCTCTCCGATTCGCATCCGGGTGTGCTCGATGAGATACTGGGAGTTGCTTGTTATCTCTACGGCGCACACAAAGAGGCGAAGTTTCGAGGAAAGCCCAAAGAGGTACTTGCCAAGCGTGACGGGGCGATCTGTCTGGGTACGGTAGATGGTGCAGTGTGGATCAGCCATCT
>JALWHT010000003.1 GCA_026983515.1 Sulfurovum sp.
CCACTGCCAAAGGAGCATTGTAGTAGTGTAGAAAGAAAAAAGTGTTTTCATGGTTTGCTCCTTGTAAAAGTTGTGGAAGTATAGTGCACCTATGCTAAATATGCCATAAACCACACTTTGGCAAAAGCCCGTACCGCTTCGTCTATCTCTTCGAGCCTAAAACCGCCAAAACCCATGCGCAGCGCCTCAAATGCCGTACCACTGCGCTCTTTGGCAAGATAGATCACTATCCCTTCCTGTTCCGCCAATACCTGCAATTTTTGCCAGCTAAATCCCTCTTTTGTCGGCACGATCAGCAACGAGAGTCCTCCGCCCTCGGCAATGATCTTACAACTGTTGCCAAGGTGGGTAACAATCGCCTCTTTCATAGCGTTGTGCTTCTTTTTATTGAGTGTACGAATGCGCCTTAGATGCCTCTCCCAGTGCCCCTCTTGCATAAAGGCTGCGAGAGTAAGCTGCGTTGTGATGCTAACACTGGAAAAGTGGCTGTCATAACTCTCTTTGTAAAGCGTATGTATCCACTCCGGTACTACCATATACCCTACACGCACGGCAGGCGACAAGGCTTTGGCAAAAGTACCCAAGTAGACCACACACGAACCACCATCCAGCCCCTGCAATGATGGAATGGGACGGGTGTAGTATGCTAACTCACTGTCATAGTCATCCTCGATGATCACTCCACTGATACGCTGCATATGGGCGATGAGTTGCTGTCTGCGTGCAATGGGCATAGCAACACCTGTGGGGTATTGGTGCGAGGGAGTGATGTAGACGATGTGCGCTTGTGTTTTTTTGAGCTCCTCTATTTTTAACCCCTGCGCATCGACACCTACAGGATGAATGGTGTATCCATAAGCATCAAAAATTTTACGGGCGATATGATAGCCGGGCATCTCCTGTGCAAAATCACTGTAACGCTCTTTGAGCAGTTTGGCGATAAGCTCCATAGCGCCGATAAACCCATTGGTAATGATGATATGCTCCGCACTACAGACTACGCCACGTGAACTTCTTAGATAAGCGGCTATCTGTTCTCTTAGCACAAGCTCTCCCTGCCCATCGGGATACGACCCGAAATCAACCTCACCTGTCACAACTCTATTGTAAAGACGTTTCCATGTTTTGAGTGGGAAATCCTCTTTATGCAGCTGTGCAGGGAAAAAATCATATCGGTAGGCTTTAGGTATGGTGTTAGAGGTGGTCTCCGTTTCTTTTTCGGCACGAAAACTGTTAAAAAAGAGCTCGCACACATAGTACCCGCTCTTGGCACGGCTCTCCACATACCCTTCGGCATAAAGCTGCGCATAGGCTGACTCAACGGTATTTTTACTCAGATTATAAAGCGTTGCTACTTTTCGGATGGAAGGAAGTTTATCACCTACTTTGTAGTTGACGATAATATCCTCTTTTATGGCTTTGTAAAGTTGTATATGCAGAGGGGTTTTGCTTTTAGCATCGAGAACATACACAATCTGTCCTTCTATTTTTGAAATATTTTGTATCTTTACACAGGTACACTTTTGGCATATAATAGCACAAAAATGTAGGGTGTTGTACCCTTACAACACCAAATCGTTTTTATTATTATCAGCGTGTTGTCGGGGGACAACACCCTACAGGAAAATGTATGAACCCACACTTTGAGATCAAAGATAAAGCCGTTATCTACGACATTTTGGACAATGCCGAATACGGCACCATGGCGCTGAGCATCGACGATACACCCTACGCCGTACCGGTCAACTTCGTACGTATAGACGATACCCTCTATTTTCACGGCGCGCTCAAAAACAAAAAGATGAAGATGCTCGAGCAAAACCCTGCCGTTTCTT
>JALWHT010000004.1 GCA_026983515.1 Sulfurovum sp.
ACAGCAATCCATTTTTGAAGACTACTTTTATCATCGCTACACATTAAACGAATTGGCTAATAAATACAACCACTCCAGGCAATGGATTCAGAATCAAATCGCCAATTCAAAACATAAGTGCAATTCACCTAAAATCACGCAGCGATTTCCTTGCTGAATTCTTCAAAAAAGACCTCATAGGGTGTCCTGAATCCAAGTACTTTCCGTGGTCTGTGATTTAACTTTTCCTGTATAGTAATGATTTCCTCCTTTGAGACTTTTGTAAAGTCAGTTTTTTTAGGCAGATATTGCCGTATCAGTCCATTGGTATGTTCGTTCAATCCTCTTTCCCAGGAGTGATAGGGATGTGCGAAATAGAAGTCTGTCTCCAATACATTGGAAACAACATTGTGATAGGCAAACTCCTTGCCATTGTCGCTGGTGATGGTTTTAAGTACCGGCTTGATAGGCTCAAGCATTTCAATCAATGCTTTGGTAACAACATTGGCATGTTTGGAAGCCACTTTTCGGATAAGTGTGAACTTTGATTTTCTATCAACTACTGTCACCAATGCACCGATATGGTCTTTACCGATGACCGTATCGATCTCCAGATCTCCTATACGCCGTTTCTTCTCTACTATCTTGGGACGCTTGTCTATCATCGTTCTGCCAACAATCATGCCTCTACGCTGATAGCTATTGGAGCGCTTATGGTACTTCTTGTTCTTGTGCCTGAGGTATTTGTAGAGTCTACCTTTGTTGGCTTTATTACGATAGATGAACTGATATATTGTTTCATGGGAGATAGTGCCCAATCCCTCATACTGCATTCTCCCTGCAATCTGTTCTGGGGACCAGTACTCTTTGAGTTTGGTACGGATATACTTTTCAACCTTATCGGTAATCACGGTATATTTGGGTTTGTTCCGATGCCGATACTTTGTATTGAGGTAGGCTGTATCAAACTCATATGAACCGGTAACTTCATCTATATTTCTTCGAATCTCTCTGCTAACTGTTGAGGGGTGTACTTTTATTTTTGCAGCAATATCTTTTTGCTTCCAACCCTTTTGCAATAAAGCCCAAATCTGGTATCGTTCCTGTAGGGTTAACTGTTTATATTTCATAGTGCATTCCTTGTTTTGTGGTGAAAAAAGGATAACCTATGATCGGTTAACCCTCTCTTTCACGTTACTTTCTCAGAAATTGCACTTATTGTTGGAATTGGCGAAAACAAAGATGTTCCTCTCTGTTTCGCATTGATGCAATCAAAGTCACATACCTTCACTTTAAACTGCTGCTACAATATACTGTAGAATACAAATTTAGAGTGAAGGAGAGTGATGATGAAAGAGTCAATCAAAGCAATGGAGAAATCAGTTGAGCGCTTTATGAAGGAGCTTGATGAGACTGAAAAAAGAGTGGTGAAGATCGATGAAGCGCTGCAGAAGGTGCGCAAGGAGCTTGAGCCGATGGAGGTTGAGCTTTTAGAGATAGGTTCCAAGCTGAACAAAACCGAGAGAGCGCTGCATGACAAGCTCAACAAGGTGGGAAGAACACGCAAGAAGTATCTCAATGCACAGACAGACAGAGAGATGAAGATGTACGAGAAGGACTACACCCGTCTGATGAAAGAGGTGCATGCGCTTGACAAGGCGTACAAAAAACTCAAAGAGGCGTATGAGTCACTGGCAAGAAAAGAGGAGAAGGTGGTGAAAAAAGAGTTTGCGCTTGAAGAGGAGAAGGCTGCACTCTACCGCGAACGCGATATGTATATGCAGGCAGCCTCACGCATTATGCAGGTGCTCTCACGAAAGATCGCCCGCACATCGAAGGCTTAAAGTACTTCGA
>JALWHT010000005.1 GCA_026983515.1 Sulfurovum sp.
CAATTCCTTGTGTTGTATAACGCATACTTTTCCCCTTGCTTAAAAAATGTATGCAAGTATGACAAGCTTCTGTTAAATTAGTGTTAATTTTTACACAACGTACCACAAATTATCGAAGCTTGTAACGTAGTGAAAGACATACTGTCGCAGGCAGCGGCAGTGTTGCCCGCTTTACATTGACAGGGAAGGCACTTTCAATAGCCTTTCGGGCAGAATGGTAAAACACTTTAGGACCGGAAAGTACAATATTACTCACATGTCCGTTTGCAAGAATTGTAAAACGTGCCTTTACTGTCCCCTGCATACCGCGCCGTTGGGCAATACGGGGGTAGGACTTGGCACGGTTGATACGCGACCTGATACGTGCCAGAAAGCTGTTGCGCTGTGCCGCACTGTAATGAGGGGAACCTCCTCCGCTGACACGCCTTTTTTGTCGCACTTTTCTCTTTTTAGTGTACTTCTTTTTTGTATGTTTCTTTGCAACTGTTTTTTGCTTAGCCTGCTTCTGTTTTCGTTTAACGACCGGCTTGGGAACAGGCACCTCTTTCAATACCGGTGCAGGCTCCGGTTTTGGTTCTTCCTGTATCGGCTCTGTCGGTTTTTGCGGCAGCGGTTTCTCTTTGGGCTTCTCTTTGGCTTCTGTTTCCTCCTCTGTCAGTATTTCAGGCTGCACAGGCACCTTAACTGCAGAAGGCGGTGTCTGAGGGGCAAACTGAGAAAGCGCAAGCTCAACAGTATGTTCTTTAGGTATATCAGAGACGATGATTGTTTTTTTGATCCAGTAAAGGTAAAGCAGTATGGGGATGATATACAGAAGTGCCGTAATAAAAAAGGAAACTTTATAACGATGTTTTTTCACATCATCCTCTACTGCTTGGTAACGATAGAGATATTCTCGAAACCTTTGGCCTTCATAATGTCGATAACCTTGACAAAGTAATTAAACGGTGTCAGCTTGTCCGTATGCAGCGATACAATATCTTTTTTAGGATCAAGCATATTGAGTTTGTCTTCAAGTGCGGAAAATGCCATGGGTATTTTGTCGTAGAAGTAATTCCCTTCTTTATCAATAGAAATGACAATACTCTTTTTCTCTTCCGCTTTTTTGCTGCTTGCTGCCGGCAAGTCTATCTTGATGCTTTTATTCTGTACAAAACTCGCCGTAGCCAGTACGATAACAAGCAGTACAAGCACAATATCGATGAACGGTACAACGTTCATCTTGTCAAAGCGTTCGCGTCTCATCCGCGCAGTTTCCCCTCGTCACGCAGGATCTCCCACTGCGCGATCAGCTTGTCGACTTTTGTCAACAGTGCATTGTAAATGGCTGTTGCGGGTATGGCCACCACCAAGCCCGCCGCAGTAGCTTTAAGTGCAAGAGCAAGGTGTTTCATGATCTCACCGGCATTGACATCATTTGCCTGCTCACCGATAATGTAAAACGTCAAAATAATCGCCAATACCGTTCCCAACAGTCCGATGTAGGGAGCATTGACCCCAATGGAGGCAATGGCAGAAAGATGTTTTCCCAAATCAAGCTCGAGTGCCTTGATATGACGATACTCATCCAGCTTGATATTACGGTAAAAAAGCATACGTTCAATAGCGAATGCAAAGGTTAGAAAACTCAAAAAGAGCAGGAAGCCGATAATTCCGTAATCGACAATATGTTTGATCTGTTCTACTGGCATTGGACCTCTTTTGCAGATATTGCTTCTGCGATTATATTGGAATTTTGATTATAAGTCGCTATGGTTTGAGCGTAGGACAGCCTTCTGGAAGTACCAGTTCGATCGCACCCGGCACTATCTCAAAACGGATCATATCCGCTTCATAGGGCTCTCCGTCAAGATTGACAGAACGACGCTGATAGGGAATGGACTCCACCCATTTTTTTTGATAACGCTTCACATAGGTTCCAGAGTGCTCATAGTCGATGATTTCGGCAATCACCTCTCCCAGGTCGACCAGCGGAAACTCCAAAATCACCACAATGTCAAGCAGTCCGTCATTGATGTAAGCCGTAGGGGCAATAAGCTGTCCGCCGCCTGCCTGTCTGCCGTTACAGACAAGCCCGGCAATACTCTTGCCTTCAATATCCAATCCATCGGAGCGCAGCCGCCCGTCATGGCTGGTAAAGTTGAGTGCCTTGATAACCGCCGAAAGCGTGTAGGCACCCCCGCCAAGAAAGTTTTTAAGCGATGGCGGGGTATCTGCAACAATCTGCGCACCAAAACCGCTGGAGGCGACATTGAGAAAGTAACGTTCATTGGCTTGCACAATATCGACATGATGCGCCTGCCCCTCTATGGCCAAACGTAATGCTTCAAGTGCCGTACACGGAATATCACAGGCGGTGGCAAAATCATTTGCCGTTCCCATCGGTACGATCGCCATCTGCGGACGCCTCTCTTTTGGAAGCGTAGCTAATCCATTGACCGCTTCATTGAGTGAGCCGTCTCCGCCGGCAACAACAATGCGTTCCACACCATCTCTGCTTGCTTCGTGTACCATACGCAGCGCATCACCTTTTTCCCAGGTTACGCGCACTTCGATGGCTTCCCCTTCTTGACGCAGCCGCATTACCGCTTCACGAAACAGTTCGTCCTGTGCTTTCTTTCCGTTAAGAATTACCCGTATCATTATTCACCTCGCTTAAGAAAGTATAGCATAACGGTCTAAACAACAATTTCCCTCAAGTCGAGTGTCACGGTTGTACCTTCTCCCTTCTGTGACTCAATCTGTATAGCAATATTTTCACGGTCACAGTATGCTTTTACCAAAGCCAGCCCGATGCCTTCTCCCTCTTGTTGACTGTCTTCCTGATAATACTTTTCATAAATTTTTACAATCTGCCCTTCATCCATACCGATCCCGCAGTCGATGATCTTCAAAAAAGGCACATCAAGTATAATCTTTACAGGTGCTTCCTTGGAGGAGTACTTCATTGCATTGTTGACAAGATTGTCTATCACCTGTTCGAAACCGATACGGTCGGTATGTACCATACAGGAACAGATATTGACAACAAAGGGGTTGCGCGCCTGCTCTTTAAAAATTGCCACCCGTTCTTCTACAAGCTCTTTCAGATCGAATGTTTCACGCTCGATCTCATGCATCTCTTTTTTAATAGTATAGACCAGCTCATCGTAGAGACGGGCAAGACGCCTTGAAGCATCTTCAATACGTGTCAGACGTTTTTGTGCCTTTGTATCCTCTATGTTTCGGCGCAGCATACTGCTGTTTGCCTGAATGGTTGCCAAGGGAAGGTTGAGCTCATGCACAATCTCTTTTGTCAGATGCAGCAAATGTTCCTGTGTCTTCTTCTGCGGCACCAATAGATGTGAAGCAATAATATATCCCCAGCCAACACTGAGAAAGAGGGCAACAAGTGCAGCAAGAAGAAAGGAGGATTCTGAAAAATTTTCATTTTTCATAAACCAGTAGATAAAACTGAGCAGCATTGCTACACTCAGTACATACCCAAATGCCGCCAGCCAAATCTGCTTTTTCATCTACACCACTTATACCCGACACCGCGCACATTGACAATAGCCTCTGGAAAATGCTTTTTAAGTTGTGTAATATAAACCCGAAGCGCTCCGTCACTGGCACTCTGTCCCGCGGCCCAAAGCCGCTGTTTGATTGTCTCAGCCGTAACCACCTCGCCCCCTGCTTCAATGAGCAGCTGCAACAGCTCAACCGTTTTTTTGCTTATATCTACCGCATTCCCCTCTTTATAGAGTATCTTGGCGACCATATCAAGCATATATGAACCTATTTCTATACGTTCCTGGCGCATTTGCCGACGTAAAATCGCATGTACACGCAGCAGCAGTTCATCTAGGTCGACCGGTTTTCTAAGGTAGTCATCTGCACCCGCTTCAAACCCTTCCTGCAAAGAAGCTTTGTCTTCCCTTGAAGTGAGAAAAATAGCAGGCGTCATATCGTTACTCTGGCGCAGTTTGCCAAGCAGATCGAAACCGCTTTCATACGGCAAGTTCACATCAAAAAGATAGAGGTCGTAAGTATGCCCGTAAGTCAGATCAAGAGCCGTGTAGGGGTCAAGCGCTACATCTACACTGAAGCCCTCCTCTTCGAGAAAGTCCTGTAACGTTTCATTGAAAAGACGGTCATCTTCAAGGAGAAGAAGTTTTGCTGACATTACATGTACATCCCGCCATTAACTTTCAAGGTCTCTCCGGTAATGTAGGAAGCATGGTCGGAAAGCAGGAAGGCCACCGCTTCGGCAACCTCTCTCGGTTCACCAAAGCGCCCCAGTGGAATTTTGGCAATAAAGGCTTCCTTAACCTCTTCTTTGAGTACATCGGTCATCTCGGTGGCAATGAAACCCGGAGTTATCGTGTTGTAGCGAATGTTTCGGGGAGCGGCTTCAAGGGCAAAGCTTTTTGTCATCGCAATGGTGCCCCCTTTGCTCGCACTGTAGTTGGTTTGCCCGGCATTACCTGTTTCACCGACAATGGAAGCGATGTTCACTACCGAACCAAAACGCTTTTTACCCATTACTTTCAATGCTTCACGGCACCCGATGAACGTTGACTTGAGGTTGGCTTCTATCACATCCATAAACGCTTCAGTCTTCATACGCATCGCCAGACCGTCTTTGGTGATGCCTGCATTATTTACCAGATAGCTCAGTTCACCGTCTGCTGCGACAATCTCTTTTACCGCTGCAACAAATGCCGCTTCATCACTGACATCAAACCCGATGGTCTCCGCCTGTCCTCCCGCCTCTTCAATTTCAGCTTTGACAGCTGCCGCCTCAGCTTCTCCGCTACGGTAGTTCACCCATACTTTCAAACCCATTGCTGCCAGTGTTTTGGCAATCTGCGCACCGATACCACGGCTTGCTCCTGTGACAAGTACATTCTTTCCTGAAAATTTCATTTGCTTCCTTTGTATATTTTAATTGTATATCACCGCATTTTAAGCGGTCTATGGATTATATAGTCCATGCAAGAATCAACAGCTGAAGAGCCGATTCCTGATATCTTCGAAAATCTTATAATCCTCTTCACTGATCTTGTCCGAATATATCATATGATTAAGCTGTTCGAGCAGGTGATACTTTGAAAGTTTGTCTTCACAGAGCGCCTGATTGATAATATCAATATGCTTGTCAAGGTCATACTCTTTGTCTATCACCTCTTCAAGGAATGCCCGGGCCTCCTCTTCGGTACAGTCGAAATTCTGCCCCATTATCTCACAAAAGAGCGGTGCCTCTTTCTCTATATCACGATGATCTATCTTGATAATATGCGCCAGCAGGGTACCTACCGACTCTTTGATACGTTTTTCCATTGCATTCGACCTCATTTATGCATCATTCATACCAGGGGCAGTACCCCAAAAGATCTCTTGCATCATTGTACCAAAAAATTCGGACGCTATGCAATCAGAGGTTCATCCATTTCTTCCGGGATCGGCAATCCCATCAATTTAAGCACGGTAGGCGCAATGTTGTTGAGACCGCCCCCCTCTTTGACCTCACTGACACCGTCTGCGAGAATGTAGCACCAGACATCACCTACGGTATGGTTTGTCAACACATGCCCTTCACCGTCACACATCTCTTCGCAGTTGCCGTGATCGGAAGTCAGTACAACGGCGTAGCCTGCCTCTTTGGCTTTAGCGATGATTTTTCCAAGTTCCGCATCTACCGCTTCAACTGCCTTCTTTGCCGCATCATAATTACCTGTGTGTCCCACCATATCACCGTTGGCAAAATTGACCACAATAAAGTCATATGCTTCATCCATCGCCGTACGTACCGCCTCACCTACTTCGGGGGCAGACATTTCCGGTTTAAGATCATAGGTCTTTACATCAGGGCTGGGAACAAGCACACGGCTCTCGCCTACCATCGGCTCTTCGATACCCCCGTTTAAAAAGAAGGTTACATGCGCATACTTTTCCGTTTCTGCTGTATGCAGCTGCCGAAGTCCTGCATTGGAAACCACTTCCGCCAATGTATTTTTGGGTGCTTCCTTGGGAAAGAGTACCGGGTAAGGAAATGATGCATCATACTGCGTCATGGTCGCAATATGCAGCGGAATGTAGGTTCGTTCAAATGCGTTGAAGTCAGGATCACCCAGTGCTGTTGTGATTTCACGCACCCTGTCAGAACGGAAGTTGGTCACGATAACCGCATCGCCCTCTTTCATGCCGCCATATCCTGCAAAGGCTGCCGGTTCAATGAATTCATCGGTCTCTCCCTTCTCATAACTTGCCTCAATATATGCTTTAGGAGAAAGATCGGTCTTTGGCTTCGCTTCGGCAATGGCACGATAGCCTTTTTCAACACGTTCCCAGCGGTTATCCCTGTCCATTGTATAGAAACGGCCGCCGATGGTTGCAATTTGAATATCCTCATCGCAGATCGCTTCTATCTGCTCCAGGTATTGCACTGCAGAGGTTGGGCTCACATCCCTGCCGTCTGTGATGAGGTGCAAAAAGACTTTTTTGCCTCTTGCTTTGGCCAACTTTGCAAAACCGATGGTGTGTTTAATATGTGAATGAACCCCGCCGTCACTCATCAGCCCGATCAGATGCACACGGTCGCTGGTGTCAAGAATATTTGTCAGTACTTCATTCTGCTCAATGCTGCCATCTTCAAGCGCCAGGGAAATTTTTACAAGATCCTGGTAAAGCACCCGGCCTGAGCCGATCGTCATATGCCCAACTTCGGAATTTCCCATTTGCCCTTCGGGAAGTCCTACACTTAATCCATAGGTAGAAATAAGCGCTCTGGGAACATTCTCCAATGCCTCAAAGGTCGGCTTCTCCGCGTCAGCAAACGCATTGCAGGCACTTTCAGGTTTGTGTCCGATACCGTCAGTGATAATCAGTAGTGTTTTTTGTGTATCCATACTCTCTTCTTCCCTCACAACATACCATAGTACCTTTTGTCCAATGCCGTCAAGATGCATCCAAACCCGCCATAAAACTTGCTGTTCACGATGTCCAGGCATTGGACAAACAGGTACCCTACAGGCACTGCGCTGTTTTTTATTGAAATCATAGTAAAATAAGCTTTTGTACACCTAAATCTTTATTACGAAAGACTGTTATGCTCTATACCATCTCACAACTTTTCGATATCAACCTTTTTGGCTACATCACCGTACGTGCCGGCTTTGCCTTTATGATCGCCTTTGTTTTTACCCTTATTGCCATGCCAAAATATATCCGTTGGGCAGCCTCCAAAGAGGCCAATCAGCCTATCAGCAAATTCGTCAAAGCACACGAAAGTAAAAGCAAAACAGCCACCATGGGCGGTGCTGTCTTTTTAGCAGGCACCCTCCTTGCCGCACTCCTAACAGTCAACCTTGCCAATCCCTACATCTGGGGCGGCATCATCACCCTTGTAGGTTTCGGTGCCGTAGGCATGAAAGATGACCTCGGCAAGATCCTCTCGGGAGACAACCTTGAGGGTCTCAGCCCAAAAGCAAAAATGGCATTGCTTGCCGTCATAGCATCTGCAGCAACCGGGTTGCTTATTTATACCGGTTTTCCGACAGAGTTTTACATCCCTTTTTATAAAAAACCGCTCTTTGACATGGGCTTTTTTGCAATCTTCTTCTGGGTCATCATTTTCCTTGCAACCACCAATGCCGTCAACCTTACCGACGGACTGGACGGACTGGCTACAGTACCGAGCATCATTGCACTCTTTACACTGGGAATCATTGTCTACATTACCGGACATGCTATCTTCTCAAGCTACCTCCTCATTCCCAATATCAAAGGGGTTGGAGAGGTCATGATCCTCGCAGCTGCTCTTGGCGGCGGGCTCATGGGCTTTTTATGGTACAACGCCTACCCTGCTGAAGTCTTCATGGGTGATACCGGAAGCCTCGCCATAGGCGGCTTCCTTGCCTATCTTGCCATCCTCGGGAAAAGTGAAGTACTGCTTATTCTCATCGGTTTTATTTTTGTCATTGAAACCATTTCGGTCATCATGCAGGTGGGCAGTTTCAAACTTCGGGGCAAACGGGTCTTTCTCATGGCTCCCATCCACCACCACTTTGAACTCAAGGGCTGGCCGGAAAACAAGATCATCGTCCGCTTCTGGATGATCGCCTTTATCGCAAATATTCTGGCGCTGATTAGCTTTAAGTTTAGATAATAGGTTAGGCACCGAGGGCTTCGCGTAGGGTGTGATGTTTCGCACCTTCATATCATTGATCAAAAATAACCGCTACTATCACCATACACTTCAAAGGTGCGTAACTACGCACCCTAC
>JALWHT010000006.1 GCA_026983515.1 Sulfurovum sp.
AATTTCTAATTTCTAATTTCTAATTTCTAATTTCTAATTTTACCGCTTCCAGTCTGTTTTTCGCCTGGGCAACTACTTTCTCATCCTCTGCCATATCAAGCCATTTGAATTTCTGTCCGCTCTGAATGGTACCGTCAATAATGTCTCCGCTGTCACGGAACTTGAGGTCAAGTTTGGCAATATCAAAGCCGTTTGTGGTTTCACAAAATTTTTGTAACCGTTCGTTTTGGGGTTTGTTACTGAAAAGGTAGCACCAGCTTTGCAGCCCATTACGTCCCACCCTTCCCCGCAGCTGGTGCAGTGTGGCAAGTCCCAGCCTCTCTGCGCCCACAATGACAATAAGCGTAAGTCTCGGCAGGGAAATGCCCACTTCAACTACTGTCGTTGCCAGCAAAATATTACCATTTTGACGGAATGACAGCAGTACCTCTTCTTTCTCTTTGTCTTTGCCGTGTGTCACATACACATTCTCAAAACGCTCCTCCCAAAACCCCCTGCTCTCCTCAAGCGACTGGTAGGGGATCTCTGCGCTCTCCTCTACCAAAGGGTAGACAATCAGTACCTGATGCTTTTGCGCTATTTCATCCTGAATATGCTCCAACAATGCAGGGAAATCAGGACGACCGACCACTTTTGTTGCCACTTCTCTCTCAAACGGTGTAGTGGTGATAAGACTCACATCGATCAATTCGCTCTCCATCATCGCCTGCGTACGGGGAATAGGGGTAGCGGAAAACTGAATGTAGTGGGGGCGCACATCTTCATCAGTATCCATCAATGCTTCAAGCATCTGACGCTGTTTGGTACCGAAACGGTGCTGCTCGTCCACCATAACAAGCGGCGCTTTGGGAAGGTCTGCTTTGTAGAGCAGTGCATGGGTTCCAATGATGAAATCCGCTTCGCGGTAGTCACCCGTGTCATGCCCTTGCATCACCAGTGCGATCTTTACTTCTTTTGGCAAATATTTTTGTGCCTCTTCGTAAAGCTGCAATGCAAGCAGAGAAGTGGGTGCCATCAGAATGCTTCTGTATGGCAATGCCGTCATGGCCGCTGCGAGTATGACCATCGTCTTTCCAGACCCGACATCACCGACCACCATACGCCGTGCAGCCCTTTTTACACTGCCAATATCGTTGCGTATCTGTGCAATCACCTGCTGTTGTTCAGCCGTAAGCGTAAAAGGGAGATGGTTTACAAATGCATCTATGGAACCGTTCAATGCTTCCATTGCCCGAAAGTCAATACGTTTGCCCCGCAGCTTTTTAAGATGGTTGTAGGCTTCGACAAACTTCAATACCTGGACAAATTCTGTTTTGAAAGCTCCTTCTTCATAAATATCATCGAGTGTGTTAGGAAAGTGAATGCGCAGCAGTGCAGCAACCTCTTTGGAGTCAAGCCCTTCAGCAAAAAGATTCTTTTCTGTAATGTAGGCTTCAACGAGTGCGCGTATCTCACTCTCTTTCAGTACAGTTTTGTACTTTGGCGTAACAGTACCCACCTTGTTGACAGAACGGGGCTGCGGCATCTGAAGGTAGCCTCTGTATTCATCGATCCTGCCCTGAATAACATGGCTGCTTCCAGGTTCGAAAAGTTTGTAGTGGTAGGGGGTCGTGCGGAAAAAGGTTGAAGAGAGTCTGCGGCCAAAACGTGTCAGCTGAAACGTGACGCGAAGCTTACCGTTATAGACACTGCTCTCAATCACTTTTGCTTCCACAGTACAGACCTTACCCACTTCGAGCGCCTGGCTTAGCGTAGTGTCGTTGTAAGAGGTTGGAACGATCAGTGCCAAGTCGAGCAGCGAATATATCTTCAGTTTTCGAAACAGCGCTTTTGCCTCTTCCATCCTTTTCCTTTTTTGATCTTCCAAAATCAATAGCGTATTGCATCAATTATAGCGGATAGAGCTCAAAAAACGGAAAAAAGATGTCAGATTGTCATTTTTCCTTTTTCGTCACAATCGCAAATGACAGATCGACAAGTTCAGGGTGCGCTTTGATAAAGGTGTTAACCTCATCAAGTGTTACAGACTCTATCTTTTCAAGCTGAGCCTTACTGAAGCCCAGCGGTCTGCCGTAGTAATACTCATTGTAGGCACGGTTAAGACGCTGATTGAGCGTCTCGGTGCGTAATGGCTCACTGCCGACAAGAAACTGTTTGGCAGCAGTCAACTCTTCTTGTGTAATACCTTTTTTTACAAAATCGGAAACCACTTCTCTTACCAGTTTGACCGCTTCATCCTGTGTGGCAAGTTTGGTCTGCAGATAACCACTGAGATAGGAAGCGTACTTGGCACGTCTGAGCACACTGTAGGCACCGTAAGTCAGCCCGCGTTTGACACGCAGCTCCTCCATTAGGCGGCTGCCAAACCCTGCACCGCCAAGCAGATATTCCGCAATCTTGGCCTTATACTGGTCTTTGTCTTTGTAGGAGTAGTCAAAGGGTGCACCGAAATAGATGTACGCCTGTTGTGTATCTTCATCAATCTCCCTAACCTCTTTTTTATCCGATGCCACAAAGGGGCCTGCCGGCTTGGTATGGGACTGTGACAGAAGCGGCAGTATTTTCTCTACATACTTCTTTGCCTCATCGAAACTCAAATCGCCGCCAATAACCACAATAAGATTGTTGTATCCAAGATGTGTCTGAATGAATCCTTCAAGGTCTTTCAGCGTCATTGCCTTCACACTCTCCATGGTACCGTCATACGGACGTGCCAGCGGCGTTCCTTTAAAAAGCATTTCACGAAGATTAGTCGCAGCAATGTAGTCGAAGTCACTCTTTTTCTGCGTCAGCCAACCGATCTTTTGCCGCTTGATCTGAGAAAGTGCTTCTTCGGTATAGTTAGGATCCTTTAGCAGTTCCATCAAGCGATCGATACCGTAGCCAAATTCGCTTTTAAGCGAAGAGAGCTCAATGACAAAACTCTCTCTTCCCACCTGCGCATGCAGATCAACCGCACGGTCATCGAGCTTTTGCGCAAAACCTACAGCACCGTCTTTTTTGGTACCTTCATTGAGAAGTTTTGAAGCCATATCGGCCTGACCGTCTTTTGTATTGCTCAAATGCCCCGCATTGGTAAAAACAAGCTGCATAGAAACAATGGGCAGCGTCTTGCTCTCTTCAAAAATAACCGGTACCTGAGTCTCTTTATAATCCAATTTCTGTATGGTCTCTGCCATGAGTGTTCCTTGCAATAATACAAATAATACAATAACTATTTTTTTCAATCTTTTCTCCGTAGGGTGCGTAACCACGCACCAAAACAATAGAAGGTGCGTGGTTACGCACCCTACAGGTTAATACCTTTCCAAAATCTCATACGCCGTATTGCGCTTTGCCGGATTCTCCCCGACATCTTTGATGAGGCGGATCATCTCTTCTTGGTTCATCTGGTTTTTTGCCCCGGCAGCGGAGACTACGTTCTCTTCCATCATCGTTGAGCCAAGATCGTTCGCACCGAAAAGCAGTGCCATCTGACCAATGTAGCTTCCCTGTGTGACCCATGAACTCTGGATATTGCGTACATTATCCAAAAAAAGACGGGCTACGGCAAGGTAGCGCAGGTACTGGTTGGAGGTGGTCTTGGTGATGGTAGGCAGTTCACGTTTGAGTTGCGTGTTGTCGCTTTGGTAACTCCACATGATAAAAGCTCGGAATCCGCCTGTTTCATCCTGAAGCTGGCGTACATAATCCCAATGCTCCACAATCTCACGTGTGGTCTCTACCGTACCGTACATCATGGTTGCTGTGGACTTGATGCCAAGCTTGTGCGCTTCGCGGTGTACCTCAAGCCATGTATCTTTATCCAGCTTCTTGGGTGCGATGATGTCACGTACACGGTCACTGAGTATCTCTGCACCCGCACCGGGGATGGAGCTAAGCCCCTTGGCTTTGAGCCGTGCCAGCACTTCAGAGATGGAAAGGTTCGAGCGTCTGGCGATATAGTCTATCTCAATAGCAGAAAAACCGTGGATGGTCACTTGAGGGTACTTCTGATGGATATGCTCAACAAGATCTTCGTACCATTCAATCTCCAGCTTGGGGTGTACCCCGCCCTGAAAGAGTATCTGCGTACCACCGATAGCCAGCAGCTCTTCGATCTTCTGGTCTATCTCGTCAAAAGAGAGGATGTAGGCATCTTCTTTCTTCTCATGGGTATAGAAGGCACAGAATTTGCAGTCTACCCAGCAGATATTGGTGTAGTTGATGTTTCTGTCTACGACAAAGGTAGTCACCTTTTTTGGGTGCAGCTCACGCTTCTTTGCCAACGCCATCCTGCCAAGTGTCTTTAAATCGGCTTTTTCAATAAGCTCGACCGCTTCATCGATGCTCATACGTTTTGTCATATTCATTGTCATCATAAATCCTGTAGGGTGCGTAATTACGCACCGACATATATGTTGAGAAAATAGGATGGTACGTGACTACGCACCCTACCATTTCTCAAAAAGATAATCACAAAAGCATAAGGTTATGCTGCCTATGCACTACCCTCTTCCTTGCCTATTGCATCCAAAACACCGTTGATGAACTTCGGCGACTTGTCATCTGCAAGCGCTTTGGCTAATTCAACAGCTTCATTAATGATAATGGCCCGGTCTGTCTTTGCTACAAGAATCTCATAGGCACCAAGGCGCAAAATAGCCTTTTCTACTTTTCCGATACTGTCATAGTCCCAATCGGTCAGGTGTTTTTCTATCTCTTTGTCTATCATTTCCAGATTTTCGATGGTACCGTTGAAGAGTTGGTGAGAGAACTCTCTTTGCTTATTGCGGATCTTGTCCTCTTCTAAAATCTCATCAGAGAATTTTGCGATATTTTCATTGCCAAGGTCATAGGCGTAGAGCAGTCCTACTACGGCGGTTCGTGCCTGGTGTCGTGTCGCCATTTAAGCTCCCTTTCCCAATCTATTTGTAATGCGACCAGTCGCATGAGCCAACTGCTGAAGTTGACACAGCGTCAGCGTAGCTTTGTTTGGCTTTGCCCAAAAAGCGTCCTTTAATCGTTGTCGTGTTGCCATTAGTTCAACTCTCCGTACAGATTGATCAGTTCGATCAGACTTACCATCGCTTCGGCCCCCTTGTTGCCTGCTTTGGTACCCGCACGCTCGATCGCCTGCTCGATGCTGTCAACGGTCAGCACACCAAAGGTTGCCGGTTTGCCATGCTTGAGTGTGACATTTGCCACTCCCTTCGTTGCTTCGGCAGAGACATAGTCAAAATGCGGCGTCGCACCTCTGATGACTGCACCCAGACAGCACACCGCATCATACTTGCCCGAAGCGAGTGCCTTGTCAAGTGCAAACGGAATCTCAAATGCTCCCGGTACCAAAATAAGATCGAGATCTTCAGTGTCTCCCCCGTGTCTTGCGTAAGCATCCTTCGCACCCTCCACCAGTCTGTCTGTAATGAAGTGGTTAAAACGCGCATTGATAATGGCAACTTTTTTGCTTTTGTCAACCGAAAGGTTTCCTTCTACGATTTTCATGTTTATCCTTCGTCTAATTTAAATTTGTACTCTTCTCTTCTGTCTCAACGCTCTATTCAACAATCATCAGAATTGCATCGATTTGCTCAATGAGTGTATCAAGTTTTTGCAATTGTATCATATTGGGGCCGTCACTCAAAGCGATGCTTGGATCGAAGTGGGTTTCAAAAAAGAAACCATCCACACCTACTGCGGCAGCTGCTCGTGAGAGGTAGGGGACAAAACGGCTGTCACCACCACTGCTTGCACCACCGCTTGCAGGCATCTGTACCGAGTGTGTCGCATCAAATACCACAGGAGCGAACTGACGCATGGTCACCAGTCCGCGCATATCGACCACCAAATTGCCATACCCGAAGGTTGTGCCGCGTTCTGTCAGCCAGACCCCGTACTTCTGTGCATTTTCATAACTGACTTCACCGTCAAAGCCACGTGTTTTCAGCACTTTTGCAACAGAGTGTTCCATCGCCGCAGGCGCGAGAAACTGCCCTTTTTTGATGTTGACCACTGCATCGGTCTTTGCAGCAGCCACCAGCAGATCTGTCTGACGACACAAAAAGGCAGGGATCTGCAGCACATCTGCCACCTCAGCCGCAGCAGCAGGCTGGGTGTAGTCATGGACATCGGTCAGAATCTTGTAGCCAAACTGCTCCTTGACCTCGGAGAGCATCTTGAGGCCCTCTTCAAGCCCCGGTCCTCTGAAACTGTCAAGACTGGTACGGTTGGCCTTGTCAAAACTTGCTTTAAAATAAAACTCTTTGGTACAATCTTCATGGTATTTGCCCAGTGACTCAGCAATACGCATGACATTATCACGACTCTCCAGTACACAGGGACCTGCAATCAGTATCATACTTTATCCTTACGGTTTTTCTTTGACCAGAGCAACGATCAGCCCCGATATAATGACCAATATTATACCCAAAACCGTCCAAAAATCGGGTATGGGATCGCCAAGTGCTATGCCGATGAACATTCCAAAAACAATATTGGTATAGCTGATGGTACCGACAATCCCTGCTTTGGTCAGTTCATACGCTTTGGTCATCAGCAGCTGTGACACTGTAGCACTCGTGCCTACAGCAACAATGTAAAACCACTGCACACCTTTTGGCATTTCAAACGGTGCGATGATCCAGTCCCACTCGCTGCCCACACTCGCAACACTTCCTATTGCCATAAAAAGCAGCGGTCCCAACGTACCCACCAGCATAAAGCTCATCACTATGGCACGGGTATCGTAATAACGGCGAAGCTCCCGTATGGAGGTATAGGCAAGTGCCGCACCGATACCGGAGAATATTCCCAGTATGTCATATTTGTCAAAGCCGCCATTTTCTGGCTGTGCGATGAGTATGATGCCGGTAAATCCCAGTATCAGGGCAATAATGGCACTCCAGTGCAGCTTTTCGTGCAAAAATATCCAGGCAAAAAATGCCACAAAAAGCGGCGAGGTTTTGTTGTAGGTGATCGCTTCACCCAGCGGTATTTTCCCCATAATGTAAAAGTAGGCAAGCAGAGCAAGAAAGCCCATGGCACCACGGAAGAAAAGCAGCAATGGCTTACCGCCCTGCTGTTTGAGCGGCACTTTCCAGATGGCCAGGGCAATAATGAGTACTCCGAAAATATTACGGAAAAAGGTTACTTCAAGCGCAGGCAGCTGTTGTGTCAGCAATTTGGCAAAGCCGCCCATCATGGCGAAGGTAAGGGAAGCCAGCAGCATCAGCACAATGCCCCGGTCAAGATTTTTAATATGTTCTTTCATATATTCCGTTTCTACAAACTGCTTTTTTATCGCGAAAGTGTAGCATAAATCGGCGTAAAACAGATGAAAGAACAGACACTTTTTGTCAACATAAATATATTGAAGATGAATTGGTAGAAGTATATGAAGAGATACTTGAATATACAGAACAACTTATAAAGATTATCAATACGACACTCCAGTATATAGAGAATATTAAATAATGAAACTCTTCCCTTCTCCACTAATAATCTTTTTGCTATAATACTTTCAATAATTTTATAATGGGGGTATTTCAGCCAATGTATCTATTCAATCTTCAATCTGAGCACCTGATCTCTAAAAAGGAATGCAAATGATCAAAAAATGTTTATTCCCCGCAGCCGGATACGGTACCCGTTTTCTTCCTGCTACCAAAGCAACACCCAAAGAGATGCTCCCGGTCTTAACAAAACCGCTCATTCAGTACGGTGTCGAAGAGGCCTTGGAAGCCGGTATTACCACTATGGCCATCGTCACCGGACGGGGTAAACGCGCTATTGAAGACCATTTTGATGTCAGCTATGAACTGGAGCATCAGATCAAGGGTACTTCCAAAGAACCCCTGCTTGAAGAGATCCGTTCCATCATCACAAAGTGCACTTTCTCTTACACCAGACAACTGGAGATGAAAGGGCTTGGGCATGCCATTCTCACAGGTGAAACACTCATTGGCAATGAACCTTTCGCTGTTGTGCTTGCCGACGATCTCTGTGACAATAACGGCAGCGATCCGATACTCAAACAGATGGTAAAAGTATTTGAAAAATACCAATGTTCCATTGTCGCTATCGAAGAAGTCCCTATGGAGCAGACCCATAAATACGGAATTATTGCCGGAAACCTTGTCGACAACACTGACGACACATACCGGGTTACAAATATGGTCGAAAAACCCGCCCCCGAAGATGCCCCTACCAACATGGCCATCATCGGCCGCTACATCCTTACACCGGA
>JALWHT010000007.1 GCA_026983515.1 Sulfurovum sp.
CCTTTTTCTTTTGTACAAACTTCTCGATACGTCTAATCCCCTCGCGGATCGTTGTGATGTCTGTTGCAAAGGAGAATCGGAAGTAACCTTCGCTGCCGAAGCCGATCCCCGGTACGACTGCTACACCAGTCTCCTGCAGCAGCTCTTTACAGAATGCAATGGAATCGTTGGAAATATCTTTGGTATTGACAAAGAGATAGAAGGCACCCTGTGGTGCGACCACGGAGAGACCGTCAATGTCATTGAAGAGTTTGACGGCTTCGACTGCACGTGCTTCAAATGCCTGACGCATGGTTTCTATCTCGTCATCGACTTCGCCAAGCAGTGCCGGAATGGCTGCTTTCTGGGTGATGGAGTTGATGTTTGATGTACTCTGGCTCTGGAGCTTGTTCATCGCTGCGATGAGCTCTTTTTTCGGTGTGGCAAGGTAGCCAAAGCGCCACCCGGTCATCGCGACCGATTTGCTCAATCCGTTGATAGTGACGGTGCGCTGGTACATATCGTCACTGATGCTTGCTGCAGCAGTGAATTCGACACCATAGACCAGCTTTTCATACATCTCATCACTTGCAACCAGAATATCAGTACCTTCAAGCACTTTTGCAATCGCTTCAAGCTCCTCTTTGGTATAGACAGAACCTGTAGGGTTGGAAGGGGAAGTAAGTATGAGTATTTTGGTTTTTGGTGTAATGGCTGCTTCAAGCTGATCGGCAGTGATCTTGAACTTGGTCATATCGTTGGTCTCAATGATAACAGGTTTGCCGCCGGCATATTTGACAAGCTCGGGATAGGTAACCCAGTATGGGGCAGGGATGATTACTTCGTCATTCGGGTTGATAGTCGCCTGAAAAAGGTTGAACAGTGACTGTTTCGCCCCATTACTGACAATAATGTCTGACGGAGCATATTCAAGATTGTTGTCTCTTTTGAGTTTGGTTGCCACTGCTTCAAGCAGTTCAGGAATACCCGGTACGGCAGTATATTGGGTAAAACCTTCGTTGATCGCCTTGATGGCTTCCTCTTTGATGCGCTGCGGTGTGCGAAAGTCGGGTTCACCTGCAGAGAATGAGAGAATGTCCTTGCCTTCTGCCTTGAGTTCACGTGCAAGTGAAGAGATGGCGATGGTCAAGGAGGGTGAGAGTGTCTGTATGCGGTCTGAAAGAAGCATAAATATCCCTTTGCATAAAATAATGAAGATTATAACCAAAAGTGCTTGACAGGTGACTAAAAGAAGGGGGTTGCCTTATAATGGGGAAGAGAGTGTTTCATATGGACACGCCCCGGATTAATCCATCGAGTGGATGAAGTTGTCGTAAAGCTCTTCGAGAGTATGGTCTTTCTCTTTGATCTTCTCTTTTTGGTTCTTTGGCAGTGCTTCTTCGAGTACTTCGATGCGGCGCAGAAGATACTCGAAGAGCTCTTTGTTGACATCGGGGATCTTGTCGTGACTGAGGGGGTTTTTGTCATAACCGCGTTTGAGGACACGTGCGGGAATACCGATGGCGGTAGAATCTGGCGGTACATCTTTGACAACAACGGAGTTGGCACCGATTTTGGAATTTTCACCGATAGTGATATTCCCAAGCACCTTTGATCCTGCACCAATGACGACATTGTTACCGATAGTGGGGTGACGCTTTCCTTTGTTGGTACTGACCCCGCCGAGAGTGACCTGCTGATAGATAAGTACATCGTCACCGATAATGGCGGTCTCTCCAATAACGACACCTACTCCATGGTCGATGAATACACGCCGACCAAATTTCGCGGCAGGGTGAATGTCGATCATGGTCAAGAACATACCCAGTGCAGAGATGAGCCGGGGAAGAAAGCGTAATCCTTTATTGTAGAACCAGTGGGCAATACGGTAGAAAAAGACTGCCCAAAGACCCGGGTAGTTGAAAAAGAGTTCAAAGGTGGAATGAAGTGCCGGGTCGTTGCGTTTGACATTGGCAAAATCCTCTTTGATCAGTTGGAACAAGTTCACGCAATTTCTCCTTGAGTGCTTTCGCTGATGGCCTGAATGGTCTTAAGATAGCTATTTTCACTTAAATAGAGATAAATTTTTCCAAGAAGTTCCCGCTTCTCGTCAGGTGTGATGAGTGTTGACTCTTCAATGCGGTATTTGAGCGCCTTGTCAATGATGCCGGTATCATAGTCGAGATCATCAAGCACATCCATAAGGTTTTGTGCTTCTATGAGATGCTCAATGTGGTGCTTTCCTTCTGTATCAAATGTAATGACTGCTTCTGTTGGGTGGGTAAAGAGATTGTGTTTCATCCCCAGAACTTCCTGGTAGGCTCCGGTAAGGAAGAAACCGAGAAAGTACTCCTCTTTGCTAAGATCAATATCATGCAGGTAGAGTGGAAGGTCTCGGTCAAACCCGATCTCTCCGTCGCTGTCGCAGGTGATGTCCCAGATGCTTGCGGGGTTGGTCGGCTTGTCAGAAAGATGGTTGAGCGGCATAATGGGGAAGTGTTGTCCCAAGCCCCAAAAATCAGGCAGTGATTGGAAGGCAGAGAAGTTGATCAGGTAGCGCTCCTGAATGCGATCCTGAAGTTTTTTGAGCTCATCAGTTCCTTCATCCCGCAGCAGGAAGATCGCTTTTTTGATGATGAGGTTGACCAGAATTTCGGTATTGGAGCGGTCTTCAAGATCAATGTAACCCAGGTCGAAGAGGGTAAGAAGACTTTCCATATGGTCGAGAGCATCGTGAAGGTATTCACGTGCGTTGGTACGGTTAATGGTGGCAAAGAGGTCAAAAAGCTCCTGAATGAGCGGCGGGTTCTGTTTTTTGGGACGTAGACACTTTTCATTGTATTCCTGTGAGAAGAGTTCAAGCACAGGTGCAACGAGTACTGAGTGTGCCGCAGCAATGTAACGACCCGATTCGGTAAAGATATCGGGTTCGTCTACCTTTTTACGTTTGGCTATTTCCTGCATCAGGTAGACCACATCGTTGGCAAATTCGTTCAGTGAGTAGTTTCGTTCCTGTGTCGCAGTATGCTGGGAATATTCCACTGCCAGTCCGCCGCCGATATTGATAGCACTCAGTGCCGTTGCACCGCGCCGTTTCAGTTCAGCATAAATGTTGCCGGCCTCTCTTAGTGCTTTCTTCAATGGTGCGATGTCACCCATTTGAGAGCCAATATGAAAATGAACCATCCAGAGATTTTCCAGCAGGGTATGCTCTTTGAGCATTTCATAAGCTTCGAGCAGTTCGGTAGAAGTCAGACCGAATTTGGAAGTATAGCCGCCGCTTTTTGCCCAGATACCTATCCCTGAACTGTGCAGACGAATGCGTACACCGATTTTGGGTGCGATGGGCGAGGTACTCTGCTGATTGAACTCTTCATGTACCTGAATAATGGTTTTCAGCTCACCGATACCTTCGATGGTGACGGTGATATTGTGTCCCATTTTTGCTGCGATGAAGCAGAGCGCGATCATCTCTTTGTCTTTAAAACCGTTTACGGTAATGGGCGCGCCCAATGGGGTTTTGGTCATGGCAATGATCAATTCGGCTTTGCTCCCGGCTTCCAAACCGTAGTCGTAGCCTTCTGAAACCTCCATGAGGGCATTGATAAAGTTGGGGTACTGGTTGACTTTCAGCGGGAATACAGCATGAAAGTTTCCCTGGTAGCCAAACTCTTTTTTGGCTTTTGCAAAAGTGTTGAAAAGGGTGGAGATCTGCTTTTCGATCAGATGCGGAAAGCGCAACAGCAGCGGTCCTTTATAGCCTTTTTCCCGTATCTCTTCAGTGATAGAGAGCAGGGAAGGTTTGGATGCATAGTTGATGTTGACCGTATCGCCGTCAATAATGAAATTGTCATCGCCCCAGATATTCAAACCGAAGTTTTTCATAATCCTCTGCCTCGCTTCTCTTGGATAAATTGGAAGATTATATCAAAACTTAATCCAAACTTACCTATAATTAAACAATGAAGAGGGAATTTATCGCGTGGACTAAGAACCGGGATCGTCTTGAAGTGGCTTTGCTGGGGGAGTGGACCCTGCGTTCGGCCGGAGAGATTGAGGCGTTGATCCAACAACTTCCAAAGGCCGAAAATATCGTGGTAGATGTCTCTGGGATCACAGATTTTGACAGTGCGGGTATTTTGCTGCTGAGTGAATATGTAGAGCAGGCGCGAAGTCGCGGTGTACATATTGAAGTAATAAACTATACCGATGCCCAGCAGGAACTCTACAAAATGCTTCAAGAACATATGGTCGAGAAGATCGTGCCGAGAAAACAGGGGTTTTTCGAAGAACTTGGCAAGGCAACGGTACAGCTTGTCAGGGACACAAAAGATTTCATTACATTTCTGGGACATTTGGTTGTCTCTTTCTGGTACGGTATTACCCACCCAAAAACACTGCGTTACAAGGAGACGGTCTACCACATTTACCAGTCGGGCTTTAATGCACTCGTGATTATTGGCATGACAGCATTTCTGGTAGGAATGGTCATCGCCTATCAGGGGGCAGTGCAGCTGGCGAAATTCGGAGCGGATATCTTCATTGTCGATACGGTGGGAATTTCTATTGTTCGTGAGCTTGGGCCTATGATCACAGCTATTGTCATTGCAGGACGCAGCGGTTCGGCGTATACCGCGGAGATCGGTGCAATGAAAATTACCGAAGAGATTGCAGCGATGCGTACTATGGGATTTGATCCATACAACTTTTTGGTACTGCCGCGTATTTTCGCGTTGATGATCGCACTGCCGCTGCTGATCTTCTTTTCGGATATTATCGGCATTTTGGGTGGAATGGTCGCCTCCAAGATGGTTGTCGGTATTTCGTTTGACCAGTTCATTTCCCGTCTTCAGGAGGTACTGGAAGTCAAGCACTACATTCTGGGGATGATCAAAGGGCCTGTTTTTGCCTTCATTATTGCGGCGATCGGCTGTTTTCGCGGTTTTGAAGTGTCGGACAATACCGAAAGTATCGGGTTGCAAACGACAGCATCAGTCGTCAACGCCATCTTCCTTGTGATTGCCTTTGATGCGCTATTTTCCGTTATCTACACGGAGTTTGGACTGTGAAAGCGGTAATTGAAGCAAGCGGGATTGTCACACGTTTTGGAGAACGTACCATTCACGATGGTGTATCCCTTCAGGTGCATGAAAATGAGATTTTTGCTATTTTGGGTGAGAGTGGTGCCGGAAAATCGGTTTTGATGAAAGAGATGATCATGCTGCTGCGTCCCAATGCGGGAAAAATTGTTGTACTCGGCCGTGATCTGTCAGCCATCAGTTTTCAGGAGGCACAGCATCTGCGCAGAGAGTGGGGCGTGCTTTTTCAGTTTGGTGCTCTCTTTTCCTCTTTGACGATCGCTGAAAATATTGAAGTGCAGCTAAAAGAGTACACCAGGCTGAGCAAACGGATGCGTGACAAACTGGTACGTTCCAAAATTGCGCTGGTGGGGCTGGATGCTCATGTCGGTGCGCTCTATCCAAGCGAGCTCAGCGGCGGAATGATCAAACGTGCTGCCCTTGCCCGCGCACTGGCGATGGAACCAAAACTCCTCTTCCTGGATGAACCCACTTCAGGGCTTGACCCGGTAGGTGCGCGTAATTTTGATAAACTTATAGTAGAATTACGACAGATGTTGGGTATTACTGTCGTCATGATCACACATGATCTGGACAGTATCTTCAATATTGTCGACCGTATGGCAGTACTTGCGGACAAACATGTCGTAGCGCAGGGAACACTTGACGAAGTGCTGGCTTCAACACATCCGTTTGTGGAAGCCTTTTTCAAGAACGAGTACACCAAAGAGAAGTTTGCAGATAAACTGAAAGGGAGGGGAGTCGATGTACAGTAAAGTGAACTATACGATTGTCGGTCTGTTTGTCCTGCTTTTTGGTGTAGGTCTTGTGGCATTTTTCTTTTGGCTAGCGAAATATGGACTGACACAGCAGTATGATGTGTATAAAACCTATTTTTACGAATCGGTTGCCGGGCTCTCCAAAGATTCAGTGGTACGGTTGAGAGGGGTAGATATAGGCCGGGTCAAAGAGATTAAAATCGACCCGAAAAACATACAAAGAGTGGAAGTGCTGATGAATATCAAGCACGGTACACCCATTAAAGAGGATATGGTCGCCCATACTTCCATGCTTGGTGTGACAGGATTGCTCTCCATCGAGATTGAAGGAGGAAGCAACAGTGCCAAAACGCTTAAACCCTCAAAAGACCATATCCCGGTCATCAAATCTTCCTCGTCATGGCTGAACCAGACAAAAAAAGACATTGGTACCCTGGCAGACCGGCTTGCACATCTTGTTGTCCAAACGGATAAACTCCTCAGTGATGAAAATATCGGGCATATCAACGGCATTTTGAAAAATACCGAGGAGATGACGCAAAAGGGAAATATTGTACTTGATAATATCAACCAAACTGTTTCTGAGTACCGGATAGGGATGAAGCAACTTACCAAAGATATTGACAGTATGACCAGGACATTCAACAAAGTAGGTAAGGTAACCGTACCTGCAGTTAAAAAATTCATGCAGACGACACGCAATTTCAACCGGGTAACATTGAAGGTTGAACGCAGTCTTGACAGGGGAGACTACAACCTCAAGAAGATTCTCGAACCGATTCTTGTCGATGTCGAGATTCTTTCCAATCAGGTGAATGCACTGGCAGAGGAGCTTCAAGAGAGCCCCAGTGATATCCTGTTCAAATCACGCAGGTCGCGACCGGGACCGGGGGAGTAAATGATGGCAATTCGATATGGTATAGGACTGTTTTTGGCACTTTTTCTAACCGGATGTATACCAAAAAGTACACCGGTAACCTACTATACGCTTGAAGCCGGACAGGTACAACCGGTAATGCACTCTCCGTATCGAAACCGTGTACTGAAAGTCTCCTATCCGATGGCGATTAAAGAGAAAATAACCGATAAAATGCTTTTTTCATACAGCTTTCGTGACAGCGGTACCTATCAGAACTCCCAATGGTCGAACAATCTTGGAAAACTGCTTGAAGGCATTATTATTGCGGCTCTGGAAAAGAGCAGGCTTTTTAAAGCGGTACTGCCATATGCTTCTACCGTCAATGCAGACTACCGTCTTGAACCGCTTATTTATGATTTTTCACACCATATCAGAGGTAATGCTTCTTACGCAGTGGTATCTATCCAGTTTAGCCTGATCGATATCAATACCGGGAAACTGCTTAAAACAAAGCGTTTCTCTTACCGTGAGCCTACACCAACGGTAGATGCCAACGGCTATGCTGAAGCGACCAACATAATTATGACACGTATGGTACATGATCTTATTATATGGCTGAAGTAATTCTAGTTTGGTTATAATAAAGTTTATATTTTCAGGGAAAGGATAATGATGAAAAAAATATTGATAAGTGGTTTGCTTGCTACTGGGTTAGTAACAGGGATATATGCCGGCGGTGACATTGATCCAGTGGAAACGAATGATGTAGAGATGACAGAGCTTTCTCCATTCTATGTCGTTGCCAAGGGCATGATGATTTTTGGTGATACGGTCAATCATGGGGAGGCTGTACTTGATGGTGATCAGGATTATGGTTTTGGTATTGATATAGGATATCATATAGGTAACGGTTTTTCGATAGAGTATGACTTTTCCTACTCAACCAATACGGTTACAGAAAAAAAAGAGGGAGAAGAACCTGTTAATGTCAATGCAAAGTATTATACTTCAGCACTGGATATTGTTTATACCTATGAGCTGACCGAAGAGCTTGGCGTATTTGGAAAAGTAGGCTATGAATATGAGTGGGAGAAGATTTCGGCACTGGATATTGATAGTACCGATCATGATTTTGTATTTGGGGCAGGGTTTGAAGTTGAAATGGATGAGCATTTCAAATTTGTCACAGAATATGAGCATTCACTGATTGACGGTCCACGCGGCGATGGCCTCTTCGCAGGTGTAATGTATACCTTTTAATAAGTGAAAGCTTAGCGTTTCATATGATCAGACGATCTCCTCAATGGGGATCGTTCTCTCCTCTTTTGTCTCCAGGTCTTTCAGCCATACGGTACCGTTTGTCAGCTCGTCTTCGCCAATGAGCAGTGCGAAACGTGCATTAGCCTTGTCAGCTCCCTTCATATGACTCTTGAAGCCTTTGGAAACATACTCTACAGTTACCT
>JALWHT010000008.1 GCA_026983515.1 Sulfurovum sp.
ATACGCTCTTGGTCAGGTTCGAGTATCAGTGTATCTACTACTGGTGTGAGACTTGTTCGCTCACCATTGCTTCGTATAACCTCCATAGATACATCGAGCTTAGGTAGCATAAAGAGGCGTTCCCCTTCGGGTGTCAAGCCCCGAAGGAGCACTTCTTCTCCACCTGCCAAGTAGTCTATCTGCTGCTCTTGCGGTGCACACTGGTAAAATGCCTCATCAAAATCTTTTGGTAAAAATGGTTTGTCATATTCTGCCCAATGTGCATCATATGTACCTCCCAAAGTATACCTCGGATACCAATGCCTCGCAATTGCACCAAAAGCTTGCGGCAGATATTTTTTGCTTGCCGGATCAGTATGGGCGACATGAAGCTCTTGGGTTTGTGACAGAGCTTTACCTATGAGGCTTCTAGTATCATGAAATGGAGCATATCCTTGTCCTACAGGGTTGTAAGGGTATGCAACATAATTTTCATCATTCTCAAATGGTTTTGTTGGGTCAAAGTCATGCCCGCCATAAGCGATATCATAACTTATCTCTTGTTGCTTAAAAGGCATAGGCTTAGAAGCCTTTGCATTAAAAACATTCTCTTCCCATACACGTTTGCCTATCACCTTAAACGACTTGTCCATCGTCCCTACACGAATCTGCACGATTCGTTCTGTAGTCTCCTTTAAAGGGTAAGCATAGGCACTTCCATTGAAAAGTACATCACATTTGGGTTTAAACGGTGCAAAATCATTTTCATACAGCAAAGCACTCTCTCCAGGATTACCTGTGAAGGTATCTTCATAATTTACAGGTACTTGCTGCTCTTTTGGTTTGAGTATAGCCGAGGGCTCAAGCGTCGTCGGCATACTATAGGTAGCCTTAGCTACTACCACCAAACAGTGATGACCGTCTTTTTCTAAGCCCAAGTTATATCCAGCTTCAAATTTGCTTGCATTATGCAGTGTCATCCTATCTCCTAATTGATCTTCACAGAGGCACCTTTGATACGGTAAGGGCCATAGGCCTGAGAATGGATATAGCGCGCCTTTAGCTCCAAGGTACCATCTGGATCCAATACGATACGCGTCTCTCCACACTCAAGTACAATCCCCTCTTCTGAAGAAATTACTGCGGGTTCTGTATGTGTTGGCTGCACAATGCCTGTAATGATTGGTTGTGATATATCACCTTTATTGAATGTAAGTACGCACTTCTTATTCTCATCTTCCCTTTTTAAAGGGTGGGTTGTGATGGCCATGTAACCATATTGGTGCTCTTCAAGATCAAAAATAACCTTAGCGGTACCATTATTGAAAACTTTTTCAATGGTGCCTACCAGTGTATAAGGATACAATTTCGATTTCTGTTCTGCTTGTGCCGATGTTCTTGCTGCAACAGAATCCAATACTTTATCTTCTTTAAGGACTTCACTCGGCATCAAAGAGAGAGATAGCTTATTAGTTTTCAAGGATTTTCTTTCCTTTCATCACAATATTTTTTGCAGCTTTAACATTAATCTCACCATCTCCAACAATAGAAATATCTACACCTTTAAGTACAATGGTACCATCTGACTTCATCGTAAGACTAGAGGCTCCGGTTTCAAGTCTTATCTCATCGCCGGCAGAGAGCGTATAGACCTTGCCTACCATTGAACTTTTATCTATCCCCACCTCTTCAGACGAGCTCAACCCTACCGTCTCATTCTTCGCAGCGCCCACACTCACCTGATAGCCAAGCCCAACGCTTAGTGCCTTTGCCATGCCTATGGTCTCTGTTTTGAACATGCCTACTT
>JALWHT010000009.1 GCA_026983515.1 Sulfurovum sp.
ATCAGAAGAAGAATGATCAAAAAAAGAATGATCAGAACAAAAAGAATAAACAAAACAAAGATCAAAACAAGAACGATAAGCATCAACAAAAAGAGAATAAAAACGGTCAGAAGAAGAAAAACGACAACAAAAAAGGTCAGGATAAAAAGAAGCAGGATCAGCAAAAGAAAGATCAGCAAAAGAGGGGTGACAAGAAGAAAGAAGACCAAAAGAAAAAAGGTGGCAAGTCCAAAGGTGAATCCCAAAAAGAGAAGAGGCCCCAAAACAAAAAAGGCAATGAAGCTTCAGGTGCTCCCAAAAAACAGAAAATGAGCAAAGAAGAAAAGCTTAAGCAGGCAGAGATGAAACGGCTGCTTAGGAAGATGGGACAGAAAAGAACGCCGACAATGATGTATGAAATGAATGCCGGAAAGCCTAAAGAGCGGAAGGATATCAGACCATGGTAAGGAATGAAACATTAAAAATGAAGGAGTGGGTAAAAAAAATGAATATCAAAAAACTGTTATTGCCGTTACTGGTGTTATATGCGTCACTTTCTGGGCTGTTGTATGCCGACAGTGCCGAAGCAGTGCTGTCTCAGAATGAAGTGGTAAAGGGGAATATGGTGCAACTGCGTCTCGTTGCCGAGGGAAATCGGGTAGAATTTCCACGGATTGACAAGATCGGCAGTGTACCGGTACTTGGCAGAAGCCGCACACAGAACACATCACTGCAGGTGATCAACGGCAAAAGCAGTCTGACGCATACGACCAACCTCATTTTGACATTTGAACCGACAAAAGATATGACCATTCCCTCTTTTTCTGTCAAGATTGACGGGAAAACCTACAACACAAAGCCTTTGACTTTGAAAGTGGTCAAGTCATCTGCTCCCAAAGGGACAAGCAGCGGTATGTTCTCTTTGACAATGAAGGCGAACAAAACAGAAGTAATAGTGGGAGAACCGCTGGTTGTTACAGTTTACTTCTCTTTGAGAAATGATGTCCGTCTATCGGAGAATCCACAGTACAATCGGCCGGAATTCAAAGGATTTTTTGTCAAAGAAGTCAGTGATGAAAAGCGTTATGTCAAGGGTAACTACCATATTACCGAGTTGCGCTACATTCTGGTACCGCAAAAACCAGGAGAGTATCACATAGAACCTGCAACAGCGAAAATAGGCCTTGCCGATACAAGCAGACGAGATATTTTCGGCCGATTTTTCGGAACAATATGGAAACCTGTCAGTTCCAACGGTTTGACAGTCAAAGTTGACCCTGCACCGCAGAACGCAGACCTGATCGGACATTTTTATGTAGAGAGTAAAATTGACAAGACGAAGACAAAAGCCAACAAACCTGTGAATTTGACTGTAACAATCGAGGGAGACGGTTCACTTGAAGATTATCAAATGCCAAACTACGATATTGACGGTGTGACGGTTTACAGTGATGATGCAGAAGTGACCACGAGGGTGATTGGAGACAAGCTTAAAAGTACCTATGTCAAGAAGTTTGCATTCATTGCCGACCACAGTTTCGATATTCCAAAACGAACGATCACGGCGTATGATCCGAAGACAAAAGAGACAAAAACACTGGAAATCCCGGCTTACAGCATTGAGCTAGAAGCGCCTAAAAGTGCAGCATCTGCCCCTGTGCAGACATCAGGTAGTTCAGGTCAGAACGGCACACTGCATACTGACTTGAAGTTTTCTCCTCAGGGAACCGTTGTTTCCAAGGAAACAAATGTTCCAAAAATGATAAATATTCCAGCCTGGTGGTTGCTTGTGGTGGCATTCCTTGCCGGTATGGGGACGATGTATCTGTTGGGCAAGATTCGCTGGAAACGTGGAGCGCGTCCTTTTAAAGAGTCTGATGCGCTGAAAATCCTCTATGCCCATATGAGTGAAGATCCACAGGTTGAAGCGATGGTGCGGAAACTTTATGCGAAGAAAAATGGGCAAAAAGATGTTATCATTGACAAAAAAGAACTTAAAGCATTGGTAGAGCGTTATACAAAAAAGTAAAGAGTGGTCTGCTGGATGAATCTTAAGGGGAGGGGGAGTTGTGAACATCGCCAATGCTGCATTTTTCTACGGCAGTGTAGAAGAGGAGTATCTTGAAACCATCCAAGCCGCACTGAATCAAAAGCGGGTTTCTTTCTTCCCTCTTTCCAAACTTTTCAGCATTGCACATGAGCATTTTACACACCTGATGGTCTGCGGTACGCTTGAAGAGATCAAAGAGGTGCTTTCCTATGCTATAGCAGAACAGAAGAGTGTAGGCATTGTACCGCTTCCGACACAAAAAGAATTGATGCGCACCTTTGCACTTCCTTCCAAACCGAAAGAATGTGCCCTGCTGGCATACGAACCTGCCGAAATAAAGATTGATATTCTCTTTTGCGGAAGCGAGCCGGTTTTGCAGGAAGTGGTCATAGGAGATGCCCCTCCGCTGGATATTTATGATGCCGTGCTGAAGGAAAGAAGTCTGGTTTCCCGATTTAGACTTTTCTGGCATACCCTTTCCAAAGTCAGGCGTTTGCATCACAGGCGTTTTATGCTTACCGATGAGAATGAAAAAACACTGAAACTCTCTGCTGTGGGAATGGTGGCAGTGGCGTATGATAACAGTACATTTGCCTCCAAACTGCTTGCTTCACAGATTCACGCTGCTGACGGAAAGCTCTCTTTGCTGATTCTTGCCCCCACATCCATTTTGCAGTATATTTCCTATCTTTTTGGTGCACTGGTACCACGGTGGACACCAAAGGCACTGCCCCGATCTTTGGGATATTTGAGAAGTGCTTATTTGAAGGTTGAAACAGAGTCACCTCTTGAAGTCATTGTAGACAGCGGTATGCGTACGCAGACGCCGGTAGAGCTTCGGGTAGAGAAGCAGGCGGTGGCGCTGAGTGTTGGGGAAACATTTTGGCAGAAGCAGTCTGAGGCAGTCAAAGGGAAAAACAGTGCCAAAATAGACCATCTGCCAAGTGATGAAGAGAGTGCAAGCTATTTGAGTAAAGCAATCCCTCTATTCTCACACGCTTCACAGGCGCAGTACAGTACACTTTTTTCAACGTTGCGGGAAGAGGCTAAACTCACTTCCACATTCATGACACTGTTGATCCTGGCAACAATGATCGCTACCTTTGGGCTCTTTATCAATTCTGCCTCGGTGATTATCGGTGCGATGCTGCTTGCACCTTTGATGCAGCCTATTGTAAGCCTCAGCATGGGGGTGCTGCGTCAAGATAGTGACCTGGAACTGACTTCGGCCCGTACCATTGCCATAGGGATACTCTCGGTAATTTTGACAGCCGCAGTGATCGCCTGGATGATGCCCATAGCCAAACTGACAACGGAAATGGCCGGAAGGCTCTCTCCTACCATTCTGGATCTTTTTGTCGCCATAGCATCGGGAGCGGCAGCTGCATATGCCAAGAGTAATGAAAAAATTTCCGGTTCTCTTGCAGGTGTGGCCATTGCTGTAGCATTAGTGCCGCCCATTGCCGTTTCGGGTATCGGGCTTGGCTGGGGAGAGTGGCATATGTTCTCTTCGGCTTTTCTGCTCTTCCTGACCAACCTTGTAGGTATTGTTCTGGCGGCTGCACTGACATTCGTACTGCTTGGCTACTCTCCCATTGCCATTGCCAAAAAGGGAGTGACAATCTGGTTGGTGATCGTCCTGATTGTTTCCGTACCGCTTTACAGTGCTTTTGAACAGATGAAAAGCAGCATATCACTGCAGCAAAAGCTTACCAATATAACATTCAGGCTTCAAAAACATGATGTGACACTGAGACATATTGAAGTACTCCCTCAGGCACAAGGAGTAGAGGTACGGTGTGAAGTGATAGCCACAGGAATGCTTTCTGCGGATGAGAAGAAAATGCTTAAAGAGGTGATTGAAAAAACAGCGAAAAGAAAGGTGAACGTCATTGCAACCATTCGCTATCAACTATAAAATATCATGCAGCGCGTTGGCTTCTTTCATCCAGTGGTTTAAAGCTGTCCACTCTTCTTGTTCCACCATAGTACGGCAGTATTTCAGCTCTTTTTCAAAGGCTTCGATGGCATCGATGAGGTTTGTTTTGTTTTGTCTGAAAATGTCTTCCCACATATTTGGGGAAGATTTGGCGATACGGCTCATATCTCTGAACCCTCCGCCTGCAAGTGCAACGATGCTTTCAGGGTCTTCCTGGCGCATGACGGCATTGGCAAGTGCATAACTAAGGGCATGGGGCATATGGGAGATAAAAGCGGCATGGCGGTCATGTTCTTCGGCTCCCATAAAAACCATTTTCATACCAAGGCGTTCAAAGAGAGCCTTGGCCGTTTCCTGCTGGTGTTTACCGCTCTTTTCAAGGTCACACAGTACGACAACTTTTCCTTCATATAAGTCTGGCAGTGCTGCGGTCGGGCCGAATTTCTCTGTGCCGGTCATCGGGTGAGCCGTAACAAAATAGTGACGGGTCTCTTCGGGAATACTGGCTGAAATCTTTGCTTTGGTACTTCCAAAATCGATGACGGTACAGTTAGGGTTGGCCGGTTTGAGTTGCCGGGCAACAGCGATGATGCCGTCAACAGGAATGGTAAGGATAATGATATCACAATGGGAAAGGGCATCGAGTGAGTCGACAACTTCGTCAACGATTTTCAGTTCAAGTGCTTCTTTGCAGTGTTTAGGGTTGTGGTCGAGGCCGATGAATCGGCAGTTTGAGCCGCTCTTTTTAAGCGCGAGAGCGAGTGACCCTCCCATAAGTCCAAGCCCTATGATACCAATTTGTTTTAGCCTGATTTCTTCTGCTGTCATTGACCCCTCTTTTGAAAATACAAAATTACCGCCAAAGCCCGGCTGCAAGCGGTGTTGAGTAGGATTATAGCATCTTTTCATACGGCTCTTATTGAAAAAACGATAAAATTAGTGCAAATTATTTCAAGGTGACTTTATGATCAGAAAAATTGTACTCTCCTGGCTGCTTGTCGGCTCTCTTCTCTTCGCCCAGAAGATCACAAACATCAAGTTTGAAGGCTTGCACCACCTTTCTCCCTCAGTGGCGCTTGAAGTGGCTGATCTGCGTGTGGGTGACCCAATGAATATTGAAAAGATCAATGCATCGATCATAAATTTCTACAATCAGGGCTATTTTGAGGATGTATGGGTTGACCGAAAAGGCGGTACATTGATCTATCATTTCAAAGAGAAACCTGCTATTGCCCATGTTGAGATCAAAGGAATGGGTTCGGACGATAAAGCAAAAAAACTGCTTCAAAGTATTGGTCTGAAGCGTGGTGATATGTATGACAAAGAGAAAGTGGCACAGGCAAAAAAACTGCTCTCGGAACGTCTGCAAAGTATGGGAGATTATGATTCTATCATTGAGGTGACAGAAAAGCCTGTAGGAGATCATGCGGTTTCGATCGTTTTCAATGTCAACAAGGGTGAAAAGATCAAGATTAAAAAAATCAACTTCATTGGTGCGAAGGAGCTTGACTCAAGTGATCTTGAGAGAAACCTTGTGAACAAAGAGGAAGATTTTCTTGGCTGGATTCCTTTTCTGAACGATGGAGAAGTACACGTTGACCAGCTTGAGTATGATGCCTACCGTCTCAAAGAGACGTATATGGAACATGGTTATATCGATGCAGAAGTCAGCAAGCCTCTGATGCGTGTCGATTACAGTTCGGGTACTGCCGAAGTTGATTATCAGATCAAAGAGGGACCGCAGTTCCATGTAGGCAATGTAGGTATTTCTCAAAATGTACCGGGTCTTGATACAAAAGAGTTACTCTCCAACCTTAAGCTGAGAAAAGGAAAGATCTTCAATATCAAGCGTATGCGAAAAGATATGGAGATGATTAAAAATGCAGTAGGTGACCTGGGATACGCCTACGCGCATGTTTCTCCGCAGATGCGTAAAGATGAAGCGACACATACAGTCAACCTTCAGTATGTGGTTGATCCGGGTAAAAAAGTACATATTCACGACGTGCTCATCAGCGGGAACGATACGACCAAAGACCGTGTTATCAGACGTTATATCTACCTTGCCCCGGGTGACCTCTACAATGCGACTGATCTGAAAGAGAGCAAGCATGCGCTTGGAAGAACCGGCTTCTTTGAAAAGGTGGACATTCAGACACAGCGTGTTTCTGATGATGCAGTCGATCTTCTCGTCAAAGTCAAGGAGACTTCTACCGGTACCATTTCACTGGGTGGTGGATACGGAAGCTATGAAGGACTGATGGTCAATGCAAGCATCTCTGATAAGAACCTATTCGGTACAGGAATTACCGGAAGCCTCGGGTTTGATGTTTCAAAAGTTTCGCAAAGCTATAATCTCTCTTTTGTTAACCCAAGGGTATGGGATAGTCTTTACAGCCTCGGATTGAGTTTCTACAAACGTAACTATGAGTACTATGACTATACGGAAGATACACTCGGTGGGTCACTGAATGTCGGCCGCCAGTTCTTCAGACACTGGTATGCCTCTGTTGGTATAGGTTATGTTGATAATCAGTCAACCTATAATGATGATGCAAATTTAACAGATATTCAGGCACTTATTTACAATGATCAATATACAAAGCTTTCCGGTTTTGCAGGTATCTCTTTTGACAATACCGATGACTATTATCTGCCAAGAGAGGGATATATTGCCTCTTTGAACTTTGAGTTCGCATCACTTGATGGAGACAGCTACAACCCTGCAGTATATCCTGCCGGATATAGTAACTTTACAAAGTTGAATGGAAAATTTGGTGCTTATTATGGTTTGGAAGACTATATCAATTATGATCTGATTCTAAGATTTAAGCTAAGAGGTACCTATATTCAAAAAGATGATGATGCCAAGCTGCCGGTTGCAGAAAGACTCTTTATGGGTGGTATTGGAAGTGTACGTGGTTATCAAGCATATTCAATTGCTCCAACAATAAATTATTCAGATGGTACAGAAGACAGAATTGGAGGAACCTACCGGGGTTCGGCAACAGTTGAAGCAAGTGTCCCGCTTTCCGAAGCTGCCAAAATGCGTCTTGCATTTTTTTATGACGTCGGTACCATTGGTTCGAGTGATGAACGTTATCTTGATACAAATGGGGATTTACAGACAAAATCTTTTGACAATATTACGCGTTCATCAATTGGAGCGGTACTCGAATGGCAGTCTGGTTTCGGCCCGATCAACCTTGTCTTCGGATATGCGCTTGATGATAAAGAGGGTGACGAAACAGCGCCGTTTGAGTTCTCTATGGGAACGAAGTTTTAACGGTTGACAACACGCTTTGCGTGTGTCAAAATTAGAAATTCTACGTTATGCCCAGCTCTTTGCAGCTTGGGAGCTTCTCTTCATCTTCAATAATGATTGCAAACGGTATCGGTTTTTCAAGAGTTTTAATCTTCTCTTTTGCCAGGTAGAGTGTCTGATTGGAGTGAATGTAAAGCGTTTGATTGCTGTAACTGAACGTGATCTTTGCATCATTGGAGGCTTCATGCAGGAAGATACTCAGGGTGTAGATGAAACTCAGCCACATCAGATGCTCTTTGGGTGGCAGCATATCGACAAACGTGCCAAAAAGCGGTTTGTGCAGCAGCTCCTTTCCATGCATGCGCAGCAGCAGGGAGACCAGGAGTATCTGCTCGTGCGTAAAGCCGTAGTTGAGCTCTTGCATGGCGATGTAGAAAGCGTGCTGGTGTGATTTATAAATGGTCAGTGTTTTACCGATGTTGGAGAGCATCAGTGCCCACTGGAGTTCTTTGGCATAGCGTTTTTCGTCGTTGATCTCACATTGCATCAGATCGTAGAGTGCTGAAGCAATACGGCGTTTGTGTTTCTTTTTTGATTCAATGTTGACATAGGTTTTGAAGCGGTCAAGCAGTGAACGGATGCTGGGGTTTACCTCTTTTGGAAAAGAGAGTTTGTCATTTTTGAGCAACTTTTCCAAAAAGACCCCTTCACGTACACCCACAGCACTGGTCATCACTTTTTGGGCACTGATGTGTTCAAGAATAGCAAGCCAGATAAGGGTTCCCTCTCTAATAGTATCGTAACGGCTTTTTTTGAGGTTGAAACGTTTGAGCCCTTTGGCACTTGAACGGGTGATCGCTTCCAGATATTCGCGATGTGTTTCAACATTGTAAGTAAAGGCATGGAGCTTGTCAAGAGGGTATTCTATTTGCTTCATAACTCCCTTGCTGAGTGTTCGTGCCGTACCGCCAATGCCTATGGCAAGAGCACATTTGAAATGTTCAGGGAGCTGTTTCAGTTCTTTTTGAATGTAGGCTTTTGCTTCCTTTCTGGCTTCTTTACGTGAGCACTGCTTGTCGAAGAAGAGTTCTTTCAGGCGGACGGTTCCAAGATTGAGCGAATAGGTATCAATAATTTTACCGTTGGAGATCAGCGCCATGTCGGCTGAACCACCGCCGATGTCTATGGTGATAGCTTCTTTGGCAGGCAGCAGGTTCTTTGCTGCAATAGCACCATAGGCCGCTTCGGCATTTCCATCGATGATGCGAATGGAAAGACCGAGTTCTTTGCGTATCCAACGAACAAATGTATTGCCGTTGGGCGCATCTCTCAATGCAGAAGTGGCAACACAGCGTACCGTATTTGCCTGATACTTCTCAATAGTATGTAGAAAGGACTGGAGGGTGAGAAAGGCGCGTCGAACCCCTACGGGTTGAAGGTAGCCGCCTTTCTCGTACGCACCTTCACCAATGCGTACTTTTGATTTTTGTTCGCAGATAAGGTGGAAACCGTAGCGGCTTGTTTTTTCGTAAATAACGAGCCTGGCCGAGTTTGAACCGATATCGATGATGGCGGTCCGTTTGGCCATAGAAAAGTTATTCCTCTTCTTGCAGTTTTTCGAACTTGAATTTCAGTTCGTCAATATTTTCAACATTGTCAGGGTCAGAAATGATACAGTCGACAGGGCAGACAGCAATACACTGTGGTTCATCAAAGTGGCCGACACACTCTGTACAACGATCCGGATCTATAATATAGATAGGATCATTTTCTTCAATGGCTTCGTTGGGACACTCTTCTCTGCATGCATCGCAGGCGATACATTCATCTGTAATCAATAATGCCAATTTTTATCCTTTTTACTCATCAGATTTGCTTTATAGGGAGTTATAACCAAGCAAAGCTTATGCTTTATTTAATAAAGGAAGAAAATGGAATTTTTGATCTTTTCAGTGGGCAAAGATGCCCATTTTTGTATATTTGGAGAGAATATCAGCTGATTTTTTTTGGGAAGCAGAAACGGTAACCGCGGCGTCTGACTGTTTCGATGGTTGTAATGTCCAGAGGTTTATCCATTTTTTGTCTGATCTGGTTGATGGCAACTTCAATGACATTAGGGGTAACAAGCTCGGGCTCTTCCCAAATGGCATCGAGCAGCTGCTCTTTGGAAACAATCTGGTCTTTATGCATGGCAAGATGGGTAAGAACCTCAAAAGGTTTCCCTTTCAGCTCAATCTCATTGCCCTGGTAGATGATTTTTTCTTCTTCAGGATTGATAATAAGTTCCTGTATCTCTATAATGTTGGAAACACCAAATCGTAGCTTTGCTTCAATACGTACAAGTAAGATATCTTCATCAAGCGGTTTGCGAATAAAATCGTCAGCACCGGCCTTTAGCGCTTCGATTTCACTGTCTTTATCCAGTCGATCGGAGATGACAATGACAGAAGTTTTATGGGCGTCTTTTTTAATATCGCTGATAAAGCCAAGGTGGGCGGCAGGGGCACTTTTGGGCCAGTCAAGCAGCACCAGGTCATAGTTACGGATATCGAGGTAGTATTTGGCATCGTTGATATCCTCTGTAATGTCACACTGATAGTTATGCGTGCCCAACAGCTTGCCAAGCATTTCGTTTACCTGCACATCCTCTTCCATGATCAATACTCTCATTGGCATGCCCCTTCTTTTAAGTCATGTTTAAATTATAGCATAAATATGGAGGCTTTCTGAAAAAAATATTAAAAAGTGACTCAAAAAGTGTGAAAAAAAGATGTCAGTAATGCCAGTTTTGGCTAAGTGCTACTTGACAGTTTGGGAGAATGTCGGGTTTTTGGATCTTTAGGTAGAGTGCCGTAATATGGGAATAGCTTGAAAGTATCAGGGTTTCCAGGTCGAGCAGAGCCTCTTCAAGGAGTTCATATCTGCTCTCCTGAACACGTATGGTAATGATTTCAGCCAGATCGGCATAATCGATGAATGCGCCGTTCTCATAGTCGTATGTCGCTTCAAGATCGATGATGATACGTTGCATATGTTCACGCTCGAAATCAAGCAGCCCAATGATCGTTTCGAATGTCAGCTGATCGATATGGATAGTCATGTCAAATAACCTTTGTCTCTTCTTTTTTGATAAGACGCACAATATTGGGAATGTGTTTATAAAAGATAACGATTGCAATGATCCATATGGGGGCGTGTGATCCTATGCCCGGAACTTGTGGGTAAAGAATGTACGAAGCGATCAGCAGTGCTGCAAGACCGATGAGGGAAGAGAGGGAAGAAATTTTCAATCCTTTACTTGCGCCGAGCCAGACAGCGATAGCGATCAGTGAGGGAATGGGCATGAGTACGAGAAGTACACCAAAGCCGGTAGCGACACCTTTGCCTCCCTCGAAGCCGAGAAAAGGAGAAAAGCAGTGTCCCAGTACGGCAAGTACGGCAATGGTCCAGAGTGTACTTTCGGGTGCACCGAGCGCCATAGCCACAAAAATGACTACCATTCCTTTGACAGCATCCAAAAAGAGTGTTGAGGCACCAAGCTTTTTGGCCAGTGTAGGATCCTTTTCTTTTACTACACGCAGGACATTGGTTGCACCGATGTTACCGCTGCCGGCCTGTTTAATGTCCACTCCGGCAAACTGTTTGGCAAGCAGGTAGCCGAAAGGGATGCCTGAAAGCAGGTAGGCAGCAAGATAGAGCAGAATATTTTGATTGGTAAAAAAGTCCATAAGTGTTCCACAGTGTTAAGATAGGCTCTCGAAAAAAGAGCAAAGTATGCAATTTTATCCGAATTTTGCTAAAATAGCCACAATTTACAAGGATAGCAGATGAGTATTGACTATAAAGCGGAAATAGAGAGACTGAAAAAAGATCTGGATGTAACGCTCGTTGCGCACTATTATCAGCGGGATGAAGTATTTGAGATGGCGGATATTACTGGAGACAGCCTTGAGCTTGCCCGCCGATGCAAGGCCGATGACAATCCATGGGTGGTCTTTTGCGGGGTAGGTTTCATGGGACAGAGTGTAAAGGTGATCGCACCTGAGAAACGTGTGCTCATGCCAAAGATCGCCTGCTGCGCGATGGCACGGATGATTGACGGCAGCTACTTTGACGACAGTGTGAACTATATGGTCGAACACGGTATTGCCAAAGAGGATATTTTGCCTATTACCTACATCAACTCCGATGCGACAGTCAAAGCGAAGGTGGGTGAGATGGGCGGCTATGTCTGTACCTCTTCCAATGCGTTCAAAATTATTGAGAAGGGGCTGGAGACGGGCAAGAAGATCCTCTTTGTGCCTGACCGCTGCCTGGGGCAGAACTTTGCCATCAAGATGGGGCTGAAGTCCTGTGTGATCGGAGCAGGGGAGTGTGACCCCAAAGAGGCGGATGTCATCTGCTTCAATGGTTTTTGCTCAGTGCATCAGCTCTTTACGGTGGATGACATTGAGTTCTACCGCAACAAATATCCGGGGATCAAAATTGCAGTCCATCCGGAGTGTGATCCCAAGGTTGTGCAGGCAGCCGATTTTGCCGGCTCTACCTCACAGCTGATCAAGTATGTCAATGAGCTCGATCCTGAGCAGAAAGTCGCCATCGGTACAGAGTACAATCTGGTCAACCGTATGCGCCAGAAGAACACCTATGTCCTCTCATCAACCAAGCCCGAGTGTCCGACGATGAATGAAACGACACTTGAAGATCTCTACCATACCCTCAAGTCCATAGAGGATGGCAACCCGATCAATGAGATCCATGTTGATGAACGTACGGTCAAGTATGCCAATCTGGCACTTGAAAGAATGCTTGCGATCAAATAACAGGTTGAACGCATATATTAAATCGCGTAGGGTGCGTAATCACGCACCCTATAACAATTGAAAAACCCTAAAAAAGCAGAAAAGATGTTAAAAGAAAAATTTATTAAGGCACTGGTTGCGGAAGATGTAGGCCGGGGAGATCTTTTTGCCCGTGTGAGTGACAGTCTTGATATCAGGGCTTATGTGATCGCCAAGAGTGACGGTGTATTTGGCGGACGTGAATACATTGAAGTATTGGCAAAGATGTACGGTCTTTCCTTGCTGTGGGATGTTAAGGATGGCACAGCATTTAAAGAAGGGCACAAACTCTTTTTTGTGACGGGTGATTCCAAAACGTTGCTTTCATTAGAGCGTTCCATTCTCGACATGGCACTGCATGCAAGCTCTATTGCGACATTGACGGCCCAATATGTCAATATGCTTGAAGGTACAGGGGTAAAGCTGCTCGATACACGCAAAACACGTCCCTTGCTGCGTGAATTTGAAAAGTATGCAGTGCGCTGTGGCGGCGGACTAAACCACAGAATGGGGCTCGATGACTGTCTGATGCTTAAAGACACACACCTGAAAACGATTGATGACCTTGATGCTTTTATGTTGGAAGTGCGCAAAAAAATCCCTTTTACTGCCAAAGTGGAAATAGAGTGTGAAACCTTTGAAATGGCGCAGCGTGCGATGAAAGCAGGAGCAGATATTGTCATGTGTGACAATATGGATCTTGAAACGACAAGACGGGTGGTTGCCTGGCGTAATGAACACTTTCCGCATATTCTTCTGGAGGCAAGCGGCAATGTTACCCTTGAAACGATTGCAACAATCGCCAAAACAGGCGTGGATGCGATCTCTTCGGGTGCCATTATCCATCAGGCAAACTGGATTGATCTTTCAATGCGGGTGGAGTAGCAATGCATGACAGTCAGATGCTGCAGGTATTGGCGAAAGAATCAGCCGACCTGATTGAAGCGGCATCGCATATCACCATTGTAACACACCTTAACCCGGATGCCGATACGCTGGGGACGGGGCTTGGTATCTATGCGCTTTTGAAAGCACATACGAAAAAGCCGATAGAAATTGTCAATGCCTCAGATGCTCTGCCGCGCTATCTCGATTTTTTGCCAAGTTTCTCCAAGATTAAAAAGAAGATTGAGTATGAAAAAAGTCTGGTGATAGGTGTGGACTGCGGAAGCATTGACCGTTTTGGCGTAATACTTGAAGGGCATCCGGTTATCAACATCGACCACCACGCCAGCAATACGCATTTTGGTACGCTGAATATTGTTCTGGCTGCCTACGCTTCAGCATCACAGGTAGCATTCAGACTTTTTGAGAACATCTATACGATTACTGCTCAGAGTGCAGTCTGTTTTTATACGGCACTGCTCTCCGATACACGCTACTTTACGACTGATTCAGTCAATGCCGAAGTCTTTGAAACTGCACGTGAACTGGTGAATCTCGGGGCGGATCCTGCCTATATCGCCACCAACTTTACTCAGAGACGCTCGCTTGCTTCACTTCGTATTCTTGAGCGTGCACTGCATTCACTTTCACTCTATTTTGAAGGCAGGGTAGCGGTCATGGAGATCACTCCGGAAGATATCGATGCAACCGGGGCGACCATGCCTGATATGGACGGGATTGTAGACTACGGAAGGTCTTTGGCAACAGTTAAAATAGCAGTGCTGCTGATCGGCTTGAAGGATGGAACGGTACGTGTTTCTCTTCGAAGCAAAGGGGCGGATGTCTCAAAGATTGCAGCACACTTTGGCGGAGGCGGACACAAGGTTGCCTCAGGTTTTACACTGAAAGATAGACAAATGCAAGAAATTGTCGATACAATTTTGGAACAGATTATGCAATTAGGATTGATCAATGGCCAGACGAATAAAACGCAAAAGTAAAGCAGGATTGTTTTTTTTCCTGCTCCTGCTTATCGGTGCCGGTATTGGAGGTGTTTATCTCTACAACTCTCCGGAGTTTGAACGTGTAAAACCTACAATAGAAGCACCAAAGCATCTTTATTGGAATAAAAGAACTCCTATCAAGATTACCATGCGCGATAATACAGGCTTGCGCAGCTATGAAGTGATACTCAGTGACGGCAAGAAAGCGGTTATTTTGGGACAAGGTGTTATCAACGGTACGCCCAAAACCTATACCATAAAAGTAAAATACCCTAAAAAGAGCATGCTTGATCCCAAAGTGAAGCACTATACACTTCGGGTGAAAGTAACAGATAAGAGTATGTGGAATATGCTGGAGGGCAACACTGCAAGCAAAACCATTGATATCACGGTCGATTCTACACGCCCCAATGTCAATATCCTTGCCAATTCACGCATGATCAACCAAGGAGGCAGTGCACTGGTGGTCTTTCAGGCTTCCGATGATAATATGGACAAGCTCTATATCAAGGCAAACAGTAATACTTTCAAACCGGAACCTTACAAAAAGAAGGGCTACTATGCTTCTTTGATCGCCTGGCCTTTTACTGACGATACCTTTGAAGCAAAGATCATCGCTACAGATATGGCGGGAAATCGCAGAGAAACACATATTCCGCTCTATCATCACAATCCTCGGTATAAAATCTCAAAAATTCGTGCGACAGATAAATTTATCGATGGCAAAATCACAGATCTGGCTGCCAGTGATCCTGAATATGATACTATCCATGACCGGCTTAAAAAGCTTAAAGCGATCAATGAAACGATGCGCCTGAAAAATGAAGCACTGATACACAAACTGAGTAAACATGTTTCCGATGAGATGATTGACAGTTGGAAAATGAATAAGTTCTATCCTCTTAAAAATGGTAAAAAAGTGGCCAGTTTTGGCGATCATCGCTATTACTATTATGGCAGCAAGGACAATATTGTCTCTGAATCCTACCATGTAGGGTATGACCTTGCCAGTACAAAAATGGCCAATGTCATCGCTTCCAATCCGGGAAAAGTCGTGTTTGCCGGAGAAAACGGTATTTACGGGAATATGCCTCTGATCGACCATGGTCTTGGACTTTACACCCTTTACGGTCATTGTTCACAGCTTCTGGTTAAAGAAGGCGATGAGGTACACGCAGGAGAGGTGATTGCCAAAACAGGGATGACAGGCCTGGCGCTGGGAGACCACCTCCATTTTGGCATACTGGTACAGGGAATCGAGGTACGCCCCATTGAATGGTTTGACAAAAAATGGATCAAAAAATTCATTAACAATGTTTTCGATGAAGCAGATGCCATTATTGAACCGACTCACGGAAAGCTTCCAAAAAAGAAGCGCTAAAACCCTTTCATGGAAAGAATTTGTATTTCACTATATTTTATAGTATAATAGTGAAATTTTATCTATTTTCTGGAAAGGAGAGCCTATGCGTCAACGAACAATACAGAAACCGGTTGAAGTGATCGGTATCGGGCTACACAAGGGTGAGCCGATCAAGCTTCGGCTTGAGCCGCTTGATGCAGATGCGGGTATTGTCTTCTACCGAGAGGATCTTGCGCTCTCCATTCCTCTTTCTCCTTCTTCTGTCATTGATACCCGTATGGCAACTGTGATTGGGAGTGAAAAGGGTTTTATCTCTACTATCGAACATTTTCTGTCTGCCATATATGCGTATGGTATCGACAATCTTAGAGTTATCGTCAACGGAAACGAAATGCCTATTATGGATGGTTCGGCAATCTCTTTTTGTCTCTTGCTTGACGAAGCTGGTATTGCCGAGCAGGAAGCTTCCAAAAAGATCATACGCATCAAACGTACCGTTGAGGTGAAAGAGGGTGAAAAGTTTGTACGCCTTTCACCTGCGGAGCAGGCATCATTTGACTTTACCATCCGCTTTGATCACCCTGTGATTGGGGAGCAGTCACACGCTTTTGTTTTCGGAACGCACAGTTTCATTGAAGAGATTGCCAGGGCACGCACATTTGGCTTTGCCAAAGATATTCAGTATCTACAGAGCCAGAACCTCGCGCTGGGAGCAAGTTTGCAAAATGCTATCGGGCTGGACGATCATAAAGTGCTTAATCCTGAAGGACTGCGTTTTGAGAACGAATTTGCCCGTCACAAAATTCTCGATGCACTGGGTGACATGATGGTTTCCGGACGCAATATATTGGGCAAATATGAATCGTTTGCCGGCAGCCACAACCTCAATTATCAGTTAACTTCAAAACTCCTCTCAGATAGCAAAAACTACGAGCTGGTAGCAGTGAAAACACTTGAAAGCAGGGCATTTGCGAAAAGTTTTGCCTGAAATAACCCTCTTGGTACTTGCAACAACAACACCGCTTAGCATCGGTGTTTACAAAGACGGTATGCTTATTGATGAACGCAGCAGTGAACGCAAAACGTCTGAGATGCTGCTGCCGCTTCTTGAAGAACTGATGGATGTCTATGATGTCAAGCAGATCATCTATACCCGCAGCCCCGGTTCCTATATGGCGATTAAACTTACTTACATAACCCTCAAAACCATTGAGATTGTACGTGGTATACAATGTCTTGGATGCAGTACTTTTGTACTCAATGGAGGGAAACCGGTCAAGGCCATAGGAAACCTCTACTTTATCAAGGAAAAAGAGACTATAATTACAAAAAAATTTGAAGAGCCGGTCGATACCTCGTTTGTATTGCCATACAGTATTCATGATCTCGAAGTAGATGAAGAATCGACACCAGCATATCTGCTGCCGGCTGTTTGACGGAAGAAGTTCCCATGTTTGTAAGCGTACCCGCCACTTCGGCAAACCTCGGACCCGGATTTGACACCCTTGGACTGGCTGTCGATCTGCGCAATGAAATTATTATCAAGCCCTCCAAGTTCCTCAGCCTTTCAACCCATGGCGAGGGCTCAGACAACCCCAAAATAAAAAAGAATACACTTTTTTTGAATATCTTCAATGAAAATTACACCCGGCTGAGCAATCGTACTGACAGTTTTCGTTTTGAATTTCATAACCGTATTCCCATCTCCCGTGGGCTTGGGAGTTCTTCTGCTGTGATTGTTGCGGCACTAAGTGCAGCCTATACTGCCGCAGGTGTGCGCTACAATAAACGGGAGATTCTGAACCAGGCACTGCGTTACGAGCATCATCCTGACAATATCACGCCTGCTGTGATGGGAGGATTCAACGTCGCCTGTGTCGAAGGAGACCGTGTTTACAGTAAAAAGCGCCGTCTGCCTGATTATCTGCGTGCAGTGGTGGTTGTTCCCAACCGTACCATCTCCACAGCACGTTCCCGTACAGTACTGCCGAAGATGTACCGGAAGGAGGAGACGGTTTACTCTCTTTCACGCGCAGCGTATATGACCGCACTTTTTATGAGTGAGTCGTGGGATCTGCTACGTATTGCTTCTAAAGACAAACTGCATCAGGCACGTCGCATGAAAATGATGCCTGAACTCTTTGAAGTACAGAAACTGGCACTCAGACAGGGCGCTTTGATGAGTACACTTTCCGGGTCGGGATCAACCTTTTTCAACCTTGTCTATGAAAAAGATGCGCAGAAAATTCACAGTGCGTTACAGACAAAATTTCCGCAGTTTCGTGTCTTTACGCTGGGATTGGACAACAATGGAGTCATCACCGGAAGTTAAGCCGCGTGCTTAATATTTTGGGTATAATACTTATGAAAAAATCACAGCCTATACGAATGTGCATCGCGTGCCGAAGCAGACACCCTCAACATACTTTGATCAGATTGAAGCTTGAAGGTAAGGATGTTGTTGCATATAACGGATATGGCAGAAGCATCTATTTGTGCAATACATGTAGTCAAAACAAAAAGAAACTCAAAGGTTTAGTGAAACGTTTTCGTCTTGACGAAGAGCGTTTCATTAAGCTGTTGACGGAAACACGCCCCATGGCGGGTGAATGCGAACCCTCGCAGCCAAATGAAGGAGCAAATCAATAATGGATAAAGTCAGAATCCAGGAAGTAGCAGAAGAAGCGGGATTGTCTAACGGCGAACTCATAGAAAAAGCCAAGGAACTCGGTTTCGATGTCAAGGCGGCCAACAGTGCCATCAGCCTTGACGATGCGGGTATTCTCGTAGATTATGCTATCAGCGGAACACTTCCCAAAGGCTTTAAAAAGCCTGGAGAGAAGAAGCGCAAAATTACAGTTACCAAGAAGAAAGTATCGGAAGAGGCACCGGCTTCAGCTCCCGAGGCAGAGAAAAAAGAAACAGCCTCTGAAGAAATTTCAGAAGTTACAGTTGAAACAGAGGAAACAGATGTTGCAAAGCATACAGAAGAAATTCCAGAAGTAGCTTCTGTACCTGAAGAGACAGCTGAAGAGAAAGTGTCGGAAGTCAAACCTGCACCAAAACAGCGAAAAGGTATTTCTGTTATCAACAAGAAGAGTGAGGAGGAGACCGAAGCGCCTGCTCAGCCAAAACGTAAAACACTTTCAAGAAGCGGTATCAAAATCGTCAGAAAGGCGAAACCTGCCCCGGGACGTGCTGCGAAGAAGATCTCCATGGGGGATGTGACTGCACCTACGCCTTCGAAGAAAAAAGTCAAAAAAGGACCCGCTCAGGCAAAAGAGACCGGTAAAAAGATCGATATCTTCAACCATGACAGCATGAGCGGTGAGATTGACAGCGGGTTTGGTGAAGAGGAAGTAGTACTGCTTGACTTCTCTGACAAAAATATCTATGAAGAGATGATGCGTCAGGAGCAGAAGCGTAGAGAAGAAGCCAAAAAGCGTGAGCTTGCAGGTGGAGGAAATACACGCGGCAAACAGCCATTCCGTCCACAGCAGCGCCGTTCACTCAAGCGTGGTGGAAAACGCAGAAAGTATACCAAAGAGGAGAGCAGTGCACAGGTTACCTCAGTAGAGATCCCTGAAAATGTAAGGGTATATGAATTTGCCGAGAAAGTAGGCAAAACAGCGGGTGACGTTATTAAAGTACTTTTTGCACTGGGCATGATGGTGACCAAAAACGACTTCCTCAGCAAAGATGAGATTGAGATTCTTGCTGAAGAGTTTGAAGTAGAAGTAACCACAATCAACCCGCTTGACGAGTTGGATTATGTTGCTGCCTACGATGCAGTTCCTGACGAACACCTCGAAGAACGTCCACCAGTCATTACTATTATGGGGCATGTTGACCATGGAAAGACCTCCCTGCTTGACAAGATCCGTTCTGCCAAGGTTGCGGACAAGGAAGCGGGAGGTATCACGCAGCATGTCGGTGCCTATCAGGTAGAAAAGAATGGTAAGAAAATTACGTTTGTCGATACTCCGGGACACGAAGCCTTTACAGAAATGCGTGCACGTGGTGCGCAGGCAACAGACATCGTCATCATTGTGGTTGCGGCCGATGACGGCGTTATGCCTCAAACCAAAGAGGCGATTGCCCACACCAAGGCTGCCGGTGTACCGATGATCGTTGCTATCAATAAGATGGACAAGCCGAATGCCAACCCTGACAATGTCAAGGCACAGCTTGCCGAAATTGATGTTATGGCGACAGACTGGGGCGGGGAGTATGAGTTTATCCCTGTCTCTGCACATACCGGAGAGGGAATAGATGATCTGCTCGAAACGATTCTTCTTCAGGCAGAAGTTATGGAGCTGAAGGCGGATCCTACCAGAAAAGCGAAAGCCATTGTTGTGGAAAGTTCTCTTGAAAAAGGTTTTGGACCTGTTGCCAATGTGATCATTAAAAACGGTACGCTCAAAGTGGGTGACAATGTCATTGTCGGACAAACCTACGGACGTGTACGTGTTATCAAAGATGATGAAGGTAAAAACCTTAAAGATGCGCCGCCAAGTGCACCGGTTGCGGTTGTTGGACTGCATGATGTACCAGGTGCAGGTGAAGTCATGGTCGCGATGGACTCTGAAAAAGAGGTACGTGAACTTGCCGAAAAGCGTGCAGAATATGAAAGAGCAAAACAGCTTTCCAAAAGTACCAAAGCTTCGCTTGAAGACCTCTCTGCACTCATTGCGGAAGGTCAGTTGAAATCACTGCCTGTAATTATCAAAGCCGACGTACAAGGTTCGCTTGAAGCGATCAAAGGAAGCCTTGAAAAGTTGCGTAATGAAGAGGTCAAGGTCAATATTATCCACGAAGGTGTGGGTGGTGTAACCGAAAGTGATGTTACGCTTGCCGATGCAAGTGAGCATGCTGTAGTGCTTGGCTTTAATGTCAGACCAACAGGTGCGGTCAAGAAGAAAGCCAAAGAGCTTGGTGTTGAGATTAACACATACACCATCATCTATGACCTGCTCGATGATGTTAAAGCACTTCTTGGCGGTATGATGAGCCCGGTTATCAAAGAGGAGGTGACTGGTCAGGCAGAAGTACGTGAAACATTTGTTGTCGGTAAAGTGGGAACAATTGCCGGGTGTAAGGTTACAGAAGGTGTCATTACCCGTAACTCCAAGGCAAGACTTATCCGTGACGGTGTGGTAGTCTATGAAAGCAGTATCTCATCACTCAAACGCTTCAATGAAGATGCAAAAGAGGTCAAGAACGGATACGAGTGTGGTATTATGCTCGAGAACTTTAACGACATTAAAGAAGGTGATGTAATTGAAACCTTTAAAGATGTTGAAGAGCAGGTTACGCTTTAAAATGACACCCGAAGAGATCAAGCGAAAACGTACCGAGTCAGTCCTTAAGGAGATTATCCCTGAAGCACTGGCGACATTGGATGACAGCCGTATAAATTCCCTGTTGGTGACCGAAGTGGTTTGTTCCAGAGGGAGAAGCGACGCAAAAGTCTATCTGGACAAATCTTTTCTGACCGAAGCGGAGCAGGGTGAAGCACTGCGCCAGTTACGTTCGGTTGCAGGTTTCATTCAAAACTATTGCAAACAGAACGAGGGTTGGTTCAAAGCACCGCGTTTTACCTTCGAATTTGATGAACAGCTTGAAAAACAGAGCCGTATGGAAGAACTTTTCAAGCAGATTGCAAAAAGAAAAAGTGATGAGGGAGAGAATGATGAATCTTGAAGAGCAGATCGGCAAGATCGTAGAAGCCAACGGCGCGTCACTTTATGACATTGAGACTGTTACAGAATTTGATGAAAAGATCTACCGTGTTTCTATTACCAAAGAGGGCGGTGTATCACTCGATCTGTGTGCGGATATCTCCAGCGAACTCTCCCCTTTTCTCGATGTCAACCCTCCGATGCACGGACAATACCGTCTGGAGGTCAGTTCTCCGGGAATCGAACGCAAATTGACAAAACCGGCACATTTTAAACAGTCAATCGGAGATAAAGTCAAGGTGAAGGTGCTTGGGGGTGAAAAACTCAAAGGTACACTGAAAAGTGCGGATGATGAAGGCATTGTTATCGAGACCAAAGAGGGTGATAAAGCTTTCAAATATAATGAACTAGGTACAGTCAAGACCTATTTTGAGTTTTAAAAAAGGTGCCTGCATGGATGATGCATTCTACATGCAGCTTGCCCTCGATGAAGCGTGGAAATATCAGCTTCTAACTTATCCAAATCCAGCCGTTGGCGCTGTTGTAGTGCAAAATGGTGCCATACTCTCCATAGAAGCGCATCAAAAAGCAGGTACTTCGCATGCGGAAGTGCTTGCACTCCTCGCTGCCTATGAGAGACTTTCAAATACTGCAATTGCTTTCGACAGGTATGATGCTATGAAGGCACACGACTTCTTGAGACAGCTTCCTAAAAGCTTTTTTAGCCGGTGCAGTATTTACGTAACGCTTGAACCCTGTTCACACAGAGGAAAAACACCGTCATGTGCACAGCTTCTGTACTCATTGCACTTAAAAGAGGTTATTGTTGGTATGGAAGATCCTATTGCAGGACATGGAGGAGGGATTGCGATACTTGGCAGTGGCAATAATATCCCGGCAATTAGAATTGGAGTGCTTTCCGAGGCATGTCAAGCACTGCTTGAGCCCTTTTTAATCTGGCAAAAACGTGCTTTTGTGCTATTCAAACTGGCGCAGACGACCAATGGGCGTATCGGAGGAGGGTATCTGAGCAGTAAAGCGTCACTTAAGCATGTACATAAATTACGTGCAGTATGTGACAGGCTACTCATTGGAGGCAATACTGTCAGAACCGACAGACCGACGCTTGACTGCCGTTTTGTTGATGCACCGCCTCCAGATGTAACAATTTACTCAAAATCAGGGCAGTTTGACAAAAACATACCGCTTTTTGCCATTGGGGGAAGAGCAGTAAGTATCGATGAAAGACTTGATTTCCTCGAAAATCCATCTTTTGTTATGGTTGAAGGCGGAGAGGGAATGCTCAACGCACTTAAGAAGCAGATTGACTGGCTGCTGCTCTATCAAACCCCTAAGCTCTCTACCAATGAATTATCCTATAATATCGACATGAATTTGGCATTTTTGCACCAGGAAAGTATAGGTGTGGATTTGATGATATGGAGCAGACAACTTGGGAATTGAAAAACTGACGGATAAAGAGAAAAAACAGCAGAAGATCGTGGAAATGTTTGATGATATTGCCGACACTTACGACCTTGCAAACCGTGTTTTGAGTATGGGTATCGATATACAATGGCGCAAAAAGGGATGTGACAAAGCCTTTGAGATTTTGAATAAAAAAACACTCGAACAGGTAACGGATGTAGCAACAGGCACAGGTGATCTGCTTATCTACTGGCGTGAGCAGGCGCAAAAAAATGGGGTTGCAATTGATAAGTATGTTGGTGTTGATCCCTCTGTCGGTATGCTTGAAGTAGCCCGTAAAAAGGTTGATTTTGCTGAGTTTATTGAAGGAAAAGCACAGGTGCTTCCTATTGCCGATGAGAGCAGTGATATCATTTCAATCAGCTACGGTATACGAAATGTTGTTGACAGACCCGAAGCACTGCGTGAGTTTCACCGTGCGCTCAAACCCGGTGGGATCGTGATGATTCTGGAATTTACCAAACAAGAGCGTAAAGGTGTGCTTGACAAAGTAGTTGACTTTGGAATGAAGCAGGTCTTGCCGCGCGTAGGCGGACTTATTTCTAAAAACTACGAAGCCTATAAATATCTCCCTGATTCAATTGAAGAGTTTTTGACCACAGAAATGCTGAGCCGTGAGCTTGAAGAAGCAGGATTCGAGATGAAATATGCCAAATCTTTCTCAATGGGAATCAGTACGCTTTTGGTGGCGCAGAAAAAATAATGTAGGGTGCGTAATCACGCACCTTTTACGCGTATAGCAATGGTAAAATATTGTTTTGCTAAAGAATTTTGAAGGTGCGTGGTTACGCACCCTACGCGGAGGTTGTATGTCACAAACCATGATGAGCGTGAGCTCCCTCAACACCAAGATAAAATCTCTCCTCGAAGCGACCTTCATGCATATCCTCGTAGAGGGGGAGGTGGCTTCGGCAACATACCACACCTCGGGACACCTCTATTTTACCATCAAAGATGACAAGAGTTCGATCAAATGTGTAATGTGGCGATCCTCGGTGGCACGTATGAAGTTTCGTATCGAAAAGGGGATGCGCATTGTCGTTGAGGGGTCGGTAAGTGTCTATGCGCCACGAGGAGAGTACCAGATTCAGGCAGTCAAATTTGAGCCTTACGGGCAGGGAGCACTGGCCTTGGCCTTTGAACAGCTTAAAGAGAAGCTCAAAACACAGGGCTACTTCGATGCGGCGCGTAAAAAGAAGATACCAAAACAGATACACAAAATAGTGCTTGTAACGGCCAAAGAGAGTGCAGCTCTGCATGACATGCTTAAAATTATTGAAAAGCGCTGGCCGTTGGTAGAGGTGAGTGTTGTCGATACTCTGGTGCAGGGGGAGCATGCTGCACGCAGTATTGCTTCTGCACTGCGATATGCAGACACGCTTGGCACTGATGTGGTGATTGTCGGTCGGGGAGGCGGTTCGACGGAAGACCTGTGGGCATTTAATGAAGAGCCTGTTGCCGATGCGATTTTTACCATGAAAACACCGGTAGTCAGTGCCGTGGGACATGAAGTCGATGTACTTATCAGTGATTATGTGGCTGACCTTCGTGCTCCAACACCGAGTGCTGCAATCGAGATGATTTTGCCGGATAAAAATGAATTGCTGTATCTGCTGGATGAGCAACTTGAACGTTTTGTACGAAGCTTTGATATGCAGTTGACACGTAAAATACAGCATTTACAGCATGTGGAAGCATTGCTGCTTCAAAATGCCCCGACACGCAAACTTCAAGAAATGACTGAGAGATTTGAACGGTTGCAACAAGAGTATACACGTACTATGCATTATAAACTTGATCAATATGGGGCAGTACTTACGCCCTTGAAAAACCATTTGAGACAGAGTATGAAAATGGTACTTCAACAAAAAACACAGCAGGCAGACTATCTGGAGGAAAAAATGAAAATGAGTGATCCCCGTTTGCAGTGTAAAGAAGGATGGGCTCAGATTTCTTACGAAGGGAAGCCTGTTCCCCTGAAAATGATTGAGCCGGAGATGACTTTTATACTGGAAGATGCAAATTACAGTATCGAAGCACGTTGCTTAAGTAAAAAAGGGATATGATAATAAGAGCATGACCGTATGGTTGGGAAAGGTGGGTGGAGGCTTTTTATGTCTTCATATTTTTGGTAGGGACAGATATGACATATTCACTGGAAGTTTTATTGTTGTGTGGTTTTTTTCTTCTTGTACTCGTTGTTTGCGGGTTTATGTATCGAAATAAAAATCAGTTAAAAAACGATATTGAGGCCAAAACTGAAATGTTGAAGAAAGCATTTGACATTTCGAACGATGCTGTACTTTTTCTCGATAAAAAAATGAAAACAGTGTATGCAAATCCGGTTGCACTAAAACTTCTTTCTCTTGATATGGAGTATCAAGGGAAGTCTTTGTCCCCGATGCCAAGTGTTAAAATTAAAAAAGAGTGGATCCCTTTTGATCAGTTTTTGAAGCATCTTCCTGCAAAACCTGAAGGAAAGATGTATCGTTTTCCGCAATCGAGTCTACATTCCGGAGAAGATCAGCATTACAGTATACCGATAAATCTTTATATTGGCTGTGATGAAACGAAACATGAATCTGCATGTTGTACAATTGTACTTATCCATGATTTACGTAATGAATATGAACGCCACAAAGTTGCCTATCGTCATAAGCTGACTGATCTTCCAAACCATTTGCAGGCGAAAGAAGATCTTCATAAATTATTTTCAAAAATCCACCTGCACAACAAAAAACTGGCATTAATGTTGATAGAACTTGATAATTTTTCTCAGATTCGATCGATGATCGGATATGATCAGAGTGAATCGGTGCTCATCGGATTTGCACAATATCTCGATAATCTTTCCCGGTCTTCTTCTTTTTATGTGTATCATACGTATAGCAACCATTTTTTGATATGCATACCTGTGGTGGAAACAGCTGATGAAGTGGTGTATCTGGGACGACAGATACAGCAACGTTTATCTTCACTGTACAAAGTCAACAATGTTCGTTTTCATTTGACTGCTACGATCGGCATCAGTATCTATCCGGACAGCGGTTCGACCCTTGTCTTGCTGGATAGAGCATACAAAGCATTGGCAAAAGCACAAAAAAACGGTTTAGGCCAGATTGCTGTTTATGAGCAAAATGAGTATGAGAAAAAGTATGATGAAATAGAAATATACAATGCCTTGAGCGAAGCAATTGACAAAAAAGAGTTTGAGGTATATTATCAGCCTATCATTCGAAGTAAAGGAAGAGAAGTAGTTGGTGCTGAGGCGCTTGTGCGATGGACACATAAGCAGTATGGGATGATTCCTCCGGATGTCTTTATCCCTCTGCTTGAAAAATCCGGTTTTATTATCGAGCTTGGTAAATTTGTACTTAGCGAAGTACTCAAACAGCAAAAACGATGGGAAATGTTTAAGTTTAAACCTATTGAAGTCTCCATTAACATGTCCATACTTGAAATTGAGTCAGAGGGGTTTGTCGAAAATGTTTCAAGGCAGCTAACTGAGCATCAGGTTTCCCCTGAACTGCTTCGGTTTGAAATTACCGAGGGCGTGGCCATGAAGAATGAAGTTGAGGCTGATCAGCAGTTACAGGCACTTAAAAAACTTGGAGTGAGTATTGCCCTTGATGATTTTGGAACGGGCTATACCTCTTTTGGTTATTTGAAAAAATTCCCAGCAGAAGTGTTGAAAATTGACAAATCTTTGGTAGAGTATATTACGAGCAACGAAGAGGAACAGCGTATTGTTAAAGCGATGATTGATCTTGGACATAATTTGGGTATGAAAATTGTGGTAGAGGGAATTGAAACCAATGAAATGGTAGAGATGATGACGGAGTTTGGAGCAGACTACCTGCAGGGATATTACTTCAGTAAACCGATTCCTGCGTATGAGTTTCAGGAGATGATACGGCTATAGTCTAAAAAGAGGGGAACAGAGAATTTATTCTCGGCAGGGCAAAATGCATCTACAGGTATACACTTCGTTATCTTTTTATTCAGTGAAGTGGATACAGTTCAAAAAGTCTCTGCTTCCGTAAAATTTTGAATGGGCTTTGTTGTAATTAATGTAGTGATTAAGAGAAGAGGATGTTTCTGTTTTATGATGAAGTGAGACTTGGAGGAGAAAACTCCTCCAATTTAGAGGGATCAAGTAGAGGGAAGGAGAATTACATCATCCCCATTCCACCCATGCCGCCCATGTCTGGCATTGCAGGGGCTGCTGCTTTCTCCTCTTTAACGTCTGAGACAGTTGCCTCAGTGGTCAGCAGCAGGCTGGCAACAGAGGTGGCGTTCTGCAGTGCGACTCTTTCAACTTTAAGCGGATCGATGATACCCGCTTCAAGCATGTCGACATATTCACCGGTTGCGGCGTTGAATCCAACGTTTGCTTCATCAGAGTTCGCTACTTTGTCAGCAACCACACCTGCATCGAAACCAGCATTTTCAGCAATTTGCTTCATCGGTGCATAGACGGCTCTGATAATGATGTCTGCACCGACCTGTTCGTCACCTTCAAGCTTGAGGCTGACTGCTTTGGCTGCACGTACGAGTGCCGCACCGCCACCGATAACAATACCTTCGTCCACGGCTGCTTTGGTTGCAGAGAGTGCATCATCGACTCTGTCTTTTTTCTCTTTCATTTCAGTTTCAGTTGCTGCACCGACTTTGATGACCGCTACGCCGCCTGCAAGTTTTGCCAGACGCTCCTGCAGCTTCTCTTTGTCATATTCGCTGGTCGTGTTCTCGATCTGAATTCTGATCTCTTTGACTCTTGCTTCCACCGCAGCCTTGTCGCCTTTTCCGTCGACGATGACAGTGTTGTCTTTGTCAATGACCACACGCGCTGCCTGTCCAAGGTCTGCCAGTGTTGCTTTGTCAAGGCTGAGACCAAGCTCTTCAGTGATGACGTTACCGCCTGTGAGGATGGCGATATCTTTGAGCATCTCTTTCTTTCTGTCACCAAAGCCCGGTGCTTTGACCGCAGCGATGTTGAGTACCCCTTTGAGCCTGTTGAGTACAAGTGTCGCAAGCGCTTCACCCTCAACATCATCTGCGATGATCAACAGCGGTCTTCCGCTTTGCTGGATCTGCTCAAGTACAGGGATCAGATCTTTGAGTGATGTGATCTTGCTGTCGGTAATGAGCAGCAGTGGGTTCTCAAGCTCACATGTCATCTTTTCAGAGTTGGTCACAAAGTATGGTGAGAGGTATCCTCTGTCAAACTGCATACCCTCGACCACTTCAAGATCATCGTTGATACCTTTTGCCTCTTCGACAGTAATAACACCGTCTTTACCGACTTTTTCCATTGCTTCAGCGATCAGGTTACCGATCGTAGCATCAGAGTTTGCAGAGATGGTCGCTACCTGCGCGATCTCTTTTTTGTCTTTGACCTCTTTTGCGATCTTTTTGAGCTCATCGATGATCGCTGCACTCGCTTTGTCCATTCCTCTTTTTACTTCGATAGGGTTGGCACCTGCGGTGATGTTTCTAAGCCCCTCTTTAAAGATAGAGTGTGCCAGTACAGTTGCAGTGGTAGTTCCGTCACCAGCTTCGTCAGCAGTGTTGCTTGCTACTTCTTTTACCAGCTGTGCACCCATGTTTTCCAGTGTATCTGAGAGTTCGATCTCTCTTGCTACCGATACACCGTCTTTGGTGATGTGCGGTGCACCGAAGCTTTTTTGAATGAGGACGTTACGTCCTCTTGGTCCCATGGTTACTTTGACAGCATCTGCCAGTTTGGTAACCCCTTCGAAAAGTCCGCTTCTTGCGTTGTCTGAAAAGTGAATCTCTTTTGCCATTGTTATACTCCTTTGGTTCTTTCTCTAATATATAATAGTTTGGTTTA
>JALWHT010000010.1 GCA_026983515.1 Sulfurovum sp.
GGGTTATCCGCTCTCTTAAACCCCTATCGGAACTCAAAGAGAAGATCAAAAGCTTTTCAGAGGGCAATCTAAATATCCATTGTGCCAGTGACAAACATGATGAAATCGCTGAAGTTGCCAACGAATTTGATCATGCCGTCACCATGATACGTGAGCTGTTGCAGTCCCGGCAGCTTTTCCTGCGTGCCATTATGCATGAACTCAAAACGCCTATTGCCAAGGGGCGGCTCATGAGTGAAATGCTGCCGGATGAAAAAAGCAAACAGCGTATGCATGGTATTTTTGAACGTCTCAATCTTCTCATTGACGAATTTGCCAAAATTGAGAAGATCACTTCCAAAAACTTTGAACTTCTCCTCAAGCCCTACAAAATGAGTGACCTTGTTGAAGCAAGTATCGACCTGCTGATGGTAGAACATCCAAACCGTCTGGTGAGTATCGAGATTAAAAAAGACTACATTCTCAAAGTCGATTTTGAGCTTTTCACCCTCGTTGTCAAAAACCTGCTCGACAATGCTATCAAATACTCCATTGACAAGCATGTCACTGTCACAATAGACACAGACCACATTGAGATCAAAAACAGAGGAGAAGCCCTTTCAGAACCGCTCGATGAATATTTCAAACCCTTCCACACTTCAAAAGGCGGGTTGGGGCTGGGACTTTACATCGTCAAAAGCATTCTCGATATTCACCAAATGACACTGACATACCGATATGAAAACGGAGAAAACATATTTACAGTAAAGTAACGTGTAGAAAATAAAGTGGATGCGATAAAATCGCATCCATAGAAGAAAGAAAATCTGTTAGTTACAGTTATTACAGATCGTATCGGAGATCATAAAGGCAAGCTCCAGCGCCTGTGACGCATTCAAACGCGGGTCACACTGTGTATGGTAACGGCTGGCAAGCCCTTCTGCAGTAATGGCACAGGAAGTACTCCCGGTACACTCTGTCACATCGTTTCCGGTCATTTCAAGATGAATACCAGCAGCAACCGTTCCCATTTCCTGATGAATATGGAAAAACTGCTTGACTTCAGAAAGGATGTTGTCAAAGTCTCTCGTTTTAAAACCTGTAGAAGATTTTTCAACATTGCCGTGCATCGGGTCGATCGTCCAGACAACATGCTTGCCGGCATCACGTACTGCCTGAAGCAGCGGTGGATAGAGTTCGGAAATTTTGTCTGCCCCCATACGGACAATAAGGTTGAGTCTTCCCTCTTCATTTTCGGGGTTCAACGCATCGATCAACTGCAGCAGTTCATCTACTTCCATGGTCGGCCCGACTTTGCATCCTATCGGGTTCTGAATACCCCTGAAGTACTCGATGTGTGCTTCATTCAAATCACGTGTTCGGTCGCCGATCCAGAGCATATGAGCCGAACAGTCGTACCATTCACCTGTTTCACTGTCTTTACGCGTAAGCGCCTCTTCGTAGTTGAGCAGTAACGCCTCATGGGAAGTATAGAGCGTGGTCTGATGCAACTGCGGTACAAGATCACTCGTCAGTCCGCAGGCTGCCATGAACTTCATTGCCCGGTCGATTTTATTGCTGAGCTCGTCATAACGTTTCCCAAGTGGGTTGTCTTTGATAAAGTCGAGGTTCCACTGGTGTACCTTGTTCAGGTCTGCCAAACCGCCGCGTGAAAAGGCACGCAGCAGATTGAGTGTTGCCGCCGACTGGTTGTAGGCACGAAGCATATTCTCAGGCTTTGGCACACGTGCCTCTTCGGTAAACTCGATGGAGTTGATGATGTCACCGCGGTAGCTTGGCAGTTTGACACCGTCTTTCTCTTCAAAGTCAGACGATCTCGGCTTGGCGAACTGTCCGGCAATACGCCCGACTTTCACGACAGGTTTGCCCGTAGAATACATCAATACCATATTCATCTGTAACATCAGTTTGAAGAGATTTTTGATATTTTGTGCGTTGAAGTCTGCAAAACTTTCGGCACAGTCTCCCCCCTGAAGCAGGAATGCTTCACCGCGTCCGGCAGCAGCAAGTTTTTGCTTCAGCCGACGCGCTTCCCCTGCAAAAATCAGCGGCGGGTAGTGTTTCAGTTCTTTTTCGACATATTCAAGTGCCTCTTTATCGGGATAAGTCGGTTGTTGCTTAATGGGAAAGTCTCTCCAGCTTCCGGGTGTCCAGTGCATCATTGCATCCTTACATAAAATAAATTGCGAAGATTATAACCGAAAAACGATGAAAAAGAGTACCCTTTAGCAGACAATCCTGAAAATATGTTAAAAATATTTCACATTTCACACTGTGAATAGCGTGTGAATAAGTGATATTAAATAATAAATCCCGTCCTCACCGATAGTTTTTAAATTTTACTTTTTCACATGGTGAATAAACTGTGAATAACTCATATTCATTAATGAAATCCCTACTCATCGGAAGGAGCAAAAGAATATCACTTTTTGGCAACAAGTGTCACAAAATTTGCCCATTGAAAAATCGTATCAATTTTTCTAAAACCGGCTTCCCTGCACATGCGTATATTCTCCTCTATTGTAAAGGGAATCAGTACATTTTCCAATGCCTCACGCTTTTGTGCGATCTCATAGTCACTGTATCCCTGTTCACGTTTGTATTCATAGTAAATATCGATCATCTGCTTATCCAGCTTCTTATCCTCAAACACTACTTTCTCCGAGAAGACAAACATACCATCCTTCTCCAGAGCATCAGCAATACGCTTCACCAGAGCAGTACGCTGCAGCGGACGGATGAACTGCAAGGTGTAGTTTGCAACGATCACATCCTCTTTGCCAAACCCATAGGTAAGCATATCGGCCAACTTCAGCGTAATATCGGCACCGAAGGCTTGACATTTCTGTTGTGCACGTTCCAGCATTGCCGGTGAATTGTCGATACCCGTAAGCACCATAGGTACGCTTGCCTTGCTATGCAGGTCTAACAGGAATTTTGCAGTAGAAGAACCAAGGTCAAGTACCCGCAATCCTTCACGTTCATCTGAAAGAATAAGCGATATAATAAGTCTGCGCACTTCATCATAAAAAGGAACCGAGCGTGACAGCATATCATCAAACACTGCCGCAACTGCATTGTCGAATTCGAACTTTTTCTCTATAGGTTTGGCAAAGACTTCATCTTTTTTTTGCACGGTATTTTCCTTATTCCATGAATATCAGGTACGATTTTAGCACAACTTTTCCCTGCATCAGCAATTGAATTCAATATCTGATTGCCATTCATCTATTTTATTGATGAAAATTGATGTTAATTGCTGCTTTAGGCTGATTATCCACATATTTTCTGCTCTTTTGAAGACATACAAAGAAAAAAACATTATAATATACTAAGTAAACTCATAAATAAAACAAATATCGGATAGGGAACGTGCAACACATTACTGTACTCGTCGTCGACGACGACAAGATTACCACTTCTATCCTGACGAAAATGCTCGACAGGTATGCAGACCATGTCATTGTCGCTTCCAATGGAGAAGAGGGACTTATACGCTTCAAAGAGTACCGTCCGGAAATTGTACTGACCGATATCAATATGCCCAAAATGGGCGGGCTGGAAATGATCGAACAGATCCGGAAGCTTGATGAACATGTCAAGATCGCTATCTTTACCAACTTTGAAAACCGTGACATTCTGCTGCAGGCAATCAAGTTCGGTGTCAATCAGTTTTTTTCAAAACCTTTCGAAGCCAAAGTGTTCGCTCAGATTATTCAGCCGCTGTGTGACGATGCTCTGGAGAAAAAACGTATTCGTGCCGAGCTTAACCGCCAACAGAAAATTCTGCATGCGATCAATGAAATATCCCACAATTTTTTGCAGCAGCTTGACTGGAAAGCGGCACTTCACCAGGAACTTTTTCATTTGAAACAGGCATCGGAAACGGCCGCTGTTTTTCTCTATCAAAATGACAAATCAAATATAACTGCTACACAGATCATTGCCATTACCGATATTGAGAGGGTACGCGGGAAAAAAAGGCTTCATTACAAGCGTCATCATCTGATGCGGTGGAAACATCAGCTTGAACAGGGGGAACGTGTCAATGGATGCATCAAGGATTACGACCGTTCCAAACAACGCCTTCTACAGGCTTTTGCCATCGATTCTCTGTTGATACTTCCTATCTTTGTCAATGAAAAATGGTGGGGATTCCTCGGCATTGGCAACAGTAACCGCCAGGAACTTACAGAAACCGATGTCGAGATGCTCAGTACCGCTTCTTCCATTATTGGCTCGGCCATTAACAATGCGCAAAACATCACTTCACTCAAAATGTCTTCTGCAGTCTTTGAGCACACCATGGACGGTGTACTCATTACCAATGCCCAAAACCGTATTGTACATGTCAATGATTCCTTTGTTCAAATTACAGGCTACGCACCAAATGAAGTCATCGGAAAAGATCCCAAACTGCTGCGTTCAGGGGTACATGACAAACATTTTTACCATCAAATGTGGGAACAGATTGAGCAAAACGGCTACTGGCAGGGAGAAATTACCAACCGTAAGAAAAATGGCGAGATCTATATTGAATGGCTCAGTATCAACGCTATTCGTAATGACAAAGGAGAGGTCGAAAACTATATCGGTATCTTCTCCGATGTCACCCATCAGCGCAAGGATGCACAGCAACAGGCATTTCTTGCCACACATGACCCGCTTACCGGTCTTTCAAACCGCCTATTGCTCAATGACAGACTTGAACATGCCATCAACCATGCCAACCGTTTCAATCAATGTATCGCTGTTATTTTCTGCGATCTCGATGATTTTAAACCAATTAACGATACCTATGGTCACTCAGTAGGCGATGAAGTACTTAAAGAGATTGCAAGTGCTTTTAGAGAAATACTGCGTAAAGAAGATACTATCTGCCGCTTTGGAGGAGATGAGTTTGTCATTCTTATTGAAGAACTGAAAAGCTTTGAATACCTTCAGGGCATTCTTGAGAAATTACGCGCTATTTCAGAACGCATATTTATCATAGACAACATCAGGCTTCAGGTAGGCATGAGCATTGGCGCATCACTCTATCCCAATGATGCCACCAGTCCGGAGATCCTTCTCGATCGTGCAGACAAAGCGATGTACAAAGCCAAGCACAGCGGCAAAAATAAAATTGCCTACTATCAACCAGATGCTGCTGCCTATTGTGCCAAGCCCGCTTATACTATTTGACCTCCGCTTTTGTCACCATGGCGATATCTGCCTGGATCTGTGCTTTGAGGGTATCCAGTGTTTCAAACTTTCGGTTTTGCCGGATAAAGGCTTCAAAACGCAGCGCCGTCTCGCTTCCCGGAGCCACTTCAACTTCACGACCTATAATGTGGGTTTCCACGGCATAACTGCCATCTGTTGAAAGACGGTGACCCAAAAAGCTGACACTGGGCATCCATACGCCGTCAACACAGGTTGCAGTACGGTATACCCCTTCTTTGGGAAGCTGATAATGCAGCACTTTCAGGTTCAGTGTCGGTACCAGCTGCGTTTTTCCCAACCCCTGTCCACGTACCACTTCCCCTTCCACCTGATAGGCTCTACCCAGCAAAAGGTTCACGTTTGCCATATCACCTTCTTTCAGGAATGCCCTGATCGTCCGGGAGTGAACCGAAATACCCCTGATCGTGATTTCACCGACAATCTCCACTTCTCCATCAAAAAGCCTCTCCAGGTGGGTTGCATCTCCCTCTTTGTTCTTTCCAAAGGCAAAGTCGTAACCGACCACGATCTTCTCAAGCTTTGGGAAATTTTCCTTCAGCTTGGCAACAAACGCTTCAGGCGTATGGTGGCGTATTTTGTCAAAATGGTAAAAAGCACAGGGCTTGTCGGTAAAGTTTGTACGTTTGTATCCTGGGGTCAGATAACCGCCGTTACGCTCTACGACCACTACAGTTTCCACACGTTCTATCAATGCCTGGTGCGCAATATGCATACCATCAAACGACCCAATGGCAATCGATTTTATACAGTTATCAACTTTCACTTTCCACTTCCAAATTTCTAATTTCTAATTTCTAATTTCTAATTTCTAATTTTAACGAAATGGTACAAATATTCCTGATTGCCTTCTTTGCCGGTCACACTGGACTCACCCTGGTACACAGCATCCCATCCGAGTTTTTTCGCTTCAACTTCAAATGCCTCTTTTTTCCGGGAGATGGCATCCAGATCCTGTACCACCCCTTTGCTGTCACGCCTGACCTCTTTTCCCACTTCAAATTGCGGTTTGTAAAGAATGATGATATCTGCCCCCTTCTTGGCAAGTCTGTCAATATCGGACATGATCTGCATCACAGAGATAAAAGAAACATCACAGGTTAGTACCTCAAACCCCTCCTCTGCAGCAAAATCCCGTATATCCGTCTCTTCATACACTGCCACCCTCTCATTGGAGCGGATGGAGATATGCAGCTGGTCACGCCCTACATCCACACAGGCAAGACTTGCCGCACCCTGCTCCAGAACAATCTGTGCAAAACCGCCTGTTGAAGAACCGATATCAAGAACGCTCTTTCCATCAATATCGACAGGATGCTCCTGTAAAAATGCTTCAAGCTTGCGTGCAGCACGGCTGACATAGAACTTCACATCCGCTACTTTCACACACGTATCGGCATCGATCTTGACAGAAGGTTTGGCTTTTTTCCCGTTAACAGTCACCGTACCGGTCTTGATCGCTTCATGCGCACGGTTCCGGCTTTCGAAGTAACCCTCTTCCACAAGATATTTATCCAGTCTCATTATGCCTCTTTCTTATACGAAATTTCTTCGTTTTGTTTCCGTATTCTATCAAAAAAGGGGTCATTAACAGATTTTGCAACAAAACTTGCCTTTTTCTCTGCCAAAACATTCTATAATAACAGTAGCAATACATTTCAAAAAAAGGAGGCAGCCATGCCGGGAAAAATAAAAGTCGGAGACAGTGTCGTTGTTGCAAGTCTTGGAGAGATAAAAGTCTATGAGGCAAAACCGAGAACACTTGAAGCAGAAGCGGGACTCAAAGAGTTTGAAGTCAAACTCGATCTTGTAACAGCCAAAGACTATATTGATGCCCATAAAAAACTGCAGGACATCGTCACAGATGAAGCAGGACGTTTCAAAGGCGGCATTGCCGAAGAGCATAACCTTGAACTGGAAATCAAAAAGAGAGTCATCGAAGATCTTGCCAAAGATATCAATGCCGTTGCCCAGGAGGCAAAAGGCAGACTTTTCGTCTCTGTTCCGGAACCGATAGAAAAAGAGGTTGAAGCACTGCTTGACGCTACAGCAAAATCAAAGATCAAAAAAGTGATCAAAAAAGATTATCTCAAAACAAGCAAAGAAGAGCTTGTCGATATCTTCAACGAAGCGTAACTACACTGTTACGCCGAAAGAGAGGAGCATACGCTCCATCTCCTTTTCAGTAAGAGTCGGCACACCAAGGCTCTGTGCCTTGGTCAGTTTGCTTCCCGCATCTTCCCCGTAAATCACAAAATCGGTTTTTTTACTGACAGAACTGCTTACTTTCGCACCGAGCTTTTCCAGCATCGTTTTAATCTCGCCGCGCGGTCGGCTCATCGTACCTGTCAGTACAACTGTCTTGCCCTTGAACGGGTTGTCGGCAGCTTCTACTTTTTCTTCCACTTTAGGCTGAACTACTTCGAAGAGTTTAAGTACCTTTTCACGGTTGACCCGCATGAATTCCAGGACAGAATTGGCCATCTCTTCTCCAATGCCGTCAATGGCAACAAGCTCGTCAAAGGTTGCATCGACAATACGAAGACCGAAATGTTCTGCAAGTGCTTTGCTCGCCACCTCACCGATATGCTCGATACCAAGCGCGTTGATAAGACGGTGCAGCGGTGCGCCTTTGGTAGCGGCAATGGCATTAAGAAGATTGTTGATCTTCTTCTCCTTGAACCCCTCAAGGTCGGCCAGATCCTCGTAGGTCAGATTGTAGAGATCGAGGATATCATGGATTTTCCCAGCACTTACCAGCTGCTCAACGATCTTGCTGCCCAGCCCGTCGATATCCATACACCCTTTTTTGGCAAAGTGGATGATGGACCCTACCACGCGGGCGGGACACTCCAGGTTCTGACACTTGATAAGCGCTCCCTCATCGAGAAGCTCCG
>JALWHT010000011.1:0-6173 GCA_026983515.1 Sulfurovum sp.
AAGTAACGACTGTTTCAATATCTGCAAGCCTGACAGCATGTTTCAGGCTCGATGTACCGGAAGTGTAGTTAAGATTGACAATTGTCTTTCCAAGACTCAGCAGCGCCATGTTCCCCATAGAGCCGCCAACAGAGGTGGGAAGTATAACACCGACATTGGGCTGTCTCCCGATCTGTCGCTTGAGATACTTTGCAAGCAGCAGGGTACCTGCGGCAAAACGGTAGTTGCTAAGTTCCGTCCCTGTTAAATCAGCTGCACAGAGCGTATTGCCGCTTTGCTTGACACTTTCAAGCCACGCCTCCTGTAAACAGGGCAAGGTATCAGCATAGGCTTGCCAGCTTATAATAGAAAGTCTGAATACCTCCCTTTTGACTGCTTCTGCCGTGCTTGTTACCGGCATCGTTTCACCAAATGTCACACTGATGTCACGGCTTCGCTTACGCTTGAGTTTCTGTGATGAGTGAGAGAAGTTTCCCTCCCAGAGCCCACGGAGATAGAATGGCACAATTACTGTCTCTTCATCTGCCTCACGGCAGGCGAGTTCAAAGCCTTTCTGAAAGGCTCCGAGATGACCGTTTCGTGAAAGATGTCCTTCCGGGAAAATGGCTACTGTATCGCCCTGATTAAGCGCTTCGGTAACAAGCGCCAAAGCCTGCTTTCCGCCTCTGCTTGAAATAGGAATGGCATTGAAAAAGGCAAAAAACGGTTTGAGGTACCATATTTCATAATAGCTGCGTTCCATCACAAAGCGGATCTGTTTGGGATAGGCGATCTGCAAAATCGCCCAGTCAAGAAAGGAGACGTGGTTACCAAGCAGCAGTACCCCTTTGGGAGCATCGATATTGTTAAGCCCCTCTACCTGAATACGGTAGCGCACACTGACAATCACACGAACGAGGTAACGTATCATTGACTGGGGAAGCTTCATCACGGCAGCCAAAGTTCCTATGAAAGAAACGACAGCAATGAGATAGAAAAGCCCCGTCGAAGAGAGCTGAAAGTAGCCAAAGAGTGCAGTCAGAATCAATGCACTGAACATCACCACATTCTGTACAAAGTTGTTGCCTGCAAGCACCATACCCAAAATAGGAGTCGGTGTTGCAAACTGAATGAGTGCATTGAGCGGTACGACAATAAGCCCGGAGAAAAGTCCGAACGCAAAGAGCGCCATCCCCAGAGATGGAATACTCTCAAGTGAGGGGATCATATAGAGCACAAACGTTACACCCAATGCACCAATAGGGATGATACCTGTTTCAATGAAACGGCGGCTCACCCGTCCGGCAATTAACGAACCGGTTACAAGCCCTACACCGGTAAGTGCCAAAAGCCCTTGTGCCGTGACCGTATCGGTAATGCCCAGTTTACCCTTAAGATACTCTCCGAAAATCGCTACAAGTATCTGCGATATTCCCCATAAAATACTCAAACCCACAATACTCGCCCAGACCACTTGCTCTTTTTTGAGCACAGCCAGGTTTTTCCGAAGGTAGCCGAAACTGCGGTACTCTTCCAACTCAAAATGCTTCTCATCATCGACAATCACCCTTTTGAAGCGTTTGGTAAGATCTTTTGCGAGCAGGAATTCGGCAATGCTCGCCCCAATAAGCAGCAAACCGACCGGCGCAATATACTGCAGTATCTCCGACGGATGCGTACTTCTATCCTGCAAAAGATACTCAAAAAAGATAGAGTAGACTACCGCACCAAGCAGAATAGAGACGATCGTCACCGACTGTACCACCGCATTGGCTTCAGCCAGCAGGTCGTTGCCCGTCATCTCCTTGATCAGCCCGTACTTTGCTGGAGAGTAGATGGCACTTTGCGCAGAAAGAATGAACGTCAGAATGAACGCTGCCCAGAACCATCCCATCATATAGGAAAAGAGTATCAGTGTCGTAATACCGATCGCCGCAGCGGCAGTGTACTCAACCACTTTGACCTTTGGGTATTTATCAGAGATAAACCCCGCAGGAGAAAAAAGAAAAATAAAAGGCAGCAGGATCAGTGCATTGACCAGTGCGGTAAGAACAATAAGCTCTGACCCCTCGTAAGCTTTAAAGATCGTATTTTGCAAAATGATCTTGTGCCCAAGATCAGTCATCGCATTGAGAAAAACAATCAGAATGTAGGAGCCAAAACCGGCGATGGAGAAAAGTGCTTTCATGACTGCTCCTTTTCATTCTGGTACTGCCGCTGGTACTCTTTGACCGTATGCATGTTACACAGATAGGGTTTGAGTATCAAAATCAGGTCGAAAAAGAGTTCATAGTGTTCCGTACGCCTGTCCGGATCGGATTTCATCAGTTTGGCACCTGCTTCAAACTCCTTCTTGGCCAGTTCTTTGGCTGCACCGATATAAGCATCAAGCAGACTGCTGTCCAGTCCTATCTCCTCTGCACGCTTGAGGATGGAAACAATCTCCACCTCTTTGGCACTGAAACCGCCGGAGCGTTCAAAGAGGAGCCCTGCTTCAATAAACCTATCCAGCTTGGACACCTCAACCTGCGTTATCTCCAGCAGATCTTCCCTGCTGTAACGCCGCTCTTCTCTACCGCCGGAGAGCATCTGAAGTGCAGTAACCATCATCTCGAAGTTCTCTGCCTTTCCAAAATCGTTCTGGGCAAAGATCGTCTTTATTTCTGCAATGGAGTAGTTAAAGTTGTGCTGAAGATACTTGATAAGCCGCAGGATCTCCACAGCCTGCTCATCATAGAGGTGTACATTGGGTTTTGGTTTTTGGGGTTGGGGCAGCAGCCCCTCTTTAACATAATAGAGTATCGTTGATTTGCTCTCGCCACTACGGTGCATCAACTCTTTCATTTTGAGTGCCATCGGTTCTCCTTTGGTTGAACTGATGACAGTATAGAACACTTTAGCTTAAAGTGTAAAGTGACACCTTACACTTTTTAATTATGGGTACTGTTTGGTGCCACCGGTTTCATCGTTCGCAGATAGGCTTTGATATGTGCAGGCGTCTGGGAATTCTCTTTATATCCACTCTTCTTAAGATCATAATAGACAAACGGCAGATAGTGTTCACGCGTTACGACAACTTTGGTTTTCCCTCTTTGTGCCCATTTAAACATGGTGGCCGCACCCTTTTCACCTACATGAATACAGCCGTGTGACATTGCCTCACTGTTCCCCATATGAATCGCATGACCCTGCTGGGTAAACCAAAGAGAAAAATCCATATTGTTTATCCCACTGGCTTCAGGATGCGCTTTTGACATATAGAAACGCTCTTTTCTCCAGATTGTAAAAATACCCGATGGCGTTTCGTGCCCTTTCGCTCCCGAAGAGATCACTGCAGCCCACCAGACCACACCATCTCTGTCGATTGCATATGCTACCCCGTCCGCACCGCGTTCCCGCAGGGATACAACAATAAAATCCTTCCCGGACAGGTCAACAATTTTTTCTTTTCCGTTTTTATCCAGTACTGCAAACTTTGTTTTGCTCAACGGAAATACTCTACTTGTAGGATCTCCCGCCTGAAGCGAACTCAGTCCGAGCAGTACAGCAAGTACCATTATCAAATATCTCATTATCTCTCCTGCTAAATTATTTCTTAATTATTATAAGAGGTATATCTACAATTTGTCATTAAACTCTATTAATTTTTGCTATACTTTTCCTGAAAAATAAAAGGGAGAATGCAAAATGAAAAAAACGATGTTGATTCTGGTATCTGTTGCAGGATGGTTTATTGTTGCAGGTTGCGGCAATAATGAGGCAGTACACGCACCAATCTCAAAAAGCCCAAGCTTTATGCAGGGACAACAGGATGGATGCAAAACAGCAAATGGAGATTACACAAAAAACAGTGACCTTTTCCAAACCAACACAGACTACCATGACGGTTGGTTCTACGGTCGTCAGCAGTGTAACCCTGCTTTTCACCGTAAATAGACAGCCTGAAAATCACAGGTTGTTCCATAAAATATACGCAAATATCCATAACAGTTTTTGCACGTTCCATAATCAAGATATGAAGCTTGGATATGGCGGCTAAAGCCGCCGCAGAATAAGTAGACGTACTCTTTTAGCTCTCTGTCATGTCCTTTTCATCCACCGTCAAACCTTCTCCAAAGCCAAGAGCCTCTTTGATCTTCGCTTCGATCTCTGCTCTAAGCTCAGGATTCTCTTTGATAGTCTGCTTGGCATTCTCTTTACCCTGTCCAAGTTTCTCCGAGCCGTAACTGAACCAGGCACCCGACTTGTCAATGATATCCATCTTCACCCCATAATCGATCAGTTCACCCTCAAAGCTGATACCTTCTCCGAACATAATGTCAAATTCCGCCTGTCTAAATGGTGGTGCAACCTTGTTTTTAACGACTTTTGCTTTGACACGGTTACCGATCTGGCTCTCTCCCTGCTTGAGTGTCGCAATACGGCGCACATCGATACGTACAGAGCAGTAAAACTTCAGCGCATTTCCGCCCGTTGTCGTCTCAGGTGAGCCATACCCCATCGTACCGATCTTCATACGGATCTGGTTGATGAAGATCACTGTTGTGTTGGTCTTGTGCAGCAGTCCTGTCAGCTTACGCAGCGCCTGTGACATCAGACGTGCCTGCAATCCCACGTGTTGATCACCCATATCGCCCTCTATTTCCGTTTTGGGCGTCAGAGCAGCAACCGAGTCGACTACGATGAGATCGACCGCTCCGGAACGTGCAAGTGTTTCAAGCACATCAAGTGCCTGCTCTCCGAAGTCCGGCTGGGAAACGAGCAGGTTGTCCGTATCAACACCGAGATTCTTTGCATATACGACATCGAGTGCGTGTTCCGCATCGATAAAAGCACACACCATATCTTTCTCCTGTGCCGAAGCAATCGTCTGAAGTGCCAGTGTTGTTTTACCTGAAGACTCAGGTCCGTAGATCTCAACGATACGCCCCTGAGGAATGCCGCCAATCCCCAATGCCATATCAAGCCCCAGTGAACCTGTAGAAATTGCTTCAATAGGCTCAAACTCTTTATCACCAAGGCGCATCAGTGTTCCTTTGCCAAATGCCTTGTCAATCTGCTTGATCGCCATATCCAGAGCTTTCTGCTTTTGTGCATCCATTGCCATCGTCATATCCTTATCCTTTTTTCTATAGAGATTTTATCTAAATAAAGATAATTTATTTAGTCATATCAGCAGTATAGAGTATCTTCTTGCTTAGATTAAAAAAAATGTCATATTGTCATATTTTTTATGCAATTTCTTTTTTTGCCCCCCTGTGTTAAAATACTTCCATCAAAACAAAGCGAGTTTTTATGCCAAACCCCATTCAGTTAGCCCACTCCCCCGATGCAGACGATATTTTCATGTACTATGCCATTAAGTTTGGCTGGGTCGATACCAGAGGATTGACACTTGAAAACATAGGGCTGGATATTGAAACCCTGAACGTTGAAGCCATTAAAGGTACCTATGATGTCAGTGCCATCAGCTTTGGTATGTATCCGCTTATCAAGGAAGAGTATGCGCTGCTGCGTACGGCTGTCAGTTTCGGAGAAGGGTACGGCCCAAAATTGATCAAGCGCAAGGGTGAACGCCTCAAGCGGCGCTTCAAGGTAGCACTCTCGGGCAAATACACCACCAATGCCATGCTTTTTCGCATTTACTACCCTGATGCCAGACCCGTCTACATGGACTTTCTTGAAATCGAACAGGCTGTCATTGACGGTACGGTTGATGCGGGCGTACTGATACACGAATCGATTCTCGATTTTGACGAAAGCCTCGAAGTAGAAAAAGAGATATGGGATATCTGGGTCGAACTGGCAGGAGAGGGACTCCCACTGCCGCTTGGAGGCATGGCAATCCGTCGCAGCCTGCCGTTGAACCGGGCCATTGACATAGAGAATATTCTCATAGACGGAGTCAAGGTTGCCAATGACCGCAAAGAGGAGCTCTGTACAAAACTTGAAAATGAAAACCTCGTACGCATCAGCGATGCCATGCTGAAAAAATATCTGGACATGTACGCTTCGGATGAATCTGTAGAACTTAGCCCTCTACAGATTAAAGCGCTCGACAAGCTCTACGAAATAGGCTTTGAACACGGTCTGTGGGAGTGCCCTATAAAAACGGAGGATTATCTCATACCGAGAAGATACAGCGACCTGCGGTCGAATTAGGAATTAGGAATTAGGAATTAGGAATTAGGAAT
>JALWHT010000011.1:6273-28241 GCA_026983515.1 Sulfurovum sp.
ACGAAATAGGCTTTGAACACGGTCTGTGGGAGTGCCCTATAAAAACGGAGGATTATCTCATACCGAGAAGATACAGCGACCTGCGGTCGAATTAGGAATTAGGAATTAGGAATTAGGAATTAGGAATGATAACACTTTGCAGACTTGTGGCAACCTTATATAGCATAGATGTTCGTACGTTTGATAAAAGCGTTGTGCAGCAACACATACCACAACTCCTCATTCCTCATTCCTCATTCCTCATTAAAGAACAAGGAGAACCCCTTGTTCTTTAAAACCATCGATTTCTCAAAATTCTCCAGTATCAAAGTAGGACAGCCCGAAGAGGTACTTGTTCTTGAGAAGGGCGATGCTATCCCTGACGACCGTTACCTCATCGGTGCAGCAAACAATCTGCTTGTCTCTCCAACACCGCCACCGCTGATGATACTTGGAAAAGACTTTGCCTACCTTCAACAGCATGACAATACCCTTCTCGAGATCGGTGCGGCGATGCCGACAGGACGTATTGTCTCCTACGCAAAAAAACACCATATAGGCGGTTTTGAATTCTGTGCCAAACTTCCGGGAACACTTGGCGGAATGCTTGCAATGAATGCCGGTGTCAAAAGCTATGAAATTTTCAAGATACTGCACAGTATCGAGATTGACGGGAAATGGCTTCCAAAAGAGAAGATCGAGTACGGTTACCGGTATGCTAAACTTCCGGGAATCGTCACGGCAGCCCGTTTTCAAATCACAAGTACCTATGACGTAAGTTTGCATCAGGAATTACTTGTAATGCGCAATAACCAGCCACCTCACCCCAGTGCAGGATCTGCATTTAAAAATCCTGAAGGTGACTATGCTGGACGCCTGATTGAATCAGTAGGGTTGAAAGGATATAGAAAGGGAGGAATGGCTTGGAGCGATATCCATGCCAATTTTTTAGTCAATCTGGGAGGCGGTACGTTTCACGAAGCTGCTTCACTGCTCTCCCTTGCAAAAGACAGGGTAAAAGCAGACTTCAACATCAAACTTCAAGAAGAAATAAAGCTATTATAATGCTACACCATCTCTTTTGGTCAGGAGAAAAGATGGTCTCTATTTATTTATAACTTTCTACAATATTTTCTTCGGATACAGATTTCTTTTTCTGATAACCTTCATTGCCAAACACACTATAGTCAGATGCACATCGGACACAACGAATATAGTTTGACTGGCGGGGGCTTCTCTTATATTTGTATGCATCCGCAGGGTAAACTACATAGTATTTACCTTCTGAGGTTGGAGTAGAAGTCCAGAAGTCTTTATCTCTGAAGTTTGTGAACACTTGTCCTTCAACATGATGTACTGCTTGGAGTTCATCAACAGTCGGCAGCCTCCAGTCAGTATAGCCGGCATAATCAAGACGGCGACAGTAGTCAACAGCGTGACGCCATGTACCTACCTTTCCTACAGAGTGTTCACGGGCATAGGCACCATCCTCAGCATCGGTATACGGAGCATCCTGCCACATCAGTTTTGTATCTGGATCCACATAAAAAGTATGTGTTTTGCATGGCTTTCCTATTTCTGCAACTGCAGGCATTGCTGGCTTCAGGTTTCCCCCGGCCATCAACAGGGATGCTGTCAGCAAAATACCGAAACTTACCATTGTCTTTTTCATCAAATTCTCCTCGTTAGTCCAATATTATTCAATATCATAATGTAGTTTATCTCAAATATAGCTAAATTTATTTTCTAACTATAATAATTATGGATGTATTGTAATCGGCGTACCGTTTCTTACACCTTTCCAAAGCTGCAGCATCTTCTTGTTCGGCACGGCCATACACCCCTCTGTCCAGTCATGTGCAAGCGTGTAGGCATCACCTCTGCCATCTGCATTCCACTTGGGCTGACCATGAATCGTAATGTAACCTCCAGGACAAAATCCTTTGGCCTTGCAACGTGCCATATCTTCCTTGTTCGGGTACGAGATCATCAAAGAACGATAGAGTCTGGGATCACACTTCTTTCGTACGATCGTATAGTGCCCCTCCGGGGTACGGTAGTCACCTGCTTTCATTTTTGTTCCCTTGTCACCATTCTTTCCAAGCGACATGCGCGACTCAAATACTTTCTTTCCGTTGCGGTACCCATACATCATACGTTTAGACTTAAACACTTCTAGCCTGTCAATAATCATATTTGGATCAATCTCGGCTCCTTTTGCCAATTCCCGGTTACACTGTCGTGTCTCATACGGCGTCTTGTCTGCTTTTCCCGTATAGGTCGGCTTACCACACCCTCCTAAAATAAACAGCATTCCCGCAGCCATTACGGCCAATAGTACTTTCAGTCTCATTCTTGCTCCTTTTTTGGGTTAACCCCAATCTTCATTCTGCCCTTTGGCTTTATGCTTCTCTTTTTTGTAGCTGCTTGCATTTTTAAGTTTCTGAAGCCGATTAAGGTTACTCATTTCCGCTTCACGCATTTCATCCATTCTCACATTGTCAAAGGCATGGTTATTGCAGGTCTCTTCATAGAGCCGCTCGATATACTGTTTCATCTGCCGATGATACTCTGAATCAAGCTGCACAGCCTCACGCTCGTCAAACTTCTGCTTGAGCTGTTCAAATTTTACCGTAAAATCTTGAGAAGAGACCCTCTCATCACGCAACATACGAAAAAGATTCTTTCCAATCTTCTCCAGTTCCCCAATATACTTCTGTCTGTTAAACTTTTCAATCTGCTTTTGTGTATAACGCCCGATACGATACTCCTTTGCTATTTTATTGTCACAGGAACGCCTTCGCGCACCGCATACCAAAGCTGTTTCATGGCCCTGTTCGTCACAGCTACACATCCCTGTGTCCAGTTATGCTCCAAAGTATACTTATCACCATGGCCGTCTGCATTCCAGGCAGGTTGTGCATGGATCGTGATACTGCCTCCCGGATCTACACCGCGACGCTTTGCCGATGCAATATCCTGCGGACGAGGATAGGAGATACAAAGAGAACGATAGTATTTGGGAGAACAAAGCTTCCTGTAAATCCAGAATGTCCCTTCCGGTGTACGGTAGTCGCCTTTCTGCTGTTTCTGCCCTATTGGATTCTTCCCTAAAGAGACAGGAAAGGTTGCCTGGAGTTTGCCGTTGCGATAGAGATACATCTTGCGCTCTTTTTTAATAACAACAATATGGTCTATTTTGGCACTTTCATCGAAATCTTCCGCTTCAAGCAGCTCCTTTTTACACTCATCAAGCGTATACTGGTTGTTTTTGACGTCAGGCTGACAGGCGCTGAAAAAAAACGGTATGGCAAGAAAGATAATAGGCATAAAATAACGTGATATATACATGAAGTGATTGTAACAAAAATACAATTAGGGAGTCGTAAGAAAAAAGAAGGAAATAATGAATGAGGTTTCAGACCCGAAGGTCTGAAAAAAAGTTACGCGTTGGCAGCAGCTTTTGCAGCTTCGATTGCCTCTTCATAGTTTGGCTCTTCTGTAATTTCAGGAACAACCTGCTTGTAAGTTACTTTACCGTCTTTTCCGATAACGAAGATCACACGTGCAAGTACACCTGCAAGTGGTCCATCAGCAAGCAGTACGCCGTATGCGTTACCGAAGTCTTTGTTTCTGAAGTCAGAACATACTTTGATGTTTTCAATGCCTGCTGCACCACACCATCTTGCTGCTGCAAAGGGAAGGTCCATAGAGACTGTGATCACTTCTACACCCTCAAGATCAGCCGCTTCCTGGTTGAATCTTCTTGTCTCAGCGTCACATACCCCGGTGTCAAGTGAAGGAACAGCGATAACCAGCTGCACTTTACCTTCTCCACCTACCTGCTCATCTTGTAGCATTGGGTTGGAGTTTACTACTGTTACTACAGGAGCCTTATCTCCAACGTTTACTTCATTACCTGCAAGATTACATACTGTGTCGTTTTTAAATGTTACTGTTGCCATTTAATATCCTTTTATTTAAGTTTGATAGTCGTAGTATGACTTAATTAGGATAAAATTACTCTTAATTTAAAAAATCCGTGCATTTTTGATGCGTTTCTATCAATATAGATCTGATTTCATACTCTAAGGCACACGCTGATTACGGGCTTTCAGGCAACTATGCTACCTTACGTAACACAATTGTTTTAAACCAGTCCTTTTATCCAGCTCTCCATTGCTTTGTTCGCATCCGGGTTGGGCGCTTCCATAAAACTGATCACAAAACGGTCTTCATACTCTGCAACGCCAATAGATCGGGGACGGACAGCAAGAACCTCCGGTTTGGGCAACACTTTCCCAAAACAACAAATAATATTTTTGGCCGCAAGAATACCGTCAGCCACTTTGCCTTCACTCAGCGACATGGTATGTGCATAGTGGTCAAACTCTCCAATATATATTGCGACAGGATGCTCCGCTATTTGATCTTTCAGATAGGTAAAGATTGCATCAATAGTTTGATACGATGTTTCCCTTTTTTGTATTTCAAGTGTAAATACAGGATATTTTTCCAATACAGTAATTTGTTTCATAAGGTTCCTTTTTTGGTTGTTTTTAGATGACAGGTGTTGTCCGCGTAACACGGCTCTCAGCCTATGCGGCTCCGCTTCGCTACGACCGCTCCGGTTTCGAACCTATAAACGACACGCAGGTGTCGTTTATTACGGTTCTCACATCCCAGGTATTCGGGGAATTTTGCCTAATTTTGAATTGCGACAGTACCAGCCCCAGCCTTTTTTCATCCAGTGACCGACAATCGGCATTGGGATCATTTTCGCACGTTTGTTGTCACGGTAGACAAAGGCTGCACCGTTTCCAATATCCATTACACACAAAATATTCAAATGATCAAGATAGCTCTTCTTTGAATCAATCCCCTGTGCATGCTGGAAGATATTGTATGCCGTATTACGTGCCATTACTTCTGCCACATGCCCCTGCTTGGCACGCCATTGGGGTCCCATCAGCGAGGCAGAGTCTCCTACGGCATATACGCCGTCAAATCCTTCAATTTCGTTGTACTCGTTGGTAACAACAAATCCTGCATCGCTCAACGGCAGCCCTGATTCTTTCAGAATACTGTGCCCGGTACCGGCCGAAATAAACATGGTCAAGTCAGACTCCAGTTTCGTACCATCTTCAAAAAGAATACCGTCTTCGACAAATTCAGTAATTTTGGAACCAATCTTCTTTTTGATGTCATCCATCTCAAACATTTTGTCCATCATCACCAGGGCTTTCTCTCCCATCTTCTGTCCGGGCTTTTCCATCGGTGCAAAGAACGTCAGCTCAAATTTCTCACGCAGCCCTTTTCGCTTCAAAAAATTATGTACATTAAAAAGAACTTCAAATGCCGGACCGCCTCTCACGGCTGAGGAATCTTTAGGATTTCCACCAAATCCAAAGGTAAGCTTCCCTTCTCCTTTGCGAACCAAAGCATCAAGGCGCTTAAAGAGTTCGGTAGCCTCTTCAGGCTTTCCACATATGGAGAGCGTATGCTCCATTCCCTTGTGCTGTATCTTATCCTGTCCCAATGCAACCACAAGATAATCGTATCCTTCCAACTTTCTGCCGCTGGCAAGGGTTGCACTTTTATTGGCTGGGTCGATAGCAGTGACCGGATCAATGATCAATTGAAAACCATGGGCAAAAGCCAACTGATCCAGAGGTACACTTACCTCCTCCTGTGTCGCTTCTCCTGTCGGAATCCAGATTGACGTGGGATAGATATAAAAGTAGTCTCTGTCACTCACCAGCGTTACATCCATATCATGCTTACGCAGATAGATCGCTGTTTCCACTCCGGCGAAACCTCCGCCAAGAACCAGTACCTTTGCCATCTTCACTCCTCTGTATTAATAATGATTGATATCAGCCTGATACCCAAAAATGTTTCAGGCTTTCTATGCAATAGCATGCTACTTTGTCTTTTTCTCTATCAGGTCAGCTCTCGGATAGACAAACACAGTATGTCGGATAACTGCAATTTTCTTTTTATCATCTACCGCATAGGCTTTGATAGTGACCGGGATAGGTACATCTTTTCTTGTGTTGTCTGCCAATTTGTCTTTGGTTCTGAGAACAACAACTTTCTTATGCTTCTTCTCCGGAGCAATGCTAAACGCCTCTTTAGGCCGAATAATCTCAATTTTGTTCTTCAGGTCACCTTCAATTTCAAAATAGTACTTGTGACGCTTACTGTCGGTATTGGCAAACAGGAACACATAGTCGTTCTCGACATTACCGTCAGGAAGAATTTTGTAAAGCCGTGTTGTTTTATTGATGTTCAAGAGCATATGCTCTTTTTCACTTCCCATTACAAAAAGTGATACAAGCACTATCGCCAATACAGTAAAGTAGGCAATGACTTTCGGTCTGAAAATCTTTGTTTTACGCTCATGTTTTTCTGTCTCTACCACACTTGACCACTGGACAAGACTCGGTTTACCCAGTGCTCCCATGACCTGGGTACAGGCATCAACACACTCCAGACAGTTGATACACTCAAGCTGCAGACCTTTACGAATGTCGATATGAGTAGGACAGACGGTCACACAACTCTCACACGTTGTACATTCTGCTTCAGGATTGACTGCTTTAAGCTCTTTTTGCTTATTAAACACTTTGTGTCTTTCGTTTCCATGCCCTTGATAAATCTCTCCACCACGGATCGGATCATAGATCGCCATCAGAGTATCGTCATCATACAGTACTGACTGTACACGGCTGTAAGGGCAGATATAGACACAGAAGTCCTCTTTGATAAACACTACGTCAGCAATAAGGAACAGTGCCACACCGAGAACAAATCCGATCATAATCATATGATCTGCCGGATGCTGAAGGTATTTGAAAAAATCTTCCGGCGGGATAAAATACCACATAAAATCCGCTGCGGCGATAAGTGCCAATACTGACCAGATAAGAATAGCAATGGCTTTTTTGACTTTGTTCTCAGGCTTGCTCATATCCGGTTCCTGCTGCTTATTTTTGATACGCTTTCGCAGCCCCAGAAGTTTTGTTTCAATCAAGTCTCTGTAGATAACACGGAAAATAGTCTGCGGACATGCCCATCCGCACCATGCTCGACCACCCACTGCTGTTACGGCAAAGATTCCCAAAAAGAGGAGCATCAGCAGGAACGGCATAAGATAGAGTTCCTGCATATCAAAGGCCACTCCCATCAATTCCAGTTTTTTATGGTCAAAACTGAGTAGAAAAATATGATTTCCGTTAATAGTAATCCACGGTGTCACAAGTGCGATGATCGTTACCGCTGCATACATCCAATAACGCTTGATACGGTAGGGAACCCACCCCTTCAAATACTCTTTTGCTTTGTTTTTCTTTGGCTTTGTCTCTTCGACTTTGGCTGTTGCTTCCATTTACGATATCCTTTCAGTTTGTTTTTTTTCTTTTTCTGTTTTATTCACCTGCTCAAAAGGGCAGATAAGCACTGTATTATCTATACCCGGTACCTGTGCAGGTGTTGCAATTTCCATCCAGGAACCCTTGACAAGTTCCTTGATCCCTCTTGATTCAATATAGTCCTTCAGCGAACTTCTGCTGACATTCAGTTCTCTCGCTATTGCACTGACACTTTTCCCTTCCTTGAGAAGAGTGATGATCTCTGCCTGATAGACATCGAATTTTGATGATGAGCGGCTGCCTTTAGGTCGGCCAATATGACCGGTTTTGGCTTTTTGGGCTTCCCTCAGATCATTCAGAAGAGGAAATACCTCCACCAAAGGGGTCGTTTTTGTGATTTTAATGCCTGTTTTGGCAAGATAAAGCACAATGCCCCGACTTAGCATACAATTGATCACCTTGACAATTTCCTCAACCACATCACTCAAAATCGCCAAATGTTCAACGACGATTATATCTTCATTCTCCTTGAGAGACTGCAGAAACTCGTTAAACTCTTCACGCTCTTCAATCGGACGGTTTTTGGTACTGTACTCGATGACTTCTTTGTCTATCTCTAATCCCCGTGTCAATGCAAAAGAGAGAATGATCCGCTGCTGTTCGGACAGATTGTTATAGTTGGACATCTGTCTAAGATACGCATATGTCATGGTACTCCTTTTGCATTTGTGCCATTGTACACCTTTTGATGAAAAAAGTCAATAATATTTTTATTTATACGTCATTTTTTACTTTTTTACGTCATCTAAGATATATTTTCGTCATCTTTTATGCTAAAATGTACAAAAACTTTTGAGGATACCCCGTGAACTTAACACATCTTGACGAACAGAACAAACCAAAAATGGTCGACGTCTCCGACAAAGAAAACACCACACGTATTGCCACAGCAAGCGGCACTATCGAAGTAGGACAAGCTGCTTTCGATGCTGTTGTTGCCAATACTGCAAAGAAAGGACCGGTACTACAAACTGCGGTTATTGCCGCCATTCAGGGAACCAAGCAGACCAGTACCCTTATTCCCATGTGCCATCCCCTGATGCTCACATCAGTTAAGACCGATATCGAGGAGTTGCCTGATCTTCCGGGCTTCAAATTGACCGTCACCGCAAAACTGACCGGAAAGACCGGTGTAGAAATGGAAGCGCTCACCGGTGTCAGTGTAGGACTGCTGACTATTTACGATATGCTCAAAGCCATTGATAAAGGAATGGTCATCAGAAATGTGCAACTTGAACATAAAAGCGGCGGGAAATCAGGAGATTTCAAAAGAGGCGGCAACTAAGGTTGCATCGTTCTCCCGCTATTTGCTGTATAATATCTTAAATATAACACAAGGAGTTCTTGATGGTTCTCGATAACAACACCACAGAAAAACCGCAAATCGAATATCCCACAACATGGGGTTACAAGATCATCGGGCGTGACAAGGACAAACTCAAAGCCTGCATTAAAGAAGTGATGGGAGACAAGGAGCATCTCTGCTCACTTGGCAACACTTCACGAACAGGGAAGTTTACCACCTACAATGCCTCCTGTACTGTGGAAAATGAAGAAGAGAGAGACAGGCTTTTTAAATGTTTCCAGGATCACGACGATGTGGAGATGGTCATTTAACATTTACTATCTGTTTTTGTGCCGATGAAGCATCTTGTCGGCACTCAAGCTCACCAGCATTGAGACGATGACATAGGCAAGAAAAAAGTAAAGTCCCACTTCTACTTCTGCACGGCTGACATCCCCTTTATTTACTGTCAGATAAACAAGAAAAGTCGCAACCACAAAAACATCGACCATCGACCACTTTCCGATCATTTTAAAAAACTTCACCACACCATGCGCGAACCGGCTCTGCATAAAGAGACTCACAAAGAGTATAGCAAATGTTTTCACCGCAGGGATAAGCACCGAAAAAAGCAGTATTGTCAATGCAACTACAGTGTCTCCGTTCTCAAAAAGCTTGGCAATCGAGCCTACTACACTTTTGGATTCGAATGAAAGCACCACGTCCCCAAGGTACGCTACCTCTTTGTGGATCGTCACCATCATAATGGGTGCGGTCAGACCGAAATAGAGCATCTCTCCGGCAGCAAGTGCACCGAAAAAGGTAAATTCACGCAACGAGAGTACAAAATATGCCAGTAACACAATCAACAGCAGACCCATTGCGTAATAGGTATAGCATATGCCCGCTTTATGGTGCCGTTTCTGCTTTTCCCGTTCTGCTGACAGTACTTTGCGTTTGGTATTGGTATAAAACCCAAATGAGAGTTTCTCTGCCCACTCTTTGGCTTTGTATGCTGCCAATGCCTTGGGATTCATCTGTTTAACGAGTGTCGCAGTTGCCTGTTCATAGGCTGCCGCCTCCTGGGAAGCTTTCAGTCCAAACCATCCGATGCCGGCGAGCACTGCACTCAAGATGACATACAAAATGATCTGTTTCACTCTTTCACCTCAAAGTAGATCAACAGCATTTTCTGAAAGAAGTTGTCGTTATCATCACTGATCATGACATAACGGTGCTTCCCGATTTTCGCCAGCCCCTCGAAATTGTCCACATCCCATCCTTTATGACTGTCCATTTTTAACAACACTTTTGATCGGCACCATCGCTTTTGGCAATGGTTGAGATAGACCTTTTTGAGGGTCACCACAAAAGGGTCAAGCAATCCGGTGAAAGAACGTTCGATCACCAGCAAATTACCGTCATCCATGACTTCCATGGCAGACACCGCACTTCGCGCCTCGGGCTCGGCTTTGAAATGCCACTGCTTTCCATTCAGGGCATAGACGGTCTGGCGCTTTTTATCATCACGTTTCAATGGCCACTCCGCCACCGTCAGCACTCCATAGCGTGGATGCCACGCCAGTGCTTCAAGCGATTTGTTCTTGCTGCGGTAGTGTTTGGGACTGCGCAGGACTTTGGGAAGGGTGTACTTTTTGATGTGCTGACCAATCTTATCTGAGTTTTTGTGAAACCATCCAATCTTCGGCTTTCCTTCAAACGAAATCAACAGCCGTTTCCTGCCGTCAAGTGTCATCCCCTCGCTGTCTCTACGCCACTTTTTAAACGGTTTACCGCCTTTTTTCAGAAGCGGTACCGCTTTCAGCGGTTCAAGTACCTCGATCCTTTCTCCAAAACGAGCATTGAAGACAAACAGCACCCCTTCATCGCTGATCATATAAAGGCGGTGTGCCGAAGCATCATAGACAAGATCTGAGATCTCCGAAAATTTCAGCCCGTCAATGTGACTGTAATGCAATACCCTCTGGTCTAAAAAATGTATGGGTGTTTTGGAAAGATTGAAAGAAGGGGGAGCAATATTGACATCTGTCATACCTCCGCATAAAAGTACCGTTACGGCAAGCCAGCCAAACAGAAACTTTTTCATGTATGGGAAGACTTTTTGGGAAAGAAATATGTGACAACGATGATCCATACTACCGCAAGATCAATAGCCATATCAGCAAAATTAAACACAGCAAAATCAAACCCGCAGTGCCAGGCGACATAGTCGACCACTCCTCCATGCACGAAGCGGTCATAAAGGTTTCCCAGTGCCCCGCCCATGAGCAGACCTATGGGGAAGGCATACCGCTTAAGGTAGCCCTCCCTCAATACAACATACAAAATAGCTGCAATCAGCAACAACTGAATCCATTTCAGGTACGGCCCGAGAAAGGCAAAAAGTGAAAAGGCGACCCCCTTATTGAAGTGCAAAGAGAGGTCAATACAGCTGCCGGGACGATAGTAGCCTTCCAGAAAAAGTGTCTTGATACCCTGGTCAACAATAAAAGTGCCGACAGCAGCAAACAGAAAAACGGCAAAAATACGCATTAGACCAGCGCACTCTTGAAAAATGCCGTACATCGATCCATCATCGCTTCAAGTCTCTTTTCATCTTTTCCCTCAAGCAGCAGCCTGATCTTGTTCTCCGTTCCGGAGTATCGGAAAAGGTGGCGCATCCCCTGTGCTTCCACTTCTGCCTTCAATGCATCAAGCCCCTCAATCTCTTCAAACGGCCGCTTCTCATCCACAAGCAGGTTGACCAGCATTTGAGGATAGGAGTCGTACGGATTAAAGGCTTCACTTGCCTTTTTGCCTGTTGTCACCAAATAGGCCAGTGCCTGCAACGCACTCGAAAGCCCATCACCGGTTTTGGCATAATCCGAAAAAATAATATGTCCGCTCTGCTCACCGCCAAAGTTAATACCTTTTTGCTGCATCACTTCAACAACATTCTTGTCTCCTACCGCAGAACGATAAAGCTCAAGACCATGCTTGGACAGATACTCCTCCAGCCCCTGATTACTCATGACCGTTGCAACCATACCGTCACCTTTGAGCGTATCCTGTTCTTTCATATAGACAGCCAGTACCCCCATCAGTTTGTCACCGTCAATGACTTCACCCTTCTCGTCTACCAGTACCAGTCTATCCGCATCCCCATCCAGAGCTATACCGAGATCTGCTCGCTTGTCCAATACTACTTTTGCAAGATTTTCCGGATGCATCGCACCGCATCCGTCATTGATATTGAAACCGTTTGGCTCATCTCCAATGACAAATACTTCTGCCCCAAGCTCCTGTAAAATGGTCGGCCCGACAATATACCCGGCTCCATTGGCACAGTCAATTACTATACGCATACCGGAAAGTGTCAACGATTTTGGAAAGGAATTTTTGATATGCACAATATATCGGCCGATCACATCATCGATACGCTTCGATTTTCCAATATGCTTCCCTGTCTCCTGTGCTGATTCTACTTGTATATCATCGGCAAAGATTGCTTCTATCTTTTCCTCTTCTTCACGGTTGAGCTTATTGCCATCAGCATCAAAAAATTTGATACCGTTGTCATAGTAGGGATTGTGACTTGCCGAAATCATAATCCCTGCATCACAGCGCATGTTTTCAGTCAGGAATGCTACGGCGGGTGTTGGCATGGGACCGATCTGAATCACATCAAACCCTACTGCCGTCAATCCCGACACAAGCGCATTTTCGATCATGTAGCCACTACGCCGTGTATCTTTACCCACCAGAATTTTCTTGGTTCTTGCACTTTGTTTAAAGTAAATACCTGTTGCCATCGCCAGTTTCATGGTACTGATAGCCGTTACTTTCTTGCCTGCTTTTCCACGGACTCCGTCTGTTCCAAAAAGTGCCACACTATTCTCCTTGACTACAATTACTATTGCCCAATTTTATCGAATTATCATTAACTTCCCGTCCCAACACCAAAGCTGCATGCATTTAATAATGCTTTAATATTATTTTAGATATTATTCGCGAACTATTTTCACTCTATACCATTATGGAGTGGCAACTAACAAACTCCAAAAGGAATTCTATGGCACACCATAAGTCAGCAAAAAAGCGTATTTTGCAAACGGCAAAGAGAACGGAAAGAAACAGATACTACAGAACACGTTTCAAAAACATCGTAAAAGCAGTTCATGAAGCAGTAGAAGCAGGCGACAAAGCAGCTGCGGCAGAAGCGTTTAAAGTAGCCAACAAGAAGATTCATGCGCTGGTTAGCAAAGGTTTCATCAAGAAACAGACAGCATCCAGAAAAGTAAGCCGTCTTCATAAAATGGTTAACAACATCGAAGCTGCATAAGCAGTTTCGAACCCCTTTCAATTACTTTAAATTACAAACATCCTCAAAATTTACTATAAAGAACGCCTATGTTCATAGAAAAACTTCAACCCTTTATCGATAGACACAATGAGATCAGCGAACTCTTAAGCTCTCCGGATATCGCCAGTGATATCAACCGTATGACAGAACTGAGCAAAGAGCAGGCAGGACTGAACGAGCTGGTAGAAAAAGCCAAGAACTACATTGAAACTGCCAATGCTATAGAGGAGAACAAAGAGCTTCTCGGAGATCCCGAACTTGGAGAATTGGCAAAAGAGGAACTTTCAGAACTCGAACCCATGCTTCCAAAACTTGAAGAAGAGATCAAAGTGCTGATGATCCCCAAAGACAAGAACGATGACAAAAACATCTTCCTCGAACTTCGTGCAGGGGCAGGCGGAGATGAAAGTGCACTTTTCGTTGCCGATGTCTTTAGAATGTATACCCGTTATGCCGAACAGATGGACTGGAAAGTAGAGATTGTCAGCAGCAGTGACGGTACCGCAGGCGGATACAAGGAACTCATCGCCCAGATCAAAGGTGAAAGTGTCTATTCGAAACTCAAATACGAAGCAGGAACCCATCGTGTACAGCGTGTTCCTGACACAGAAACACAGGGACGTGTACACACTTCTGCCATCACCGTAGCAGTTATTCCTGAAGTGGACGATGTCGAAGTCGATATCAAACCAAATGAGATCAAAATGGATGTCTACCGCTCCAGCGGCTGTGGAGGACAATCGGTCAATACAACAGACTCTGCCGTACGTCTGACACATATCCCTACCGGTATTGTCGTTGCCATTCAGGATGAAAAGTCACAGCACAAAAACCGTGATAAAGCGATGAAGGTTCTTAAAGCACGTGTCTATGAAGCCGAACTGCAAAAACAGCTTGATGAGACTGCCGGACAGCGTAAACTCCAGGTTGGTTCGGGAGACCGTTCTGAGAAAATAAGAACCTACAACTACCCGCAGAACCGCATTACCGACCACCGCATCGGTCTGACCCTCTATGCACTCGATGATGTGATGAACAACGGCAACCTTCAGCTTCTCATCGACCCGCTCATAGCACACGCACAGACAGAAGCCATTCAGGAAGCGGGACTGTAAGTCCCCTTTTTCCTCCCCGCCATTCCGTCCTCGATGCGGGATCTTGACACCAGTCTACAAAATCCCCTCTCTTTTTTCATTGATTATATTCAATCCGATATAATACAGCCCATAAAACAGCCAAAAAGAGAAAAAGGACAGAAACGATGTCAACATTTAAACAGATACCTTCCGATGAGCCCATTGCAGCAGTGATCAAAGCAGCATTCGATACCGATTTACCCGTTGAGGGAGGCTGGGGCTACAGCAAAGCACTTGCCACTACCTTCCAAGAGAATCCACAAAAACTGCCTATCCCCCAACTGGAACATATGCTTGCATCTATGCGTGCCTACCTTGAGATGAATATGACACTTCCAAAAGAAGAACGTTATGGCAGTATCAATGTCAATGAGCAAAACAGGGAAGCGCTCAATGACAGCGGTAAACTATACCATAACGTGATATACGAGATTACAGCCATGAAAGAAGATACCTATGCAGCATTTATCGATGAATACAAAGAAGGGTATGGCAAAGAAGATTTTGATATGGAAGCACACTTTAGGCGCAGAAAAGAAGCTACACTGACACGCTGTGAAAATTATTGGTTCGAAGTGTCGCAGATAAGCTAAACTATCCTTAGATCGCTTGGCTTGTCTGTCTGCCCGAGGGCAGGCAAAGCAGAAGACAGAACTTACTTGATCTTCTTGCTTTCTGTTACAGATTTTCCTGAAAGGTCAACCCATGAGATTGTCAGTTCATCACCCTTCTTGGCACCTTTGAACTTAAACTTAAGCATAGGGTTTTTAGAGAGGAACTGGCTTGTAGATGCATCATAAACAATTTTATCACCCACTTTTGCAGTAATGTGTGTGATGAAGTTTGCATCAACACCTTTTTTCTTTGCTTGGTCATAAGTCAGCATATCGTGCTTGATCAGTACTTTAACACCGACGACACCATTTTTTTCTTTTGCTTTGATTTTCATATTACCCATAGTACTATTCCTTTTTCGTATTCTCTTAAAATTCAGTGTGTGGAGGTCAATTAACCTTCACAACCACCTTTAGCAACCTGAAGTTTTGTTTTACCGATGTAGAACTTTCCGTCTTTACCTTCAACAACAGCAGTCAATTCACCGTTACCGCCATTCTCATCAGTCGCTTTCAGCTTGATCTTTATAAAGTAGTCAATGACAGCATCCTCAGGTATATTCCATACTACAACAGCACTTTCTGGGTTCATATTTTGGAAGAATGCTACTGTTTTTGCAGGGATGTCAGACTTCACAGTTACAGGTACCGCACCACCGTTACTTGCTACTTTTGGTGCTTTTACTTTAACACCTTTTTCTTCCGGCTTAATATCGCCATAGAGTGCTTTAATCGCATCATCAACTGTCTTTGCTTTCCAGACATCCGGCTTCGTTTTTCTGAAGTCAATACTTTCAAATGCGCTCAATACAGCCGGCAGTGTCGCCATCGCCAACACACCAAAACCCATAAAATTTCTTCTGTTCATACTGTTTCCTTTTTTGAATTGATCGGTACAAAAGGTTATGAAACCTTGTGCACCATTATACACTAAAAATTGTGAAGCAAACGTGAATACTCACTATTTGCTTGCATCTACCATGTAGTCTACGATCTCTTTGATCTTGTCATCCGACAGTGATGTACCGCCTTTGGGAGGCATACCATTAATACCGTGAATTGCATTATTATAGACTTTGTCCATGCCCTGTTTAATTCTTGGCGCCCAGTCTTTTTTGTTTCCGACAACCGGTGCACCCATTGCATCTGTCGCGTGACATACCGCACAGGAAGCTTCATAGGCTTTTTTGCCAGGATGCTCTGCACCGGCACCCGCTTTTTTCTTCGGAAGATCTTTCTTCTCGGAAATTGGCGGCAGATAGTCACTGATTCCTGAACCACTGATACGTGCCAGAACCGGCTTACCTTTAAAGCAGTTTTTCATACAGCGTGTACCATTTCCGTAGTTCTTAAAGTTGTTGAAATACTTACGTGCATTCTCAACACCATTTTTGCCATCGATTTTTGGTACAAAACCATCTTTGTTTGGCATCACAAGCTTCAGGAACTTTTCTCTATTCAAATCATAGTCATCATCAAGTTCTTCCCCATCGATCTTCAACTCATTGATAGATATGATATATGCACAAAGTGCGTATACCTCATTGTCTGTCAGAGACATTGGATGCGGGTGAGGCATACCGGTTTTAATATACCACCAAAGGGTACTTGCACGCGGCCAATAGGTACCGAATACTCTAATTGGACCTTCATCATTGCCGTTAACACGCTGGTATGTTAGCGTTTTATGCCCCTCATAGGCATTTCCCTTCTGCAATGCAGGATACCCGGCACCGCCGGTACCAAAGTCGAAGTGACATGCAGCACACTTCTCTTCATATAGAGAGTCGCCCTCTTCTACTGTCCCGTGACCTTCCGGCAGACCTGTACCGTCAGGCATAACATCAATATTCCACGCTTTGATCTCATCAGGGGTTGCCTGTCTTCCAATTTTGAATGAAGATTTATGCGCCTTTGTATTGACATGGTAAAGTGATGTCATGTCATGTTTAACCGGGTAGGTTACACCACCATCGATGACCTTTTTACCATTTGCGTAGGTACGTGAAGCATCACTCCCTGCAAACAGTGTTGTCGAAGCTGCCGCGACGACGACCGCTGACAACATGATATTACGATAAGACTTGAACATTGTTCACCTCCCCTTTTGCTGTTACTTCCCAAGTAAATATTCCGTTTCTGTGATAAACAGACTCTACACCCATGACATCTCTTTCATGCTTGACTGTTGGCTGAATATGTCCAGCATCATCTCTTGCACGGCTTGAAAGCAGGAGCGGTTTACCCTCATACTTGTAGATATAACTGAACCGTGTCCACGCTTTTGGTAGAACCAATCCTTTGAGACTTGCTTCAACCCAGTTTTTACCACCGTCAAATGAGATATCGACACCCTTGATGGTACCCATACCAGACCAAGCAAGTCCTTCAATTTCTACAATGTCACCCTTTTTCAAATCAGTCCACGGTTTTTCAGGGCATGGAGATGTAATAACGGAGTTTACTTCATTTGCATAGAAGTGCTGAATCGCTTTACCGGATTTTTTCAGTGCCGTATATTTTGCTGTCTCTTCTTTTGCATAGAATGGTTCAGATGCAAATTCAAGTCTGCCAAGCCATTTCACACAGAGGTTACCTTCCCAACCCGGAACAAGCAGTCTGATTGGATACCCCTGCTCAGGTCTGAGTGCTTCACCGTTTTGTGCCCATACAATCATCGCATCATCAAGCACTTTGTCAATAGGGACTGTTCTACCCATGTGAGAATTGTCTACACCTTCTGCCAGCATCCAGCGTGCATTTGGCTTAAGCCCAAGGTCTTTGAGGATATCTTTGATGTATACCCCTGTCCACTCTGCACAGCTCATCATACCTTTGGCAAACTGCAGTGCAGGGAACTGAGGTCCTCTCCACTCCGGTCCACCGTTTGCAGGACACTCAATAAAGTGAACACGGCTTACTTTCGGATATTTTTTCAACTCATCCATTGTCAGTACAAGGCTTTTCTCCACCAATCCGTGGATCATCAGTCTATGCTCGTTAGGATCGATCTCTGCAGTACCACCGTGACAACGGCTGAAAAAGAGTCCGTTTGGTGTAATGATTCCCTCGAGATCCTGAATTGGGCACATCGCAATTGATGCATACCAGTTACCAGAGGAGAGAAGCTTGGTATTTCTTCTTGTTACATTGTGCTCATATGGGGACGGCTGTCCGTATCGGTTGTATGTAACGGGATATCCGAATGATGTACCCCACTGTTTTTCTTCAAGGATCGCAGGATCGCCCTTGAGCCCTTTATGCTCTTCGGCATCAATCTTCACCGGCGCCATTACGCTTGCTGCTGCCATAGCGCTGACTGAAAATGCTGCCGACTTTCTAAAAAAGTCTCTTCTGCCAGACTGAATGGTTTCAATCTCAGAAGCTTTACTTATCTTAGTCATATTACCTCCTTATTTTATTACGTAGCACTCCTACCCTCACGAGCGAAGAGACACTATTGTTTTTGATTGTAATCGAAATTAAATTAAAATGTCAAGCGAAACACAAAATATCCCTATAACTGTTTCAATATTCACTGAAAATATACATATTATTAGCTAACGCAATACAAAATAAATAAAATTTCTGGATATTATCAAAAAAACAGAACATAATCACACCTTACCGGTTAGCCTCTTTATGTTACAATGATGAAAAAACAGGAGGGTCTGCCATGCACATTGTCGGCAAGGTACATAAACTTTTCATTACGCAGAAAGGTATCAATAAGCCCATCGAGAAAAAAAGCGTTACAGTAGACCCAAAAGGCATTGTTGCAGACAAGCACTATGGTAGCCCTGCCGAGCGAACCGTACTGATTACTTCACTCGACAGCTATGTACTGGCTGAAGAACAGCTCTCAGTCAAAATGCCCCATGGTTATCTGGGAGAAAACCTTCTTATTGACTACAACCCCTACCACCTTCCTGCCGGCTGCCAGCTGCAAATAGGCAGCGCAATTTTTGAAATCACTCAAAACTGCACACTCTGTAATCATCTTTCCAAGCTCGATAAACGTATTCCAAAACTGTTAAAAGATGACAGAGGTATTTTCGCAAAAGTGGTCAAAGAGGGAGAGGTAAAAATAGAAGATACTATTTTACTGCTTGATTAAGATACAGCATGCTATCCCTGTCTTCACATTTGAATAATCTATCAAGAGGTCAAATACAGGGGTAAGGCAAAACGGCCTCAATTTCTATTTCGTTCCTCGTTTCTCAAGAATCTTTTCAAACTTCTTCTGTGCATCAAGCAGTACATCTCTTGATGCTTTGTCCTGAATATTGAGCGCACTGAACCACTTGTAGACTGTCGGGAAGCCCATATGAATGACCTTCTCTCCCTTTTTAGTGTAGAGGAAAAGCGTACAGGGGCCAAAAGCACCGGCTTCAGGGTGCTTTTGTGAAACGGTATAGATGACCGAAATCTTGCAGATGGAGTAAGCATCAAAAAAATCATACGCTTCAATGTTGTGCTCACCCAAATCGTAGTTGAGGTCAACAAATACAGGACTGACAAATCCGTTTGGTGCCAGCTCTCCCTCAAACGCCATCTCCAGATCATCTTTTGCCTCTTCCCAGTCATTGCCTTTGATTTTGAAGCTTACTTCATGCACCAGCGGCCCCTCCGGCTTTGCCATTCTATACGGCAACTTTTTAAATACTCCGTTGGGCATCGCCAGCTTCAGTGCCTTTTCAATCTTCTGTCCCAAGGCCACAAGCACCGGTTCATTTGCCGGTATACCTGTCATTGCAGCGATACCGGCAGGGGAAAGGGAGGAGACATTGATAGTGGTATCACCCTTCGCAGTATAAATAGACATACTCAATGGTGTAAAGAGTGCAATTTTGGGGTACTTGACCGCCAATTTCCTAAAGGTAGCTTTGTCCCAAAGTACCATCAGGTTATACACTTTGTGATAAAGCTTGTGAAAATCCCGCTTGAAAGGTACCAGCATATCATTGTTCGCTTCTACCATAAAACCTGTCTTTTCAAATGCTTCCTGAATACTTTTGGGGGTTACCTTTCCATCTTTATTGTCCATGGAGAATACTCTTACATGGTTTGCTTCTGCTGCGTATAGTCCGCTTATCACCAGTAGTGAGATCATCAACCCTTTGATTACTTTCATTTTTTTCCTTTCTCAGTCAAATAGTGCTTTGGCATTACTGATTCTATGATAATAGATTATAGTACAACCTAATTAAAAATTAAAAATATTGCAAAAAATAAATAATAATTAATTAGAAATGTGTAGGATATGGATAAGGGGGGATTAAAGAAACAAAAGCCTAGCCAGAGGCTTTTGTCCTCTGATTAGAATCTATAACGGATATAAAAACGGAAGTCGTCGGCCGATTCCACAATTTTTGGTAGTAAATCTTTAGCCCACTGCTGCCCCGCAGCTGCTGCAGCTTTAACATCAGCAATCTTCATTGCATTACCGGAAGAATTCCCGAAAAATCCGTTACTTCCAGTATAGTCATAGTCAATTTTTGTATATCTTGCTTGTGCACTCAATGCATCTGTCAACTGATAGGTAAAATAAACTTCCCAAGCATCACCACGTGCCGCAAGCTTGGAGCCGATCATTGTATCTTCTGCATATGTAAACGGTCTCCAGTACTGTGAACCGTGGTTGTACTCGATACCAAACTTACCATCCTCTGTAACAGGTAACTGCGTACCGAACCAGTAAGAAGTACCTGTTTGGCTCTCTGATGAACCAAGCATGCCAGCACTCTGAACGGTACCACCTATTCCATCAGGCATAGATACTGAGCCATCAGGGCGTGTCTTTGACCATGCAAAAGAACCAAATACCTTTACATCAGAGAAATATCCATCTTCTGTAATGCCGTCAATCAGGACAGAGAGTGCCGCCCCATCCATGTCCCCAACACTTGAAAAGTTACCAGTCCCCGCTCCTACTGCATTCAAATCTAAATCTGGTAAATTATACGCCCTGAACCATGTGAACTTTGTAATAATTTGCCCATCATTGTATGGTTCTAATATAATACCAGCAAGTGTAATATCTTCAGTAACCGTATAATCATTGGAATATTGCGGCTCACCATTTTCTGCGAACATTGGCGTCGCATTTGTTGAGCCCTGCCCCATACATACTTTGATACTCATACCTGGAATACCAGTCACATTCGAAAGATCAAGCTTCGAGCTTAGTCCATCAAACTCGACATTAATGATGTGTCCAAGTGGTGATTGCTCCACATCGTCATCTCTCAGGTTGACAAGGAAACCATTGGTAGAGGGACGTCTTCCGATAGAGAAGGTCCACGGCATATCAAAACCAAATGCCCTATCACCCAAATAAAGCCAATATGCCTGACGTACCTTCAACGTATTGTCACCCAACGCCTCATTAGCTATCCAATCAAAAGTATACATAGATTGAGAATAGCCCTGCGAGTCAAAGTTACCACCAAATGCCTTATTCATAGAGAGCTGTCCCTTGAAGACATTATGGCTATCTGGCGCATAAGCCATATTCAGCCAGAGTCTCATGGACATCAGATCATTTTTTCCTGCTTTACTTCCATCAGCCATATCATAGTTGATACTGTCAATTGCTGTTCTGAAGTCTACACCCCACTTGATATTGTCATTTGAAGACTGTGCATTGACCTTGCCAATTTTGACCTTGAGTCTGTCAATCTGCTTTTGCAGCTTTGCAATTTCTTCTTCTGTCGTTGTACCAAGTGCAAAAGTGGCTGCAGTAAGCACCCCCATACCAAACATTTTTTTCATATTTACTCCTTCTAAAATTCATATAAAAACATAATAGATAGTAGTTTAGGACATCATTACTGATTTCATACTTAAATTAATAAAATATTAATAAATTAGACTTTATATTAATTTTATATTATTATAAAAATAATACAGAATAGGAAAACATATAATCTATCAGTCAAGTATATCGGCTGACAGCATGATTGATGACAAAGATAGTGAACTGATTTTGATATAGGGAAGGTGTATACAGAGATATAAAGTAAATTAGATAAATATGAAAAGAAGTTAAATGATCAATATAGTAAGAAGTCAGGATTCAATGTTAAGCGTAAGTAATGAGTAGTAGATGAAAAAACTCAAAGTGGCAGCGACCTACATTCCCACCAGCGTAGCCGG
>JALWHT010000012.1 GCA_026983515.1 Sulfurovum sp.
AAGCTATGAACTCACAGCGCTTTTATCTCTTTTTACAAAAACAAATTCTGTTGATGATCGGGCTTTCTATGATTCCGGGGCTTGCATATATTCTGCTTGGCTGGATGTACGGTGTAGCAGAGCCGGCTTTAATATGGTATGCGATGATGACAGCGGTTTCCCTTTTCGGATGGAAGCTTTACCATGATTTCAAGCCTGACCTAATGGATGAAGAGAGTCTGGAGATATGGTATAACAGACTTTCACTGTTTTACTATCTTATTTTTATACTTTGGACAGTGATATTCCTTTTCTATTGTACGGAAACCAAATACAATTTGCACTATATTGCTATCTTCACACAAATAGGTGCGTCGGTAGTCGCTTCGATACTACTGGTTTCTGACAAGCGGCTTTTTTTGCCGGTATTACTGTTTATGATGATTCCTCTGATTATCTATTTCTCACTGATTGGGGAGTTGTACGGGTATGTATTGTCTGTCTTTTCTACCATTTTTCTGGGGATTTTACTTTATTCGTCAGAAAACAGTTACCGTCTTATTCAGAAGAATTACCATCAGGCACAGCATGATGCACTGACAGGGCTTTACAATCGACGTTTTTTTGTTGAATATATGGAGCGCCTTATTGCACGTCTTCAGGTTTCAAACAAGTTTGTTTACATTCTGTTGATCGACCTCGATCATTTTAAAACTATCAATGATACATTGGGACACGATATTGGTGACAAGGTACTTCAGGAAGTTGCCGAGCGTATCAGACGTTATTGCGGTCATAGATATACGATTGCAAGGCTTGGCGGTGATGAATTTGTTATTGTAAGTCAGGAGTATGAGAGTACAGAGGACTGTCAGTCTCTGGCTTTCAATTTTTCCGAAACGCTGCTGCAACTGATCAAGGCGCCATATCTCATTGATGATCATCATCTCTATCTGAGTGCCAGTATCGGTATCAATGGTGTGGGAAAACGGGCTATGGATGCACAGCATTTTATTAAAGAAGCCGATATAGCGATGTATGAAGCCAAAGCGCAGGGGCGTGACGGTATTATTCTCTTTAATGATGAACTTTCAAAAAGGGTGGAGCACCATCTTGAGATTGAGCGCAGACTCTATTTTGCATTGGAGCATAATGAGATCGAATTGCGGTACCAGCCGCAGGTAAATAAACATCAGGAAGTTGTGGGATGTGAAGTTTTGGTACGGTGGAACAATCCTGAGTACGGTTTTGTGTCTCCTTCCGAGTTTATCCATATTGCAGAAAAGACAGGACTGATTATTGAACTTGGAAATTATATCCTTGAAGAAGCATTCAAAACCCTTAGGGAATGGAATGCCCGAGGTATCAAACTCAAGCAGTTTTCCATTAACATCTCTGTACGTCAATTCTTCCATACCTCTTTTGGCAAAGAGATTGAAACCCTTATCAAGACCTTTTTGACACAGGAGATGATTTCACAGATTGTTTTTGAAGTAACAGAAACGATCCTTATTGAGGATATTGAACGGATCATTCAGACTATGAAGCGTCTTAAAACAATGGGAATTAGATTTTCTATGGATGATTTTGGTACAGGGTACTCTTCACTCAGTTCTCTACGTGAAATGCCAATCGATGAACTTAAAATTGACCGCTCTTTTGTCAGCCGTCTTGGCAGACATTCGGCAGATGAGCAGATGGTTAAAACCATTTTAACGATGGCAAATATCTTTGGACTTTCCACCGTTTCCGAAGGTGTGGAAACGGAAGAACAGTTTTTGT
>JALWHT010000013.1 GCA_026983515.1 Sulfurovum sp.
AAGCGGTGCTGCTTGTGCTTCACGGATGGGGAAGCAACAAGGAGATCATGAAACAGGCATTTGGCAAAACACTGCCCCAATTCAGACATATTTACCTCGATATGCCCGGTTTTGGCAAAAGCAGCAATGAAACGGTACTTCAGACAAAAGATTATGCTCAGATAGTACAGCTTTTTCTTGAGACACTTGGTGCAGCACCCAAGGTAGTTATGGGACACTCCTTTGGCGGCAAGGTGGCAACGCTGCTTAACCCGCCCTGCCTGGTACTGCTTTCAAGTTCGGGCATACTGGTGCCAAAACCCTTTGGCGTACGTGCAAAGATCGCGCTTACAAAAGTGCTCAGGCCGCTTGGGTTCGGCAAGCTCTCCAGACTCTTTGCGTCCAAAGATGTTGAGGGAATGAGCCATGAAATGTATGAAACGTTTAAAAACGTGGTCAACGAAGTGTTTGAGCACAACTTTTCCAGTGTCATGGGAAAAGCGCTGCTCTTCTGGGGCAAAGCAGATACTGCTACACCATTATGGACAGCGGAAAAAATTGAAACACTCATCCCAAACAGTACGCTTTATCCTCTCGAGGGAGACCACTTCTTTTTTCTCAACCATGCGCCATTCATTGCGCAGACCATCTCAGACCAATGTAAGGATACCCACTGATGCAACTGCTTAACCTCGCTTTCTATTTTGTCTTTCTTGTTGCCATGGGCTACTACGCTATTACCAACCTGCAGTGGTACAGCTATAAACTCGAGCGTGTGGCGTTTCACCATACCAAGCCCTGGTGGCACTTTGTCTACTTTCTGATTCCCTATGGCATCTATATGCTGGTCGATTATGTCAGCGACTATGCCTTTGTCGTAGTCATTGTCTATCTGGGGATGCTCTATGCGTGGTACCGTGGGCTTGACAAACCGCTGGTGTGGACAGGACGTGTCAAGCGTTTCTATGCGGCGCTGCTGCTCTTTGGTCTGCTCTTTGCACTGGCGTGGGGGCATCACGGTGTGCTTATTCCTATTTTCCTTGCCTACGGGGTCTCCGTATTCATAGAGAAGATGCTCTTCAACGGCTTTAAGCGCAAGGCGCAGGCAAAGATCGAGGGTATGAAAAATCTTACTGTTGTAGGGATCACGGCAAGCTACGGCAAGACCAGCATCAAGAACTTTGTGGCACATCTGCTTTCCAGCCGTTACAACACATACGCGACACCCCGTTCGGTCAATACGCTTGGCGGTGTAATGAAAGACATCAATGACGATCTTCCAGACAATGCGGAGGTGTATGTGGTCGAGATGGGTGCCAGAGGCGAGGGGGATATTGCCGAGATCACTACCTTTGTCAATCCGCATTATGTGGTGGTAGGCAAGATCGGTCCTGCACACATCGAGTATTTTAAAACGATGGAGAATATCCGCAATACCAAAATGGAGATCATGCAGACCAATCGTCTGAAAGAGGCGTGGATACATGAAAGTGCGATGGTCAAACCCGAAAATGAAAAGGTACATATTTACGGAACGGGTGAAGTGGCACAGGAGCATCCCGAGCTGCCGATGCCGGAATTTATCATCGGTGATGTGGAAGCGACACTGGAGGGAACAAGTTTTACCCTCAACGGCACCCGCTATACGGCAAATATTTTGGGAGCCTTCAATGCAATGAACCTCGCAGCAGCTGTGCTTGTAGCAAAGGCAAGGGGGCTGAGTGAGGAAGAGATCCAAAAGGGACTTTCAA
>JALWHT010000014.1 GCA_026983515.1 Sulfurovum sp.
GTCCCATACCTCGCGGTGTACCGCGTTCACCCTGAAAGATAATCTCCGGCCAGAGATAGGCGCTTTCCGCTTCCCACTGTGTGACATAGGCAGCCTTGAACTCAACCATACGTTCACAGGGTACGCCGACCATGTCATCGATCTTGCCTGTCTGGTAGCCTGCAGCATTGACAAGATAATCAAACGTCTCTGTTTTGGTATCGGTTTGCACAGACCATCCATCCGTGTCCCGTTGTACTTTTTTGACATCTGTAGAGAGGTGCAGGGTGATATTGGGATCCTTTTTCAGTTCAAGCATCAGCCTCGCACCGATACGAAAGAGATTGAGTCCGTACTCCTGCACCAGTATGACAGGAAACTGAAGCTTGTCAAGGTCAACATTCTGTGCAAAGGGGATCATCCACTCATCGAGTGTTTGGGGTTTCTCTTTCATCGTTTCATTTTTGAGAGCCTCTATGGCTTCTCTTTCATAGCATTTGAAATAGGTAGACGGATCACCGAGCACCCGGTTTTCTGCATTGTCGGCAACGAGTGCCGCATAGCGTGCTCTCAGCTTTTCCAGCCGTGGCATCAGGTGCTGTGTACTTCTGTTGCAGTAGGCCGGCAATGCAACAATGGTAGGACGGTGATCAACACCGTGCGGATAGAGGCGTGCAAAGTCAATAGACTGCTTCAGCAGCGTCAGGCACTGTTCGTCACTGATCTCGGGGTAGAGGTTGCCCCCGGCATGCAGATGGCAAAAAGGCGGTCCGCTTACCAGACTGGCTGCTTTTTCAAAGAGGGTAACTTTCGCTCCCGCTTTGGCAAGGAAGCGTGCAGCGGTACTTCCTGCAATACCGCCGCCGACAATGGCTATTTTCGGTTGTGTTTGAGGCACCTGTTCTCCTTTTTTTGTACCAATATATAAAAGCATAAAAAGGTGCTGTAAGGGTACAGCACCCTAAAGGATGTTTAATAGTTCTTCAAATTTTTCGATGACCACATTTGGTTCATATATCCTGATATCTTCACCGTAATTATATCCGTATGTTACGCCTATTGCATCCATGCCGCAGGCTTTTGCGGCAAGCATATCATTTTTAGAATCTCCGACAATAACTGCATCATCTACCGTTATGTTCATCGTTTCACACAAATGCAGCAGCGGCATCGGGTCAGGCTTTTTCTTTGGCAGACTGTCTCCGCCCAGCCATACTTCAAACAGGTCTGCCATACCAAGTCCCTCAAGGATGGGAGAGACAAACTGCTCGGGTTTGTTGGTAACAATGGCTAACCTGTAGCCGCATGCTTTCAGCGTCTTTAGGGTTTCCGGTACATGCGGATAGGGGCGTGTTGCTTCGCAAAGATGCTTCCGGTAGGCGGCAAGAAAGCGTGCCAGTGCATCTTCAAAAAGGGTTTCATCGATCTGTTTACCCTCGATGTCCCGCTCTCCCAGAAGAGCGCGTCTGACCAGTGTCTGCGCTCCGTTGCCAACCCAGTATCGGATGGTATCTTCACTGAAAGGTTTTCTGCCAAGTTGTACCAGCATTTCATTGACCGCCAGCGCAAGATCGGGCACACTGTCGATGAGGGTACCGTCAAGGTCGAAAAAAATAGCTTTTTTCTCTTTCCAGTTCAAAGCTAAACCCCCTAATTTTTATCATATGTGCGGATTATACTGAGTTAGGGTAAAATGTCAAATCAAAACGCCAAATCAACCTGAAAGAAGCCATTTATGAAACG
>JALWHT010000015.1 GCA_026983515.1 Sulfurovum sp.
CATCTATGCTGCAGGCATCTTCCAGCTTTTTCTCTTCGCCTTTACAGCATTTTGGTTTGACGGCAGGATCACCCGCTTTGTGATCTTTTCTCGCTTTGTAGGGTACTGCTTTAGCCATTTGCTCTCCTTTGAAACTGCAGTATCTTCCATATCTCTTGGGTCAATAGTGCTGTTTTTGTTTTTTCATTTGGCATTTGTCTTAGTTTTTGATACACTGTAGTCTCTTCCATAGGTTTCAGTACAAGCAGGGCATAAATGATGTACTTATAGACAGCATCTTCACTCTCTAAGCCCAAACTGTTTGCTTCGCCAAAGAGTTCAAAGGCTCTTTTTTTATTAAACTCTTTAGAGTGATAAAAGGTATACCCCTCCCTCTCTGCCCAATAAAAAACATTGTCAACAAACTTTCTTCTATGCCTTTGCTCAAAAAGTTCCATTTGCTTGAGATCCAAAGTCACTTCATGGGCATAATCTTCAAGATTGGGAATCGTCGGGAAACTTACCCTGTCAAAATCCAACATAGGCGCCTCTATATCTCTCAACTGGCTCAGATCAAGATTGACATCATCTATCCACCCCTCTTTGTCTCTATATGCTATGTAGAGATAACTCTCCTCTTCACTACTTGGCACAAGCCACATCGCCACACCGGCAAAGAACTCATCGATCTTCTCTTCACTATACAGCGTTTCGATATAGTCAGCTAAAACATTGGCGCCATAAAAACCAAAGTACGCTTTACGGCTCCACTCTTTGCCCTTGGGGGTTGCTTCTTTTCTACCATACTTTTCAAAGCCCTCTTTATCTATCTCAGGGTAAGTAAAAAAGTTGTAATAATGTTGAAGCACTTCTAAACGATAAGGACTGATGAAATAACTTGCCAACTCTTTATCTCTATTGGATAATAGATACTCCGTAAATGCATTCTCTTCCTCTAACTCTACCAAATAGAGAGGAATTTTTAATTCATGTTCCCATAAGTCCTCATGCCACAAATCAAGATAGTTTAGTCCGCTCCACGGTATCTTTTCTTTGACACTTTCATCTCGTAAGCTGTCTACTATGGCGTAGGTTTTTAGCTTCGGTGTAGTAGAAGGGAGGTTAAAGAGTAGATTTTTTTGTAAAGTTATATATTTTTTTGACATCCTTTCCCCTTTTGAAGCAATGACATGGTTTGCATTTTTTACATACTTGTTTTTAGCGACCATACCGTAACTTTAACATACTTTTATGCTGTTAAAGTTATATAGATCCATATATTTTATCTATTAATTTATTTAAAGTTCATTTATTTTTTATCAGCATCTCCCTAATTTCTTCTGCGACGGTTTCCACACGGGTACTCAGTACGATTTGTATAGAGTTGCTATCAGAACGTACCGTTGTCTTTGCCGCCTTCAAGGCAGACGGTGGGGGCTTGCTTGTGTACACTGCCGCCCTTTTGATAGCCCGGACACCCCTTAAGCTTCGTCTCCGGAATAATATGGTGCGGTGTCTGCCCCGGACAGCACCCCTCCGGATTGGCAAGCCCGAAGAAGCGGTCTTACTTTGATGAGATATTCGGATTAACCGTATCTAACAATGCATTGCCGCTTTCAATGAGCCCAATGCCTGCATCAAGGAAGCTGTCAAGTATCAGTTTGGCATCTGCTCTCTCTTCTCCATAAAGTGTGATACTCTCTTTGCCGTTGTAGATATGTAGTGACCAGGGGGTAGCG
>JALWHT010000016.1 GCA_026983515.1 Sulfurovum sp.
TGCCGTCTATCTTTGCGCCTGCCTTGATCGCTTCAAGGGCTTCATTTAAATCGAATGTCTCGTTCATGTGTCCTTCCTTTAGAATATGTAATTCTATCGGATTGACACAAAATTTCTAACAGTCCCGTGATCTCATACAATAGTCATATCTTATCTGTACAAATCAAACCTATCAAGCCGCATCACCTTCTCCCATGCTGCTACAAAATCGTGTACAAACTTTTCTTGATTGTCATCTTGTGCATAAAACTCCGCTTGTGCACGCAATTGAGAATTGGATCCAAACACCAAGTCAACCCTTGAAGCACTCCAGCGTTTTTGACCTGTTTTACGGTCAAATCCGTCAAAATACCTCTCTGTCTCATCCAGCGGTTTCCACTCAGTATCCATATCCAAGAGATTGACAAAGAAATCATTACTCAAATGCCCCGGTCTCTCCGTTAAGATGCCATGAGAACTATTTGCATAATTGGCACCCAATACTCTCATCCCTCCTATCAACACTGTCATCTCCGGCAAAGTCAAACCTAAAAGCTGAGCTTTATCGAGCAGCAGATATTCGGCAGGAATGTCGCAATCTTCTCTAATATAATTTCTAAATCCGTCTGCGAGAGGCTCAAGGTAAGTAAATGACGATACGTCTGTATGCTCCTTAGAGGCATCCACCCGACCCGGGACAAAGGAAATACTTATCTCATATCCGGCTCTTCTTGCCGCTTCTTCTATGGAAGCTGCACCGCCGAGAACGATCATATCCGCTATCGATATCGCTCTTGTATGGTTGCTATCATTAAAACGCTTTTGAATCTTTTCAAGCTCAAAAAGCACTTTTGAGAGCTGCTGCGGCATATTAACCTCCCAACTCCTTTGCGGTTCTAGTCTTATGCGCGCTCCGTTAGCTCCGCCACGCTTGTCTGAATTACGATAGGTAGAGGCAGACGACCATGCTATATAGACAAGCTCACTGATACCCAAACCACTCTCAACAATCTCTCTTTTAAGTACTTCTATGTCATTCTCAGTAACAGACTTATAGTTCAAATTTGGCAGAGGGTCTTGCCATATGAATGTCTCCTTCGGAACTTCTGGTCCAAGATAACGTGATTTTGGTCCAAGGTCACGATGTGTCAGCTTAAACCATGCTTTGGCAAACGTTTCTTGAAATGCTTGTGGATTGTCCAAAAACCGTTCTGCGATCTTTCTATATTTCGGATCAAGCTTTAACGATAGATCAGTTGTCATCATGATAGGCTTGTGCTTTCTATCTTTGATATGTGCATCAGGTACGAGGTTTGCCGTATCGGGATCGGCAGGTACCCACTGCCATGCACCTGCCGGACTCTTTTCAAGATTCCAGTCATGTGCGAAAAGTAGCTCTAAATAGCTATTGTCCCACTGTGTCGGTGTAGGTGTCCAGGCTCCTTCAATACCGCTGGTGATCGTATCAGCTCTCTTACCGCTTTTGTAGCTGTTTTTCCAGCCAAATCCCTGCTCATCCATAGGTGCCGATTCAGGTTCCGGACCGACATATTTTGACGGATCGGCAGCCCCGTGGCTTTTGCCAAAGGTATGTCCTCCGGCAATAAGTGCAACTGTCTCCTCATCGTTCATCCCCATACGTCCGAAACTCATCTTGATATCTCTTGCGGCAGCCAGTGCATCCGGGATGCCGTCCGGACCTTCAGGATTAACATAGATAAGCCCCATCTGTA
>JALWHT010000017.1 GCA_026983515.1 Sulfurovum sp.
AGCTTCCACCCAATGTCACGCTGGAACAGACAGGGGAGATCAAGCAGTTCAAGGAATCAGCAGAGCGGATGATAGGTGCGATTATTACGGCAGTTGTACTTATTTTCTTATCCCTTATAGTACTCTTTGGTAACTTTAAAATCTCAATAATGATTCTTTTCTCAATTCCTCTAACGATCATCGGCGCCTCATGGACGATGCTGGCGATCGGCTACCATGTCTCTATGCCGGCGATGATGGGCTTCATGCTGCTCTCAGGCATCATCGTCAACAATGCCATCCTGCTTATTCATTTTGCCATGGAGCAGATACAGCAGGGGATTGCCAAGCGTGAAGCGATGCTTGAAGCGATCAAGATCCGTACCCGTCCGGTACTCATGACTGCCTTTGCGGTGAGTGTGGGGATGCTGCCCATCGCCCAGGGAACTGCCATCGGACTGGAGCGACTCGCACCGCTGGGTGCCGTGGCGATTGGTGGACTCATCGTGGGAACCTTGATGACGCTCATCTTCATTCCGATCGTCTTCATCTGGACGGTCAAAGAGTCCAGTATTAGGAAGATGGAGCTATAATTCTCTATCGTATTACTATGCCTTTTGGCATGGTATAGCTCACGCCGATCTCCCTACTATAATAAAACAAAAGGATAAAAATGGAAAAAACAGAAACAGCTAATAACAAAGTGCTAAACCACAATGAAAAGAAAAAGATTTCACTCTATTCTGTTGGGGTAAACCTGGTACTTTCTCTTATTAAAATTGTAGGGGGTATGATCTCCGGCAGTGCGGCACTGACTGCGGACGGGGTACACTCCCTTTCGGATCTGGCTGCATCACTGAGTGTCTATGTCGGGATTGTTATCTCCAACAAAAAGTCAGACCTCTTCCCGCATGGGCTTTACAAAGTGGAAAACCTTGTCGCACTTGTGAGTGCCTTTGCCATCTTTTTTGCGGGCTACGAGATTGCAAAAGATGTACTTTTTGGGGAGGCAGAACCGATCAAGAATCTTCCGGTTGCCATAGGGGTCATCGGAATAACAGTTTTGATCACCTATCTGTACTCCCGCTGGGAAAAACAAAAAGCCATAGAGCTGAACTCTCCCAGCCTTTTGGCAGATGCCGAGCATATTAAAACAGACTTTTATACAGCACTTGTTGTACTTGTCGGGGTTTTGGGGCAATACTTTGGTTATCCTATTGTTGAAAAGATAGCCGTTGTTGTGGTGGTTTACTTTATCTTCCACAGTGGATTTGAAATCCTCAAAGAGGCTATTAAAGTCCTGCTTGATGCCTCTTTGGATCATGAGACTATGGACAATATACGAGAGATTCTAAAGGAAGAGCCAAAAGTCAAAGAAGTTTTGCACATCACGGGGAGAAATGCGGGCAGTTTCAAGTTTGTACAGCTTGATCTTTCACTGGATACTGATTCACTCAAAGAGGCTCATGCTCTTGCTCACGATATAGAATCCCGTATCAAAGCGCAGATGCCGTTTGTTGAGAAGGTGGTGGTACACTACCAGTAGAAAGAGAAGCGTTTATCCACATAAAAATGTAGTTTAACACAAAATTAACAGTGGTTTACTACCATACCGACTTCAGAGTAACCAAAAACGGAGGAAGTATGAAAAAAAGTATTGTAGGAGCCTCTCTTGTACTGTCTGCACTGACAGCGGAGAGTATGGTAAATTTGGCACCGATCAATGTAGTCG
>JALWHT010000018.1 GCA_026983515.1 Sulfurovum sp.
TTGATATTCATATTCACGGCAGCGGTGGTGCGGATGTGATGGATGCCACGCCAGAAGCACTTGAGACGATCTCCAGGACACTGATAGAAACAGGTACCACCTCCTTTCTTGCTACAACGATGACGATGGCACAGGAGAAGATCGATGCGGCGATCGACACGGTACGCAGTTACAGAAATAAAGTAAGCGGTGCTCAGATTTTGGGTGTCCATCTCGAAGGGCCTTTTATCAACCCTGCCAGACAGGGGGCACAGGATGCCAAATTTGTTCAAAAGCCACACCTTTCTACCATAGAGAAGCATATGGATCTGGTTAAAATGATCACCCTCGCGCCCGAAGCGGACGGTGCAAAAACATTTATAGGTGATATCAGAGAAAAGTATCCGGATGTACTGTTGAGTATCGGGCACTCCGATGCAGACTATGACACTGCCAAAGAGGGCTTTGACATGGGGATAGGCCATGCTACCCACCTTTTCAATGCGATGCCGCCGTTAAAACACCGTACACCGGGCATTGTGGGGGCAGTATTGGATGATGAACGTATCAGTTGTGATATCATTGCCGACCTCATACATCTGCACCCGGCAATGCTGCGTTTGACCTGGCAGGCTAAAAGAGAGCGTCTCATACTCATTACCGATGCGATGCGTGCGGGATGCATGAAAAACGGGCGCTATGACCTTGGAGGACAGCAGGTGCACGTAGCAGATGGTGAGGCGAGGCTTACTGACGGTACACTTGCCGGCAGCGTGTTGAAGATGAATGAAGCAGTGCGCAATATGGTAAAACATACCCCTATAACACTGCCGCAGGCTGTCAGAAGCGTTACGGAGCTGCCTGCCCAAAGACTGCACCTTGAAAAGAAGGGTAGGCTCGAAGTTGGCTGTGATGCCGATATGGTCATTTTTGATGAAGGGTTGGGTATCATAGCAACATATGTTGCAGGTGAGATGCAATACCAAAGGAGTCTATAGATGTTTGGATTGTTCAAACGCAAAATAAGAGAAGTTTACGCCCCGGTTGACGGGCAGGTGGTAGATATTACCGAAGTACCTGATGAGGTCTTTGCCGGTAAAATGGTCGGTGACGGTGTGGCGGTCAACCCTGTCGGCAATATATTCTGCGCCCCTATTGACGGTGTGGTCAGCAAGATCTTTTCGACAAATCACGCTTTCAGCATCAAAAGTGACAAAGACCTTGAAGTGATGGTACACATTGGTCTTGAGACCGTATCGCTGGAGGGCAAAGGGTTTGAACGCTTGGTAGAAGAGGGCTCGCAGGTTGCTGCGGGTGATCCCGTTATCAAGGCGGACCTGTCCTATATTGCAGAACATGCTAAAAGCACCATTACCCCTGTTGTCGTTTCTGAGACGAGTGATGTCAAAAAAATTGAAAAAAAACTGCGTATCGTCAAACAGGGCGATAGCATTATGGAGGTAGCGTGATGCCAGAAACCAATCCTGATATGCCAATGTATATTATTTATGCAGTAATCATTGTTGCAACGATTGTCATTTTGAAGATGCCGAAAAAAAAGTGAAATGTCTGAGGGTAATAGTGTGTTAATGCTCCTGGGGTATACTGGAAAGTATGATGCAGATATTACTACTTGAAGACGATAAAATCCTGTGTGAGAGCCTGAAAGAGTATCTTGAAAGTGAAGGATACAG
>JALWHT010000019.1 GCA_026983515.1 Sulfurovum sp.
GTTAATATGCACATCTACATCTGCATTTTGTGCTTTAATTCTTAGCTTGTAAATCGGCTCTTTGCCAAACAGGTTTCTATCCATCTTGTTTCCTTTCTGTGTTGTCGGTGTTGTTGGGTGTGCGGGTGTAGCAGTAGCGCCACAAAGCATCATGGTGGCGCTTATGAGTAGTAGTATGGTGCGTCTCATGTGTGTTTCTCCTTTGGAAAGTGTTTTTTTATCTCATCGATGAAGCTAAAGGGTTCTACAAGGGGAATACGTTGGTTCTCATCGAATTTTAGCTCTGGGGCGTGTGATACTTTTTGCGTACGCCTGCTTTTTCCCCCGGTGTTTTGTTTTGTTTCATCATCTTGGTGCTTCTTCATATACTTATACCAAGAGTAATAGATCGCCAGTCCATCCGTGGTGATGTCTCCGCCAAAGGTGGGCATGGCTCCTTGTTTGGCTTGGGTGATGCTGAGCGTGCAGGTGATGTCTGTGCCGTCATCGGCACTCTTTGCCGTACCCGACTTAAAGCCCGCTCCCGCACCTGCTTCCACCCCAAAGGCATTCAGCCCCGCTTCTATAAGCCCTACGATGGCGAAGGTGACTTTACCCGAGATGCTGCCTGTGGAGGTGACGGTGGTTTTGTCCTTAAAGTCCAGCTCCAACGCCCCTTTGGCACTGCCGGTGATGATAGCATCGAGTTTGAGCTCTGCTTTGGTGTGCTTGGCAAGGGTACTTCCCTCCAGTGCCCCCGAAGCGTTACGCACTGCCTTTTCTACCAGCTTGCCGATAGGCCCGCCCATGCCGATGACATACGGGATAAGGTCAAGCGTAAGGTTCCCTCCATCAAAGAGTGTTGCCCCGAGAGTGGCTTTGCCTTTCCAGTAGGCTTCATAGCTTTTGTCATCTTCTGAAAGCATCAGATCTTCTGCGCCAAACTCAAACTTCGTCACCCCAGGATCAAAGCTTACAGAGCCTTTGCCTTTGCGGTGTCTGCTCAGTTTATTGGCAGCCGCAGCGGCTTTGTAGATCTTGGAGACTGTCTTTGAGAGCGGTCCAAAGAGGATGCCGCTGCTGTAGAGCACTTTGTTTTGTACTCTTCTGGGTGGAGATTCGATGCTTATGGCATCACTAAAGGCATACCGCTTAGACCCTTGGGCAATCTCCAGTGCAACACCTGCACTCTTTGTGCCGCCTACGACCTGCGTACCTTTGTTCTGCAAAGCTTTTTTTGCATACTGCTCGGCCACAGAGAAGGATACAGAGCCTTTGAGGGTATAAGAGGGATGCACACACATCTAACGCGTAATCACCCATTCGCCTTGTTTGTTGAGGCGGTATTTGATGTTGTAGCGTGAATAAATCCCTGTTTCTTTGTCATACACTTCTATTGGTTTGATCCATGCAAGCTTGCGGTTTTCCTCTATGATAAAATAAAAATCATCCCCCGTATATTCAATAAACGTTTTATTTGGATTATGTACTATCTCTATAAAGTCATCTAAAAGCTCTTTTTTTAAGTTTTGCGGCGTGTCGTAAAAGGCTGCGGCATCCTCGTGAAACCTCTCACTAAACAGATCGATAATACTTTGCGGGTTTTTGGCTTTGAGGGCTGCTCTCAGCTTCGCATCCAGCGCGTAGAGGGCTTTGATTTTTGGGGAGTGTTTGAGCTTGTTGTACTCCTCT
>JALWHT010000020.1 GCA_026983515.1 Sulfurovum sp.
TCGTCTACGACAAGCATCCAAACTATGAAAGCACAAAAGTTGCGAAGCATCTCATCGCTCATCGCTCAGCACTCAATGCTCTTGCCGTCCAGCATCATTATGCCCACATTTTGGGCGTGATGGCAGACAAACAGATAGAGGGTGAAGTCTTTGGCATAGCATTTGACGGTACCGGGTATGGGGATGACGGCAAGCTTTGGGGCGGAGAGTTTATGGTGTGTGATTATGGCGGGTATGAACGCATAGCACATATAGACTACTTTAAACTCTTGGGAGGAGAAAAGGCGATCAAAGAACCAAGGCGTGTGGCGTTGAGTCTGTTGTTTGAGCGTTTTGGTGAAGCAGCACTGGATTTGGATGTGGCGACGATACACGCCTTTAGTAAGCCCCAGCTGCGTACCCTCTACACCGCATGGCAAAAGGGACTCAATGCACCTTTGAGCTCCTCTGTGGGGCGACTCTTTGATGCTGTGGCTTCACTGCTGGGTATCTGTCATGTGATGAGCTTTGAGGGGGAGAGCGGTATGCTGCTTGAAGAGCAGTATGATGCCTCCGTAACAGGGTATTATCCATTTGGATATCAAGAGGGGAAGATAGATATACTTCCGACAGTAGCAGCGATTTTGGAGGAAGAAGATATATCGGTGGCTGTCTCAAAATTTTTCAATTCACTGGTAGAGATCATAGCGGTCGTATATGCCCCATATGATGATTTGCCTTTGGTATTAAGTGGCGGGGTCTTTCAAAACAGGGTGCTTTTGGAGCTGATTTTCAGAAGGTTCCCGGATGCAGTCATACCCAACACCATCCCGCCCAATGATGGGGGAATTGCACTGGGGCAGATAGCGGTGTCACGCTTTATCTAACCCAAATCTCGAAATAGGATTCTTTGAACTTGCGTTATGCTCGTATTTACGGGGTTTGCAGAAAATTTGAGTCGCACCCATAGGTTCGGCGATGATTTTATGCGAAGTCCGTGAATGCGATGATAATGCAAAGTCATGAATTTCTATTTCGAGATTTGGGTCTAATAGTGATGACGGCATGAGATAATCACGATTTGTTGCTCTTCTACTGCATAGACCAAACGGTGTGTTGCATCAATACGCCTGGAATGAAAGCCGGAGAGATTTTCCTTCAATGCCTCCGGCTTACCGATACCTTCAAACGGATCTCTTAGTGTAGCCTCGATGAGTCTGTTAATGCGTTTTAAGGTTTTTTTGTCCTGATTTTGCCAGTAGAGATAGTCTTTCCATGCCTCTGCAGTCCATGTAAGCAACTGTTTACTCATCTATAAGCTCGTGACTCTCTACTTTCCCCGCCTTGTATTGTGCAATAGATTTTTCCAAATGTGCCACATTGGCAGGAGACTTGAGCAAATGCAGTGTCTCCTGCATTGCGTTGAAATAATCAAGCGACATGACTACTGCATCATCTGCATCACGTCTGTTGATAATAGCATAGTCTGCATCGTTGACAACCGTATCGAGTACCGACTTCAGGTTATTGCGTGCCTCAGTGTAGTTGATGACAGTCATGAGGATCCTTTCTATGTTCAGTTTATTGTACAAGTATAGCCTATTTTATATTTTTTGTAAAGGTATTGAACCGCCACTCCGCTTCTTTGAGATAAAAGACGAATGCCTCATCACTCACACCTTTGTACTTAAGGATAAACTGCTCAAAGTACTCCCAAAACTTCCTGATGGTTGTACGCTCTTTGGCAAGTTTGGAGATGGTATGGTAGGTGAGGTACTTCTCAAGCAGCTTTTGTTCGTCTCTGTTGTACGGATCGAGCCCGAGTCTGCCGATAGATGGCATCATCAGTGTGTAGACCTGGCCGCTATAGGCAAGGGTGAGAAAGTGTTTTACTTTGGCAATATCTTTATGGGGATCAAGGCTTTTTGGAAGATAGAGGTACTCATCATAGTCTGCAACAAGGTGGCTCTGCCTGGCATAGGCAGCGTCACTCTCCAGTGCAATGGTACGCCTGAAGTTTGCATAGTACTTTTGTACCGTTACAATATGCATACCGGTATCTTTGGCACTCTGTGTGGCAGTGTTACCCTTAACAAAAAGTTTCCACAAAAGGGCTTTTCTCTCTTGCTTTGCCGGAGAGAATTTGCGTTTGCAGCGGCTGCATTTGCGCTGTTTATTGCCAAGCAGATAGGTATAGGGGTGGTTACAGTAGAGACAATGCATGTAAAAGTATACATTTTAGTCCCTAAAATAGAGTAGAAGTTTGAAAATTAACTTTAACCTAATATGATTCTAATAGAATAATGAATATTCATTCAAAAAATAGAGGAGTCTAATAGATGCATATTCCAGACGGTTACTTATCACCGACTGTGGTAGTTGCTACATACGCAGTAGCTCTTCCTTTGTGGGCATATGGGTTAAAAAAACTCAAAAAAAGTCTCAATGAAGAGACCCTTCCTCTCATTGGAGCACTAAGTGCAATGAGTTTTATTATCATGATGGTGAATATCCCTATTCCTGGAGGGACAAGTGGACATGCCGTAGGTGCTGTGTTAATTGCGATACTTTTTAATCCTTGGATTGCATTTATAGCCGTTTCTATTGTGCTATTGATTCAAGCTGTAGTATTTGGTGATGGGGGTGTGAGTACTTTTGCTGCGAATGCTCTTTCTATGGGCTTTGTGGGAGCATTTGTAGGGTATTATACATTTAAAGCTTTCAAAAGATTCAAAATATCGCCGTATGTTGCCGGATGGGCAGGTATCGTTGCCTCCTCTTTCCTAATAGCCATCTTATTGGGTATTGAGCCTATATTTTGGAATAAGGATGGGGTACCGCTCTATTTCCCTTTTGGATTAAAAACAACAATTTTTGCACTGGTAGGATCTCATATGCTCTTTTTCGGTACTGTTGAGGCGATCTTTACTGGATTAGTGTATAACTATATTCAACATAAAAACAGGGAAGAAGTATGAAAAAAAGAATCTATATTGTTTTAGCTGTATTCACAGCAATGATTCCGCTTGGATTACTTAGCGATGCACCTGCCTGGGGGGAGTGGGAAACAACTTACTATAAAAAGATTCTTGGGTTTATTCCTCAAGGGATCGCAAATGCAAAAGAGATAAAGACACCCCTTAAAGAGTACTCGTTAAGTGCATTTAATGATGTTGTGGGATATTACTTTAGTGCCTTTATTGGGATTGTCATTATTTTTGCTGTTTTTTACTTGTTAGCGAGGTTGTTCCGTGCTAAACGTAGCTAGGTTTGTTTTTTTGACCTGTCTCTTCTTTTTACTGAGCTGTCATAATATACTCTATTTGATGCTTGCTACAATATTTCTGTTTATAGTTGATGTAAACAATATGAAAATGCGCAATAAAAAAGTATTGCGTTCTATTTTCTTTTTTAATTTAGCCATTACCGTTTCGTATGGTATTATGTTCTTTTTTCAAGAGAACATCAGTATATGGTATCTGTTCTATATTAATCTAAAAGTATATGTAATTACCTATTTTGTGGCACTCTTTTTCAGTAAAGTTGATATGGTACAATTTTTCGCTTTTAGCAAGGAGTTGAGTTTTCTTTTAACCGTAACCATGTCGCAAATTATTTCTTACAAAAAAAGTTTTGATGATCTCAAAGCAGCATTTCAAGCAAGGGTAATTCAAAAGTTAAGAGAGCGTGAAAAAGGCTTTGTCATTAAAGTATTTGATTTCTTTTTCCAAAAATCTATGCAAGATGCCAAAGAACGGGTTTTAGCAATGAAAGCAAGGGGTTTTTTTGATTGATATAGCAGATGTATCGTACTGTTTTGAAGCCCAAAAAGTACTTGACTCAGTTAGCTTCAAGGTAGCAAAAGGGGAGAAAGTTGCACTGCTTGGGTGCAATGGAAGCGGTAAATCAACCCTTTTGCGTATTGTTGCCGGCTTATATTTTCAGAAAAAAGGTACCTATCGTTATCAGGGAAAAGAAATACGTAAAAAAAATATTGACAAAGCTTTCAGAAAAAGTGTTGGTATTCTCTTTCAAAACCCTGAAAGTATGATTTTTAACCCCACGGTTAAAGATGAAATAGCATTTAGTTTACGGGAGTTTGGCATACAAAATATAGAAAGCACTATTAGCCAAATAGCAAAAAATTTTGAAATTGAACATTTGCTTGAGAAAAATCCTCTCTATCTTAGCGGGGGAGAGAAACAAAAAGTAATGCTTGCTTCCATTTTAGCATATGATCCTGAGTTGGTTTTACTTGATGAACCGACTGCATCGGTTGACCCAAGAACAAGTGGTTGGATCATAGATACCCTTTTAGACCTTGAAAAAACAATTATCATAGCAACGCATGATCTCTCATTTGCTTATGAGATAAGTGATAGAGCAATTGTGCTTGATGAAACCCATCAAATTATTTTTGATGGATCAATGGATGTACTTTTTGAAGATTTGTCACTTATGATTCAGGCAAATTTGATTCATAAGCATAAACACAAACATAAAAATTTTATCCATTCCCATTATCATAAACACTTTTAAAGGAGAATAATATGTGTACAGATTGCGGATGCAGCATTAGAGGAACAGAACATGAACATAGCCATGAGCATGATCATAGTCATGAACATCAAAAAGCACATGAGCACCTGCACCACAACCCGCAGCTCAATGATGCCAAAACGGTCTCGGTGATACAAAAGATACTGGACAAGAATGACCATGAGGCAGACCACAACAGAGTCCATCTTGAAAAAGCGGGGGTACTGGGGATCAACCTCATGAGCAGTCCTGGAAGCGGGAAGACCACACTGTTGGAGTATCTTGCCGATGTGGCACCGTTTAAGTTTGGGGTTGTAGAGGGAGACCTGGAAACCAACCGCGATGCGGACAGGCTTAAAGCCAAAGGGATCCCTGCCATGCAGATACAGACAGGGAGTGCCTGTCACCTCGATGCCTTTATGGTGCACAAAGGGCTGCATGACATGCCGCTTGAGGAGCTGGATGTCTGTTTTGTAGAGAATGTCGGCAACCTGGTGTGTCCTGCAAGTTATGATGTCGGTACGCACTTGAACATCGTACTGGTGTCGGTACCCGAAGGGGAGGATAAGATTGCCAAATATCCCGTGATGTTCAGGCAGGCGGATTTGGTACTCATTACCAAAACAGACCTGCTGCCACACTTTAAGTATGACATTGAGGCAGAAAAGCGTGAAGCCAGACGCATTAAACCCAATGTCGACATCTTGGAAGTAAATATAAATGATATAGGCTCTGTAAAAGCAGTCGCTGAATGGATAGAATTTAAACGAAAGATGCGATAACATTTTTTGTTGATTGAAAATTGAAAATGAATGTAGGGTGCGTAATCACGCACCAAAAACAATAAAGGATTATGTATGTGTTTATCAATTCCTAGCAAAGTTGTGAAAGTCTCGGAAGATAAAACGATGTGTACCGTTGATACGATGGGTGTACAGCGTGAAGCCAACCTCATGATGATGGCAGATGATGAAGTGAAGGTGGGTGATTATGTATTGTTGCATATCGGTTTTGTGATGAACAAGATCGATGAAGCTGAAGCGCTTGCCTCCATAGAAACCTACAAAGAGATACTGGAACTGATGGATGAAGAGGAGCGCAGGCAGGCAATCCTTGAAGATGACAACTGCCCAAATCGCGGAAGTAGCGAGCAGGTAGCAAGTAGCAGTGAGCAGTAAAATGGCGGAACTTGAACTCAAAAACCTCTATGATGATTTTCGCGATGGCAAGACACTGCAAGCCTATGCCAAAATCATTGCCGAAGATGCCGCAAAGCTAAACCGTACCATCAACATCATGGAGGTGTGCGGCGGGCATACCCATTCGATCATGAAGTACGGTATCCCGCAGTTGATGCCCAAAAACATCAACTTTATCCATGGACCGGGATGTCCGGTCTGCATCATGCCCAAAGAGCGCATCGACCATGCTTATGTGCTGGCAATGCAGCCTGATGTCATACTGGTAACTCTTGGGGATATGATCAAAGTTCCAGGAAGCAACGGCAGCTTACAGGATGCACGTGCCAAAGGGGCGGATGTACGGTTTGTCTATTCGCCGATGGAGTGCCTGAAGATCGCTAAGGAAAATCCGGACAAAAAGGTGATCTTCTTTGCAATCGGTTTTGAGACTACGACACCGATGACGGCTGTGCTGCTCGATCAGGTGATTAAAATGGGGGTCGATAATATCCTCTTTCATATCAACCATGTTACCGTACCCGAAGTGATGGTAGAGCTCATCGACAGCAGAGATGAGCATGTAGATAGTTACAACAACCAGATCGATGCTTTTTTGGGTCCGAGTCATGTGAGTGTGATCGCCGGCAGCAAGATTTATGAGAAGTTCCCCAAGGAGTATGGCCGTCCGGTGGTCGTCAGCGGTTTTGAGCCGGTAGATGTGATGGAAGGCATCAGTATGATCGTCAAGCAGTTTGTAGAAAACCGCTGTGCACTTGAAGTGCAGTACAAAAGGGTAGTCAGCTATGAGGGCAACCTCAATGCCCAAAAGCTTATCAATAGCTATTTTGACAAAGTTGATCTCTTCAGATGGCGTGGGCTTGGCAATGTGCCAGAGAGTGGATTGAGGCTTAAAGATGCCTATGCCAAGTACGATGCTGAAGTGCTTTACAAAGAGGTGCTGCCTCTGGCAGAGATAGAGGATCACAAGCTCTGTATCTGTGGTGATATCCTCAGAGGTATGGCAAAACCGCCTGAGTGTACCATCTTTGGCACAGCCTGTAAGCCGACAACACCTGTTGGCTCTTGTATGGTGAGCAGTGAAGGGGCATGCGCGGCGTATTACAAGTATGGAAATATACTTTCATAAATGTAGGGTGTTGTACCCTTACAACACCAATAAGACAAATTAAAAATACAATGGTGTTGTCATGGGACAACACCCTACGGAGAGAAAATGAACAAAACAATCACCATAGCCCACGGTAACGGCGGTGAAGAGAACAACGAACTCATCAGCGGTATCTTCTACAAACACTTCAAGAACGATATTCTATCCAAAAGTGAGGATGCGGCAGTGCTGGGTGTACCGCATGACAGCATCGTGATGACGACAGACTCTTTTACTGTTTCGCCACTTTTCTTCCCAGGAGGCGACATCGGTAAATTGGCGGTATGCGGCACCTGTAATGACATCGCCATGATGGGCGCAAAGCCAAAGTATTTGACCTGTTCGGTGATCATCGAAGAGGGGTTTGCCACACGCGAACTTGAAAAGATCGTCCGTTCCATGAAAAAGGAGATGGAGATCAACAATGCTATGATCGTCAGCGGTGATACCAAAGTCGTCCCCAAAGGCAGTGTGGATAAACTCTTTATCAATACGACGGGTATAGGAGAGATCATGCAGCCGGGTATCTCCGCACACAATCTTAAAGAGGGTATGCGTGTGATCGTCAGCCGTGACATCGGCAGACACGGGGCAGCGATCTTTGCCGCAAGAGAGGGCATCACCCTCGAAAGCACTCTGGAGACCGACTGTGCCTCACTCTATCCGCAAGTCAAAGCTCTCATCGATGCGGGGGTAAAGATTGTAGCCATGCGTGATGCAACCCGAGGGGGCGTGGCAGCAGTACTGAACGAATGGGCAAAGACAAGTGAAGTCTGCATCGAGATAGCAGAAGAGAAGATCCCGG
>JALWHT010000021.1 GCA_026983515.1 Sulfurovum sp.
GATTTGAGCAGTGTACAGCGTTTAATGGCTCCCTCTTCGCTGCCGAGCATCTGGGTATATTTGTCGAACTTCTCCTGACCGATCATTGCAATGCATTCTGCCCGGCTCATATGGGTTGCTGCTACAGTAACCGGTTCCGGTTTTTTGACAGTTTGATGTGAACCTGTCTCCGGATACATATACGCCGGATCAAAATTATCATCTTCTACTTCTTTAAGTTCGTGAATCTGCTTTGGTCTTTCTGGAGTAACGACCGGTTTTGGCTTAGGTTTGGGGGTGACAACAGGGACGGGTCTGTATATGATGGGTTGCGGTTCCATACAACTTGTCAGAAGCAGTGAAGCAAGGGGAAGAAGAAGCAAATATTTCATGAAAATTCCTTTTTTGGAAAGTAGCATGAAAGTATTGTACACAAATTATTGTTCTATGACAACCACAGCAATGGCAAATCCTCCGTCATGGCTGATAGAAAGTGAGGAGTTTTTGATTTGGTGAACTTTTTGCGCCTCTTTTGTCAGCTTGAAGTAGGGACGTCCGCGGTGGTCTTTGGCTATGACAATGTCGTGAAAACTCAGCTGTGCACCGATGCCGCATCCCAGAGCTTTTGAAATGGCCTCTTTGGCCGCCCAGAAGCCTGCAATGGACTCCACTCTTCGTGCAACAGCAATCTCTTTGGAAGAGAGAAAGCGTTGTTTAAATTTGATACCGTAGCGTTTTAGCAGTTTTTCTATACGTTCAATAACGATAATATCTGTTCCTATTTGCATGAAAAAGAGTGTACCGAAACAAATATTAAGAGTTTCATAATGACTGGCTTCTTGCCCTAAAAGTTAGGGGAGCGCTATGCGGTAACCGAGACTGTATCCGTTTTCAATGAGGGGCAATCCGGGAGAAACCGTTTCCGCAATTTTTTTATTGAGCCTGTAGACGAGTTGTGTCAACTTCTTGTTATGACGGTAATCCGGTATTTCGTCACTCCAAACCCGATAGATGATTTCGTCATGATGACAGAACTCTCCGTGTTTTTCACACAGTGTTTTGACAAGCATGCGCTCTTTCTTTGTCAGGTTGACTTCTTTGTCCTGTGCGTCAAACAGAGCCATTTTTTCATTGTCGTAATAGAGACCTCCCCGAAGTATCAGGCGCTTACTCCTGTATGATGTATGTGATGCTACCAGGCTCTTCAGGGTCTGAAGCAGGTGTATAATGTCAACCGGTTTGAGAAGGTAGGCAGAAAGTTTCAGATTGACGGCTTTGAGCAGTCTGTCTCTGTCTGAATGGCCTGTGATCATAACAATGGGAATTGTTTGATTCTCTTTTCGTATCGCTTCGGCCACTTCGAGTCCGTCAAGTAACGGCATATTGACATCAAGCAAGACAATGTCGGGAGAATGCTCATGGTAAAGGCGTAATGCCTCTTTGCCGTCTGCCGCCTGATAGACTGTCTCAAAATCAGTATGCAGAATATAGGTATAGTTTTCTCGGCTTTCCTGGTCATCTTCTGCATATAGTAATGTTGGTTTATGCAATGTCAATACCTTTTAATTCTCTTTTTGCAGGACTATATTACTGCCTACAAACTGATAGGATTATAGCATTTAATTGTCTGCAAAATATCACAATCATGGTGCAGTTCGATATTT
>JALWHT010000022.1 GCA_026983515.1 Sulfurovum sp.
CACTCAGGCGCTTCTGCTCTGTCTCGTCGGTAACAGACTCCTTGATGTGTGAGATGAAGTACGCCTCCAGAGAAATGGACTCTATGTTCCCTTCTATCTGCTCACCTTCAACTGCTTTAAACTCCCGTTTGACCTTAACATGCAGTGCTTCTTCAAAGAGTGCGTTGATGGCTTTGTTGGTGATGTCTATGGAACTCGATGCAGTTAAGTTGTAAAGTCTGACCTCTACCAAGGCATTTTGTATCTCTGAAAGATCAAGTGCGGCAAGTTCTTCTTCATACTTCTCTGCGTCGATACTAAAACTAAGTGACTTACGCAAAGGAATGGTATGATGCGTTACAGTAACAGCATCGCCCAACTCCAAAAGCACATACCCCTTGTCATCTCGTTTGTCCGCGCTGCTGGTGCGCTCCGTGGAGCCGGCGTAGTAGACGTTGGGGTATTTTCCCACGGCACCGAAACCGTGCCAGTGTCCCAGAGCCACATAGTCCATCTTTGCAAAAAGTGCTTCGCGCTCTTTGGGATAGACCCACTCCCCGAACTCGTGCATCAGATAGTGCGCCCCCACCGAGCAGTGCATCATCAGAATATTCTTTTTGGCCGGATCGACGGCGGCTTCGATCTTGTCCAATTCATCCGGGATGATGCGCTCGTCGTTGATGTGGGGCAAGGCGTGAAAGACAATATCATCGAAGACGACCGGTTCATAGCGCTGGCGGAAAACGGCATGGACATTATCGAGTGTCTGGAGGGCTTCCAGAATGGGAGAAGAACTGGAAGTGCGCGGAGTGGAGTGGTTTCCGGCAATGATGACAAAAGGGATTTTGGCTGTTTCAAGACGCTTCAACTGCGTCAGGGTGAAGGTGATGGCGCGGTTGCTTGGGCTGGCACGGTGGAAGAGATCGCCCGTATGGATGACGTAATCGGGCTTGCTTTCAATGATCGCGTCGATGACATCGGCAAAAGCTTTGTAAAAGTCGGCCTCACGCTGATTGATCCCCTTCTCGTTGGTGACATCAAGGTCGCTGAAACCGAGATGGGTATCGGAAAAATGTATAATCTTCACGTCTTTTATCCAATAATTTTTATATATTCTATCGTAATAGTCTCAAAAAAAGTCAATATATTGTATGATAAATAGACATAAGAAGATAAAATCATTAAAAGGCTCTACTATGCGTCTCTTCATCGCATCCCCCGTCATCCTCAACGACTATCAAGCTATAAAACAGGACTTCAAAGGCATCTTAGAGGGTAAATGGGTGGAAGAGGAGAATCTGCATCTGACGTGGGTCTTTCTGGGGGAGTGTGAGGATGCAGAAGCGATCAAATCGCAACTTAGCACCATCACACCGTTGGAGACAGAAGTACCTGTTGCAGAGCTTGGCTATTTTGGCAGACCGCCGCGGGTCTTTTTTGCAAAGGCGGAGTCAAAACTGCTCTATAACAAAGCCAGAGCGTTCAAAACAGCGGGCTTTAACCTTTACCGTTTCAAGCCGCATATCACCCTCTGCCGTATCAGGCAGATCCATGACTACAGAGCCTACAAAGAGAAGATGAAACTATACAGGGGAAAAGTTCTTGGTACCGTGTTGCCTCAGATACATCTCTTCCAAAGTACCCTGACAC
>JALWHT010000023.1 GCA_026983515.1 Sulfurovum sp.
ATCTACAACAGTAGAAATTTATATGGTCAATTCGACAGCTATCATAGCTTCTGAGACCATTTTTGTACCAAATTGTAACAGATTTTTCCTAAAATAAGTACTCTCAGACTGTTTTGGACTGAAAAAATCCATTAAGACCAAGGTTTGCATCATATCACGATTACCTCTTCATCATCATGTTTTGCATAGCCATATTTTTCTACTTTACATTGTTTTGAAAGCTTCAGAACCACTATGCTATCAGTCTCTTCAAAATATTTCTCAAATCCTTTGCGTATCTCCAATGTAACAATATCCAAAATCCGCTGAGAATTTTTGATCTCAAACATAGAGTACTGAATGCGGTGTCCATATTTTGAGAGAAATTTAGCAAATCGTGTGCGGGTACTATCTTCACTGATGTCATATGCCACGATTACCATATCACTTCCCCTTTTTCGATACGAGGAAACATCTCCGCAGGTTTCTCACGGATAAATGCGCGATAATACTGCCGTACATATTCAAACAGTAAAACCTTATTTTCCATAAGTCCTTTGAGCATCAATGTCGTATAGTGTTGTGCCTGCTGCTTAAATAGGCGGTACGACCTGTCCACACGCACAAAATCCTTTGTATCGATCTGCCCAAGAGTGTACATCTTTCGTATCTGATAATCCACCATCGGGCGAAACGGTTCTACCAAGTCACTTACCAAAGATTTACGCTGATAAAATGCTTGATGATATACCCCCTTGTAAGGATCAAATCCATAAAGACTTAGCATCGCATCTAACAGATGAAAAAGTTGCATATATCCAATATCGAGGAGTAGGTTGACGATATCGAGTTTGGCGCGTGGTCTACGTCCCTGCCACTCAACCACATCAAACATATGTTTGAAGTAGATTCTCGACGCACTTCCTTCGATCCCAAGAAGTGTATCCAATCCCATCGCTTTATCAAAAATGATTTTGTCTCGATAAGTCTTGAGCTTATCGATCGTCTTGTGCAACGCATCCGATTTGTTTCGGCGTTTGGTTAGATATTCGATTTGTTGAGCGATTTTATTTTTGACGATATGCTGTGCAATAAGGGTTTCATCATACGCGTACTGCTTCTGACGAAGCAGGACATTGCCCTCTGCACCGCTCATCCAACTTCCGTATGGTTTAAGACCATGCGAAAGCATCACGATGCTAAATCCAAAACGCTTCGCCTTGAGCAGTATGCCCGATGTCAAACTTGCTTGCCCTACAACGAACAGGGCAAAAAGTCGATGACAACTTGACTGGTGACGCACCTTTCCTTCAGCATCTTTAATGAGCAGGTTGTCATTCCTGAAGCTGATCTTCTCTCCGCGACTTACCAGTGCTATGGCAATCTGTTTCTGTTTAAAATCCGGCAGACTCAACATGCGGCATCACACAAATTGTTATAAATGCATCGATGACACTTGTTTGGATTGGGCACAAAAGGCGTATCGATACGAAAATGCCTTATTTTGTACAAAAGCTGCATAAATCCATTGTAGTACTTTTCACTCTCGAGTGGTAGAGGTATCGGGTAGCTCTTGTTGTCATCCATGCTATACAGCCTCAATTGTCGCACATCGTATCCCATATCGACAAGGCAGTAGTACTGTGCATAGAGCTGATAAACATACCCGTCATAAATCCATTTGATCTTTTTCTTTCGCTCCACAAGGAGCTTCTTGGCACGATCAAACATATCGATCTTGCCACCGATATGAAACCGGCTCGAGTAGACTTCGATCGTTTGAAGGATACTTTTTGAAGTCGAATACCGCTTTTCATCGAGGCTTTGGTGGGCGATAGTTCCTGCCACCTGATCGGTGCTCTGATAGAGTCGCGTATCGACCCCACCATAAAGCTGATGAAAATAGATCGATCGGGGACAAAAGATAAAATCATTCAAAAACGAGATGGGAATATACGATTCCATGTATCACCTCTCTACACCCTGGGCAAACCGCATCCACTCTTTGTTGGTAATTTTCAAATCCACTTTGCACACATCGTCTGCTTGCGCGATTTTTCGCACAAGCATCAACCCTTTTCTGGCGATATTGTACGCACCATTCGCATCGGCATCCAAAGGCAGGGAACCGTCACTTTTTCGACTATCATAAAAATATCCATCACTGTTTCTAACCGGTGAGATGAGATAGTCTTCACCCATCTTGGCACTGGAATTGCGCATCTGAAGCATCAGTTTAAACAAGCGATGCAATGTCTTAAAAAACTCAGCGTCATCCTGAAGCAAAATGTAGGCTTTGAGATTTTGGGTTTGACCATTAAAGAGTATTTTGAACTCCTCAGTCAAATCAATCAATTCATCATCCCACTGGTGGCTTTTTTCGGGATTTCTAAAACTCCTTATACGATCACCATAACTGCACAATGTCCACTCCGTTCTCGTTCCCTCTGCCTTACGATGAAAGCGATTGTAATCAAAACTAAATTCAAAATAATCTTCTTTTGCATTGTATTCTATCTCCTTAAACCGATCAAAAAATTCTCGTGACTTTTCACGACTATAATAACGCGTATCAAACAGATTTACAAAGCCGGTCGTCGGATCGATCTTGGATGTGTTCCAGGCGGGAACATAAAACAAAATACCATTCTGTTTTCCCATTTTTTCAAAACTCTCAAACTTGTTGGTCAATTGCAACGCTTTGAGCGCACCACCGATCTCGTGGGGTGCTTTTTTCTTATCTACCAGATAGTTGAGTTTGTCGATGAGCATCTTTTCAAACTTCTGATAGACCTGTTTTTCTACCTTGAATCTACCACGCTTGAAACCAAAATTGAGATCTTCAAGCACAACAATCGCATTATGCTCTACAATCAAAGTGGCGATTTTATGGATTACATGACTCATATACCCCTCTTTGAGCTCTTTGATTTTTTCGATGCTCTCCCAATTGAGTCGCGCCTGTCGCCTCTCCTCCTCTTTTTTGTCCAGCTTCTGATGGTAATCAACCTTATGTTCTTTGCCGTTATAACTATTCACGATTGTATTGAGCGAATATTGCTCTACAATGCTTCCATTGTTATCAATGAGCGATAGGTAAAGCAGATGTCTTTCACCTCTATCGATACCGATAATTTTTATATCACTGCCATCACCCTTGATCTCTTCTCTTACAGAAAGATTATGCTCTTTGCTACCCGTTTTTTGAGCTTTAAAATTGAGCGTAACAGGAACATGAAACTGAAACTTATCCAAAGCAAATCTACGATCTTTTATGATCGGGTAGTCAAATTTTTCTGCTAATTCTTTGGCATGATGCCCTTCTCTCCAAATCTTCTTACTATACTCAATGGATCGTTTCCGATAAAAGACTTCTGCTTGCCCATTGAGTTTGTAGATTACATCACGAAGATTATGCTCATTAAAGACCATTCTCCAATAGATTGTGTGAAGGTTGGGTGTTCCTTTGCTGTAAGGTGAAAAATCTTTATTGTAGATTTGGAAAAGGTAGAGTTTTCCTTCATCAACCATCTTATTTATAGTGTCAGTACTGATATTTTTAAACGAGATTTTATACCCTTGGTGCTCAACCTCTTTGTAGAAGTCACTTAAATCTTTATAGGTATCTGTAGGTGAAAATTTAAAATCAAATTGTTTCCAGTCGGGATGTTTGCCAATAGACGATTTAAAAAAGTCAATCAGATTGTGGCAATCGTTAAGATTAAATTTTTCACCTTTTTTGTGTGTTCCTTCCTTGTATTTTTGCACTATGTGTGGAGAGGGAGCAAATTCATCAATCCTGCTTTTTGAGAAAAATACTTTTGGCAACATTTTGTTTGCCCCCGGCAAAAGCTTATATTCGATCTTGCAATACACTTTTTCCGATACGGTATCTTCTTCAATATCTTGAAAAATACGATTGTGTTTTTTGTCCATTATCCCAAGATAATAGAGTCCGTCTCGCTCGAAAAGAAGAGCAGAGTTATCTATCTCCTTATTGACGTCCCATCCATCAAGTAGAGTACTGTTTTGAAAATTTAATTTAAACTTCTCTGTAGAGTACGGCTTTTTTGTCAAAAAGTTTCTCGCCTTATTAAATAGAGGGGTTATCAAGCTCAAGGCTTCATAATAAATATCAAAATAGGCATAAAATGCAATATCTTTCTCTATCTCATCTTTGACATATAGCGGTTTTAGAAAGTGTTGGAGATTTAGTAGAGATTGCAAGAGTGCTTTGATCTTTTCTTTGTTTTCTCTATCGCTGATCCACTCTTTGTAGGCACCTTTAATCTCTTCTCTTAAATCTTTTTTTTCGCTATTCTTGTAGGTACCAAATTTGTTAAAGTATTCAAAAATATCTACTTCAAAGCCATACTCTTTAAGCGCATCTTCTATCTGTTTAATAGAAAAATAGCTTTTCTTTTTATCAAAAAATTTCTCTTTTTTCTCATCAATATCTGTTGCATTGGCAATACGAGGATTTTCTTTTAAAAAATGTTGCCATAAAGCATTTTTTATCGTTGCAAAATCACCAAAAATAGCCTGAGAAATATCTGTAAGCGATCTGTCATTTTTGATGTATACCCGATTGAGATCATATTCTTCTGATTGCTCAAACAACTCACCAAACTTCTCCAACAAATTCACTTCACCATCGCAACATACAAAGTGCAAAATATATGTATCATAATATGATGCCAACGCCTCATACAAATCCTGTGTGGTTTCAAATGATTCAGGAAGCCAAGAGAGTGCCTCTTTGTCACTAAGTATTTGCTTATAAAGAGGCTTCATATTTGGTAGATCGCGCTTTGTGAGATCGATCTTCTGCCTATAGAGGTTGATCTTTTCATTGATGCCTTGCATTTTGGTGCCATCATCCAATGCAAAACCGCCCAAAACAGTATTATAAATATCGATATGAATTTGATTCATCAAATATGGATAATACTCGAGCTGAAAAACCTCCTCGACCGTTGCGCCCAATAGCTTATCCTGTCCGTCAAGTTCTTCTTTTGCACTTTTGATGATATCAGGATAACGCTCTTTTATCTGCTCAAACAATCGCTTGTTTTGTAGATATACCGGCAAATTTTCATGCACGACTCTATAGGCAATAGCCGTGTGTTTGGCTTCATCACTGTAGATATTTTTTCTATTTTCATGAAAACCTGTCAGGTAGGTTGTAAATTTTTTGAACTTATCGATGATCTCTCTGTCACTTTCTGTAATCTCCTGATGCTGCCAATCAGGCAGCACTTTGGTGATGAGCTCCTTTTTGAAGAGGTATTTCCAATTTGGATGTTTTTCAAAAGCTTTGCGTATCTGCTTACGCATTGTCTCTTGAAGTTTTTCAAAGGGTTTTTCATCACGGTTAGCATCAAAAAAGAGGCGCTCATACTCCTCTATCCCTTCAAGCGCAACACTACTCAATGCTTCAGAGATAAAATCCTTGTGGTATAGATCGATGATCTCCTTGAGACGCTTATAGTCCTCTGCCCTTTGCTCATCTTCTTGGATAAGGCCATTGGCTTCGATATTCTCTAGTGTCTTTCCAACAGGTTTCAGCTCAAATCTCAGCGTCTTTTGCAACGGATACTGATGTGTAAAATTATTGATCATCTTTCTACTCCAATTTTATATTATCGTCATTATACCAAAACAAAAGGACACTTATATGTCCATTTTGCTCATCTCCTTCAAAAACACCTCCAAATCCCTCCTTAGTTTATCGCGCAGGGATTGCGGCTCAACAATATGAACATGCGGTATCCAATTCTTCACCTCCGGTAGCAACTCCATAGGATGAGTAATACTATAGACAAACTCTGTAGTTCCATCACCATGAGGCATGTCAAGTTGTTGGGAGGGGTGGAGGGGTACCTCTTTGAGGTAGCGGGTGGCGTAGGCAGAAGCGTAGAGGCGCACCTCAAAGGGCTCGTCGTCATCGCTGCTCCAGATAGAGGCGCGGCGGTTGGCTTTTTCTATCTCCTTTGGGGTCAAGTCCTGAGGTGTGTTGGGAAGGATGGTAAAGTCTCTGATCTTCAAAAAGTCAAAGGGGCGTACCTGTGCAGTGGTATCCTCTTTTGCCAGCAGATACCATTTGCCTTTGGCGGTGTAGAGTTTGACAGGAGAGACCGTTTTTGTCGTAGTGATGTTGCGGTTGTTGGTGTAGACAAAGCGGCACTTGCACCCCTTTTCTATGCTCTCTATGATCGCCTCGGCGATCTGCCTGTCTATGCCGCTGTAGGCAATGGCAAATGAGATCAGCGGTATCCCCTCCCCGCTGCCGCTGCCAAGACACTCGATGCTCAGCCCTGCATTGGAGGCAAACGCATGCAGCAGTGCCGATGGCAGACGGCTCATGCGGCTAAGCTGCGACGTGTCTATGCGGTACTCCCCTCTTTTAGACAGCAGCGGTATGCCCACATCAGTGATCTTTTTTAAGTCTCTACGTATGGTACGTCTGTCCACACCATACTCTTCTGCCATACGATTGACATGCAGACGTTCAAAGGCATACAAACGCCTGAGTATATCAATGATCCTCTCAACAGGTTGTGCTCTTTTTACATATTTTTTCATCTGAAAATCATAACCAAAAAACAGCTTCTTTCAAAATTTTAAATTTTTTTCCAAAAACCCCTTGACATGCAACTCATTTGGTGCTATAATGCCGTCCACATAAGCCATAGAGCTTACAGACGAATGGGGTATAGCCAAGTGGTAAGGCAACTGGTTTTGGTCCAGTCATTCGGGGGTTCGAGTCCCTCTACCCCATCCATTTTGAACTCCGGTTCAAAATACTTTCTTCTGTCGCGGGATAGAGCAGTTCGGTAGCTCGTCGGGCTCATAACCCGAAGGTCGGAGGTTCAAATCCTCCTCCCGCAACCAATTCAAAATCTTCAATACTAATTATTTCTTAAAATACGTAACGCCACCACCTTATGATATAAGAATAGGATAAACATGACCATATTGGGCATTGGAAACATACTGCAAAAAGATGACGGGCTTGGTGTCTATGCGGCGAGCTATCTGTCGCAAAACTTTACCTTTAAATCTGCCGTAAATATTGTAAATGGTGGTGTGCAGGGTATTAATCTTTTTAACTATTTTCTTGAAGGTGATTCTATCTTGATCCTTGACTCCATTGAACTGGATGATACCCCTGCAGCGATCTATGCGATACCGGCACAGGAACTTTCAGGTTATGGGCTGAACAGTGGTGGTGCCCATGAGATCGGGGTGATACAGACACTTGATATGCTTGAACTGCAAGGCTATGAAGTGCCGGAGACGATGCTCATAGGCATTGTGCCGCACCATGTAACATTTGAAATTGCGTTAAGCAAGACGATTGAAGATGCCTTTGACGGGTATATTTCGGTGGTGTTGCAGTATCTAAAGAAAAAAGGAATCGAAGCCAGCCCGACTTCATCTAAAGTATCATTGCAGGAGATCATTGACCGTGCCAATGACCCCAGCGGGGTTATGACTTGACGATGCTTGTCTCCCAGCCGTCATAGCTGGCACCATGCGCTTCAAGCAGGTCGATCAG
>JALWHT010000024.1 GCA_026983515.1 Sulfurovum sp.
CAACCGGGCTGAGCAAGCGCTACCTGATCGAAAAGGTTTTTACCCATCATCTCAAAGTACACTTTCTCGACCATGTTGCCAAAGATGTCAAACTGTTACTGGAACATATCAAAAAAAACTTTATGCGATTTCCGCTGAGCAAGAAGCTTATTGCTGCATTTGCCTTTCTTGGTTCACTTGGGTATGTCAGCAAATTTATGGGAGTGATGCTGGCACTTAAGATTTTTTTGGCGAAAATGTGGAGTTTTCTGTTGGCACTTTCGCTGAAAACTGGAAGTGCCATCGTCTATTTTTTTACCGATTATCTGTGGGGAAGCTGGCTGGGTCCTATTGTTGAAGTGGTTATATTCTCCTGGCTGCTTGCATGGCTTGAAAAAATTCCTTTTTTAACTTCCGGTATTCGTTGGATTTACCGGCAGTTTATCTGGGCGGCAAAATGGTTCGACTGGATTATGGAAAAACTGCTGCATATTCCCCTACGGAAAGGTTTCCGCTGGCTTGTAGCATGGACACGAAGGATGATCTACCGATTTATCGGTTATAAACCGGTTTCTGCTTACTATCAGTTAAAGGAACTAAGACATTTTCAGCCAAATGTGCACCAAAAGCTGCTTCAGAAACGTGGGGTGCGAAAGGTGCAGAGCGTACAGAAAAGACGCTCTTTTTATGAAACGTGGAGAGAGAAGCGAACTCAGTAAGAGCGGTTTTTGATGGCTGCGCGGGCTTCTCTGTCGAGCGTTTTTGCTTTCAGGTCGGCACGTTTGTCATGCAGCTTTTTCCCTTTGGCCACGGCAATGCTTACTTTGGCGATGTTGCGCTCGTTGAAGTAGATCATTAGCGGTACGATGGTCAAGCCGTCTTTGTGCACTTTGTTATGCAGTTTGAGAAGCTCTTTTTTATGCAACAGCAGTTTGCGTGGTGTACGGCTGTCACGTGCAAAGTGGCGGTTGGTGGTTTCAAGTTCCGCAATGTGTGCATTCATCAGGTAAAGTTCTCCCTGAATGAACCGGCAGTAGGCATCGCTCAGGTTGGCACGTTTCGCACGCAGTGCTTTGACCTCGCTGCCCTGTAGCACAATACCGGCTTCAAGCTTTTCAAGTATCTCATAATCGTGTCGGGCTTTTTTGTTCTGTGCTACGATATTGATGGCCACACCATTCCTTTTTTCTCGGCATTATAGCATATATAGAAAGATTGTATGAAGTGAAGCACTGTTTTGGTATCGATGCGATAGAATAACATATTGAAAACCGAAAGGAGTGACGTGCTGCCCGATACTGTCGTACCGTTTTACAATCTTGATACCAATGCGCAGAGTGAAATTACACGCTTTACTCAACGCCTCTCTGTGAAGAAGGGAGAGACCCTCTTTAGCAGTGACGAACTGATGCGTTACTTCTACGTCGTTATTAGCGGAAAGATCAAGACGTATCAGCTCAATTTTGACAATGGCAAGGAGCAGACGATCTTTGTGTATCGTGAAGGTGACATGTTTGATACGATCGTCCTGCTTGACGGTCAGCCGCACGATGTCATGTATGAAGCACTGGAAGACTCTGAACTGTTGCAGCTTCCCATTGAGGAGGTGCGACACCTGTTGCGTACCAACGAGTCGTTCAACCGGATGTTCTTCCCTTATCTTGCCCAGCAGATGCGGCATGTAGAGGAGCTTGCTACCGACCTTTCGCTCTACTCTACCTCAGAACGTCTCATCAAACTGCTGCTGCAGAATCTTGATCCCAATAACCGTCTGAAGTACAAACTTATTCAGGGGCTTTCCAATACGGAGATCGCCAAACTTATCGGTACGGTACGGCATGTGGTCGAGCGGCACCTCAAAGCACTTAAAGCCGATGGAACCATTGCAACCAAGAACAAGGATATTCAGATCCTTGATGCGAACAGACTTCTGGAAAAAATCAACCTCTTTTAATCTTTTTTTTAAACAATGCAACTAAAGTTGCATGGTTTGTTTCTCTTATCTCCCTATCATTGTACCAACGTAAACGTTCACATACCAAATATATGACACAAGGAGTCAACCATGAAAAAAGTACTACTTTCAGCGATTACCGCATCACTGCTGCTGACCACAGCAGGTATTGCAAAAGAACAGGCAGGGAAAAATGCTACGGTTAAAGAGGTAAACAAAATTGCTATAAGTAATGCCAAAGAGGATGCCAGAAGCCATGAGGCAAAATTGGTAAAAGAAGCGATTGAATCGTTAAAATTTGCGCAAAATGCAGTGATCGCACTTGAACATAAAGATAAAAAAGCAGCGACTGAAAACCTTGAAAAGGCCATTGGAAAACTTGAAGTGATCATGGCGGCTAAAAATGCGCCGAAACTGTTGCCTATCAATAATGTCATCAGGGTTCAGGAGTTTGTCGGAACAGCAAAAGATGTGGAAAATAGCGTCAAAATGGTCAAAGACCTGCTTGATGACGGTAAAGTGCAGGAAGCCAGAGCACTTATTGCACCGTTGGCAAGTGAAATCGATATTACTGTCGTAAACCTGCCGCTTGCTTCCTATCCTGATGCGCTGAAGCTTGCAGCATCGTATGTACATGACGGTAAGCTTGAAAAAGCAAAAGAAGTGCTCTATATTGCCTTGAGTACCTTTACCGAAGTGACTGAAGTAGTGCCTATTCCTCTACTTGAGAGTGCCGACCTGATCGCGGCTGCGTCACGTGTCGCCAAAGAGGACAAAGCAAAAGCCCTGAAATACCTCGAAGCGGCTTCCGATGCACTTGATGTTGCAGAAAAGCTGGGGTATATCAGTGAAAGTACAACAACGTATAAAATGCTGCATGATCAGATCAAAGCAGTAGAAAAAGAAATTAAGGGTAAGAATAAAGCAGAAAAACTCTTTGAAGAGTTAGCTGCCAAACTCAAAGAGTTCAAGTCTAAAATTGTTTCTTCTGAAAAAAGCAGATAATGCAACTAAAGTAGCATGCCAAATGGCATTGCTGCAGGTATAATAGTAGAAAAAGAGAAAAGGAGTTAACAATGTTAGTGACAAGATACAACCCTTACAATGACATGGATATTAGAAAAGGATTTGAGGTACTCCACTCTTTGATGAATCAGTTTGATCCTGCTGTCAAAGAGGAGGGCAATATCGTCTCTTTTGTTCCTTCTGTGAACACAAGAGAGAGTGATGATGCCTATTATATCGAAGTAGATCTTCCCGGTATTAAAAAAGAAGATATTGAAATTACAACAGAAGATAATATTTTGACGATCTCCGGAGAGAGAAAGTACAAAGATGAAGTCAAAGAAGATGACTACTATAAAGTTGAGAGCCGCTACGGCAAATTCAGCCGAAGCTTTACACTGCCTGAGAAGGTAGATGTAGAACATATTCAGGCAGAAAGCAAAGACGGTGTACTTGAAGTGGTTATTCCAAAAGTGAAAGAGGAAGAGAAAAAGCCTCGAAAAATTGAAATTAAATAACAATGATATGAAGGAGGTGTAAGATGGATGTAGTAAAAACTGCAAAAGAGGTTGCAAACACTGTTGAAGAGAAGGTTGAGAAGGGGCTTGAAGTTGCCAAAGAGACCTTTGCCAATGTTGCAAGCCACCTTCCTCTTGCCAACCTTGCCAAAAAAGGGAGTGACGGTTTCGAAATCGAGATCGATCTTCCCGGTGTCAAGAAAGAGGACATCGAATTACAGGTGGAAGACAACATTCTGACCGTCAAGGCGGTACGAAAAATGAAAAATGAAGTCAATAAAGAAGATTACTACCTGATGGAGAGCAGCTTTGGTTTGATTTCCCGAAGTTTTATGCTTCCTGAAGGTATCGATAAAGATAAGATCAATGCCAAATATGAAGATGGAAGACTTTATATTTCCCTTGAGAAAGAAGAAGCACGCAAAGCTAAAAGCATCTCTGTCAAATAAAATGGTGCAGGCAGTTTGCCTGTGTCCGACACTTCAAGAAAAACTGTGCCTATGTGACACGTAGGCATTTTCATAAAAAAAGAACTACCAAAATGCCCTTATTCCCCTTCGCTATATATGCTATTGTTCCCAACTTGTATATCTTTTTTATGCACACTGCAACTGTAACGGTATCATGAGAGATAAAGGGAGCATATGAAAGAAAAAATGTCGGAGCCTGTTTATGAATGGGAAGCAACGCTGCAAAGGCTGCATGCAGTGTTGGAAGAACAGTACAGTCTGTATCGCAGAGAGGTGATTTGTGAAACGACATACCTTGAGGCGATCAGGGCCATAGACAAGGCTCTTGGAGAAGTGGAAATGGCTATCTTTCAGGGCAGTTTTTCTCTGACAAAATCATCTTCAGAACATACTCTGAAGCAAGAAAATCGTTAATCTTCTCACGATACATCTTGAGAGTATGTGTTTCATCGTAGGGAAGCTCTTTGTAAAGAGTTAGTTTCATATTTTTGAGCAGTTTGACAGCATCTTCCATGATCACAGAAGTACCGATCTCTACTATCACTTTCTGATTGGCTATCAGATGTGCGTATGAGCGGATAAAAAGCAGTGTGGCAGCCTTGTCATTCATGGAGAAGAAGGAGATGACATAGTTTGAGCCCGCTTCTTCAAAAGATGCGAAATCATCCAGTGTCAGCTCTTTTTCCGTCATCTCCCGTGATATGATCTTCTCAAATATTTCAGGTTTAAGCCTCAGTGTAAAATGGAGTCCAAAAAACTGTTTTTTGTAGTAACATACAAGGAAAGTGTTGGAGGGGTGCAGTGCCCATGTACGTATCTGTTCGGCGGATATCTCTTTGAACTTGTGATGGAACCCCTTGTCTATTGCCATGTGAATATCAACAACAATGTCAAGCGCACTGTTTTCTCTCAGCTGTTTTACAAGCAGTTCATCCGCCCCGATCATTTTTGACGGAAAGTCCAGGATCAGCTTTTTGCTTCTGCCAAGCAGGTTATGCATACCCATTTCACAGATCATCTGTTCGACTTCATCATGGCTGTATCGGTCAAGGCAGGGGAGTGCGATGTGTGTTTGCTGCTGAAAATACTTTAATATACTTATCTGTCTGGAAAGGTGCGGTGTTGTACTGCCGCGTTCCCATCGGCTGAGTGTAACAGTCTCCAGTCCTCCAAAGTGTTCGGTATCGAAGCTGTAAAGTTCAGATACAAGTGCTTCCTGTGTCAGTCCGATTGCTTCACGGCATGTTTTAAGGTAGCCGGCAAACTCCATTTCTTTGTTCTCCTTGCCTCTTTTCTCATCCTCTCTTGACATAGAGTATGATACCATAACATCCTCTAACAATCATATGACATAAAGAGAGAAAAGAATAAAGGTTTTTTATGGATAAATCGGTAAAACACAATATTGTCCTGATGCTGCTGAGCATCATTCTGTTTGTCGGAGGATATTTCTTTTTAAGACTTGCCTACCATATGTCCGACAAGATGCCTTTTACCCAGGAGATCATTCTCATTATTTTGGGAACACTGGCGACTATTCTTATTACGGCAATGCTTCTGAACAAACAAACCTCTGTTGAACTGGAGAAAGAGCAGAGTATCAAGTTTATAGAACTGAAAACCGAAACCTACCGTGATTTGATAGATCGGATTGAATCGATTGTACTGCACCGTGATATTACCAAGGATGAACTGACTCAGCTGCAGTTTCATACCCACCGTCTGGCGATTGTCGCTTCACCTGCCGTACTTGAGGAATATCATAATTTTCTAAAAGTTTTTCATCAAAAAGTAGCAAAAGACAAGCATGTCAGCGATGCCGATGAGGACCTCCTGATTGAGGCACTGGCGAAGCTGACAGTCTTTATTCGTAAAGATCTTATCGGTGAACTGGATAAACAGAGTGATATCAGTCCGGCAAAGATACGAAAACAGATTATGGCGAATGCCGCGGAGCACTAAGCCTTTGGTTTAAAAAAGGTACTGCCGCTGCCTGAGAAGAACCAGTCTTGCGGTGCGACAGTTTTAAGTTCAGGATATGCGATGCGCGCAGCAGCATAAAGGTCGTTGAGCATCACCGGATCGCCGATGAGCTCAAGAAGGTCGGCGCTTTTGTGTTTCTCCCAGCCCATAAACGTGCAGGGTGTGATATCGTTAAGAAAGTGTTCTTTGAATGTTTTATAGACAACGGCAGTGTTGCAACCGATATCGGGTGTATAAAGTTCCATCTTCAGAGGCACTTCATCGAACGGTTCAACAATCTCACCAAAGCCCGATACATTTGCCGAAGGATAGTTGTAAATGAAAAAGGGCAGATCCGCGCCGATCTGGCTCCCAAGTTTGGCCAGTGTTTCCAAAGAGAGTTTCAGTTCACATACTTTGTTGACAAGTCTCATGAATGCTGCCGCATCGGAACTCCCCCCGCCAAGTCCTGCTTGAGAGGGGATACGTTTTGTCACTGTTACCTTGTGTACTTTGAAAAATGTCTTAAGTGTTGCAGAACCTGTATAGTCCCGCAGTACCTCATAGGCTTTGTAAATGGTATTGGAGGCAGTAGGTACTCCGTTGCACCCCTCAATAGTGAAACTGTCGCAGTGTTGGGGTATCAATGTGATCGTATCGTAAAGTGTCTCTACCTGCATAAAACGTGAGAGGAGGGTGTGATAGCCGTTTTCATGACCGGTGATTTTCAAAAAAATATTGACTTTGGCATGGGCATTTGTTTTCATTACAGGGGTTCCTTTATGATTCCTTGGGTTTTTCGAGGTGGTTGAGTTTGTAGTGGATAGTGGCGTCTTTCATTTCAATGATGCTGAAAAAATTATTGGTCTCTACAAGATAAATACCATCCTCTTTGGGTTCGAAATATTCGGGTGAGAGTTTTTTCCCCAGTTCGAGATATTCATTATCTCCGGTGTATTGTATTTTTGGAATAGCAAGGTGCTCAAACGGATTGAGCGCCTTTTCGTCTTCATAATAAAATTTCCCCTCCCGTACGCGATGCAGGGAGCTGAGTGTCGCATCTGTGTTTAATGAATCTGCAATCAGTGCACCAAGACTCCGGATATACGTACCTTCGCTCACCGTGGCTTCAAAATGGATGAAGGGGTGATTGTAGTTGAGCAGTTTGATGTCGTAAATGGTAGAAGTAATGGTTTTGAGTGTTACCTCCTTGCCTTCTCTCATGAGTTCGTAGGCACGTTTTCCGTCTATTTTTTTGGCACAGAACTTGGGCGGATAGTAGGTAAGCTCTCCTTTAAGTGAGGAGAGTACAGAGAGGATTTTTGCTTCAGAAAAAGGCGTAACTGCTTTGATACTGTCGACATTTTCAATGTCAAGACTCGGAGAGTTTGCCCCCAGCCAGAGGGTTGCCCGGTATGTTTTTGGGGTTTTGTCGAGGTATTGAAAGAGCTTGGTGTACTGCCCCGTAGCAACAATAAGACATCCTGTGGCAAAGGGGTCAAGGGTACCTGAGAAGCCTACCTTTTTGGTGTTGTACTTGCGCTTGACATAGCCCATATAGCGGTTAGAACTGACAAAAATGGGTTTGTTGACGACGAAAAGACGGTTCATATTTCTCCCGTATAGGGTGCGAAGTGGCGCACCTTTTGTTAAATTGGCATAATGTTATGGATCTATTATGATTCATTTGGTGCGTGTTTACGCACCCTACGGCTAAACTGCCTGTACAAACGAGCTGAGAATCTCTTTCTTGTTCCCGCCGAAGTTGATAAGCAGTTTGTACTCTTTGCCGGACTTGTTGGCTGCCTGAACGCGGCCGATACCGAATATCTTGTGTTTGACCAGATCGCCTTTTTTGAACGCAGCCTGTTTGGTGATCTTCAGAGAGGCATCCTGAATAAGTCCGGCTTCACCCAGAAAACGGCTCTTGTCAAGCATTTTTCTGCGGCCTTTATAGAAACGGCTGTCAACATAGCAGAGGGTGAGGTCACTTTTGGCACGGGTAATGGCTACATACCCAAGGCGGCGTTCCTCTTCCATGTTACACCCCTCGCCAAGCAGAGGGAAGAACTCCTCTTCCATTCCGATGACAAAAAGATGTTCGAACTCCAGTCCTTTTGCAGCATGAATACTCATGATCGTAACGGCATTTTCTTCGATTTGATCCTGATCGCTTTGCAGTGAAATGTCGTTGAGGAATTCATCAAGGGTGAGATCCGGATTTTTGCTGACAGCATCACGGAAGTATCCGTAAAATTCATCGATGTTGAGGATACGGTCGAATCCGTCGACCATACTGGCATAGTGGTCTTTGAGTTTGATACGTTCTTCAAACAGGGTGATGAAGTTTTCAAGGTTTTCTTCTATTTCTATTCGGAGTACTTCAATATCTTCGACGAGTTTTGCCAGGGCTCCGGCAACTTTTTTGCTGATGACAAGGGGCTGCCTGCCCTCGAGGCTCTCTTTGATGTAGACAAAGAGCGGCAATTGGGTACCAAAGGCTGCCTTTTGCAGTTTTTCCATGGAAGCTTTGCCAATGCCGCGTTTGGGTTTGTTGATGATACGCAATAGGGAAAAGTCATCGGTCGGGTTTGCAAAAACTCTGAAATAGGAGATGATATCTTTGATCTCGGCACGCTCATAAAAGCGCATACCGCCGATGAGTTTGAAATTGAGTCCCTCTTTGCTGAAGCCTTCTTCCAGTGATCGTGAAAGGGCGTTGATACGATAAAGCACAGCAATTTCGTCAGGGTCGGCACCCTGGTCAATGAGATCGTGTATCTGGTGTGCGATCGCTTTGGCTTCCATGGATTCGTCAAGCGAATGGAGCAGTTTGACATCCGGTCCTTCGCCTTTGTGGGAAGTAAGTGTTTTGCCAAGGCGTGTGGAGTTGTGTTCAATGAGTGCGTTGGCCGCTTTGAGGATGGGTTCGGTAGAGCGGTAGTTGGTTTCAAGTTTGATGGTTTTACAGTTTTTGAACGTGTCTGCAAATTCGAGAATATTACGAATATTTGCACCGCGCCATCCGTAGATACTCTGGTCATCGTCACCCACCACACAGAGGTTATCGTGTTCACTGGCGAGCAGTTCAAGCAGGCGGTACTGTAATTCATTGGTATCCTGATACTCGTCGACCATAATGTACTTGTAGCGTTCGCTTGTTTCCCGTCTGAGATCGTCGTTGCTTTCAAGTATCTGATAGGTCAGCATCAACAGGTCGTCAAAGTCCACAAGATTGTTTTCGACAATATTGGACTGGTATGCTTCGTAAATGCGTGCAACCTTTTTATAGTCAGGCAGCTCCGCTTTCTGAATGACCACTTCAGGGGTAAGCAGTGTATTTTTGTACTTGGAAATTTCTGAAGCAATAAAGGAGAGGTTCAGATCGACCTTGAGTTCTTTGGCAATGCCTCTGAGCAGACGTTTTTTATCATCGCTGTCGATGATTACGAAGTTGTTGCTTCTCCCAAGTTTTTCAATGTGAAATTTTAGAAAAAGCAGACCGAATTTGTGGAAGGTACACAGTAAGGGAGGGTAGGAGACCCGGTTTGGCATCAGTTTGAGTGCACGTTCACGCATTTCTGCGGCAGCTTTGTTGGTAAAAGTCAGGGTCAGTGTACTTGCAGGGTCGATACCCACTTCACCGATAAGATATGCCAAACGTGTGGTCAGCGTTTTCGTTTTTCCGCTTCCCGCACCTGCAAGAATGAGCATTGCGCCGTCAATGTGTTCGACAGCTTCGCGTTGCGCAGGGTTGAGGGTGTTGAGTATTGCTTCCATATGTTCTGTTGCTCCTATAGTATTATGATTATAGCTAACTCTTGGTTAAACCATATATGGCATAATTGCGCCCGGTTTATACTGCATAAGAAAAAATGAAATGAATTGAATTCAATAAGCAACCCTTATGTAAAATTAAGTATAATCAGATATAATGCCGTTAATTAAACATGGCTATACATGTACTACAAAGGGAACATAATGTTAAAAGATTTTGTCAAACTGGAAACCTTTCTAACTGTAGCAAGAGAGAGAAGTTTTTCCAAAGCGTCTGCCAAGTTGGGCATCTCCCAGCCGGCGGTAACACAGCAGATCAAATTTATTGAAAAGTATCTCGGCGTCAAGATTATCGAGAGAAAAAAGAACGGTATCAAACTGACTGCCGAAGGAGAAGAGCTCTATAAGATCGCTACGCGTCTGGAAAAAGAGATCCATGCAGCGGAAAAAGATGTGCTTAAAATCATCAACAAAGAGATGACATTCAGACTCGGTGCATCGTTTACCATCGGAACCTATATTATTCCCGGTGAATGTCTTAACACAATGGGAAGAGCGATCAATAACGATATTAACCTCAGTATCGATACAAGTGACAACATTGTTGCGAAGCTGAAAGAACGTAAACTCGATGTAGGACTTATTGAATCACCGGTAATGGACGGTGACCTCATCTACCGTGAATGGCTCGAAGATGAACTGGTGCTAGTGAGCAGTATGCCGCTGCCAAAGAATGTCAAGACCGAAGAACTTTACGAATTTCAGTGGATCTGCCGTGAAGAGGGCTCTCATACCAGACGTGTTGTTGCTGAAGTTTTTGAAGAGCTTGGCGTTTCGTGTAAAAGTTTCAACGTACTCTCTGAAGTCGGCAATACGACAGCGGTACTGCAAACGATCAAAAGGGCGAAAAAAGACACAGAACATCCGGTTGTTTCCATCATTTCCAAACATGCCATTGCCGATGAGGTTGCAAAAGGGGAGCTGTATGAAGCAAGACTGCGCGGCTACACGATGAAGCGCAAGTTCTACATTGTGTACACCAAAGAGAATAAACACAATGCCTACGTTGACAATGTTGTCGACTATATTCTTGCGGGTCAGTGCTAAGCTTACGGCTTAGCGCTTCTTTTTTTTCAGTAACCGTTTATTTTCAGGATTGTTCAGCAGGGCTTCCATAGAGTTTTGTGTAGAGCGTTCCTGCTTTGGTGACGGCTTTGCCAGGTTAAGCACAATAGGATGTTCACCGACAATCACCTGTTTGATCGCAAGCAGCGGTATTGTCACTTTCGATCCGAAATTCTCCTCCCCAAACCCAGCTTCAAATATCAAGTAATCTTCTTCGAGTGTAGCTGTTTCATAAGTATAGCCGCTGAGGACAAAGAGTACAATATCATTGAAACTTTCCAGAATCGATTCGGGTAACGGCGGATTGAAGTCAATAAATTCTATCTCACACGCTACCGCAAACTCCTGGTTTTTGCTGAAAAGGTAAGCAATGGTTTTGCTGATGTGCTCTTGCATTAGCGCCTTGTACTCTTTGGTTTGAAAGAGGTTAATGGTCATGGTAGCCTACCTTTTGTTTGGATGGGAAGTGTCATATGATAGTGACTTCTTTTAGAATTTTAAATCCTAACATAGCATTCATTAAAGCTACGTGTGTGTAGCGATGAAGGTCTGACTTTCGAATATCTGCGGTCTGAAGCATACCTTTGTCAAGCAGATGTGCACGCATGGTACCTTCAAGCAGGGGTGTTGCAGGGGTGAGCCATATGCTGCCGTTGTAAAAGGCAATGTTGGCAATGGTGGTATCGGTGAGGAGCCCGTTTTGTTCAATGATGATTTCATCGGCATTGGGATGGGCAGAAAGAAGGGTAGTCAGCGGTGTGCGGTCAGCATATTTGTAGTGATACTCAAGGGTATCGTTCAGAACCACTTTCAGTGTGTTGATGGTTTTGGGTGTGTAGGGAAGATACTCAACAGATTCGATAGTGTCCGTGTAGAGGATGCGGCATCGGTAGAGACCGTTTTGAGGCGGATCGATATGCTTTAGCAGTGCAAGAGGGGTTGTCGTGTTAAAAAGCGCTTTACGGCTTCTGTCGAAACGTGCCTGATGGTAGGGAAGGTTTTGGGCTCTCCCCTTCTCGATGCGAATGGTTTCAAGCAGTGTAGCAGCCATTAATTCAGTTGTCGAAGAGCTCGGTAGAGAGGTAACGCTCGGCAGTATCGCAAAGAATGGTGACGATGGTCTTGCCCCTGTTCTCCGGACGCTTTGCAGCCCGGTAGGCAGCTTCAAGATTGGCTCCTGCAGAAATGCCGATAAGCAGTCCCTCTTCTTTGGCTATTTTTGCTGCCATACCGAAAGCGTCTTCATTGGAGACAGCCATGACCTCATCATAAATATCAGTATTGAGAATTTCGGGAATGAATCCTGCACCGATCCCCTGGATTTTATGCGGCCCTGCCGGTTTGCCCTCCAAAACAGCAGAGGTCTCAGGCTCAACCGCAATCACCTTAACACTGGGTATGTGCTCTTTGAGTACTTCTGCCGTACCTGTCAGGGTGCCGCCTGTACCGACAGCGGCAACAAACATATCGACATTGTTTTGGGTATCGTTTAAAATTTCGACAGCAGTGGTTGTCCTGTGGATTTCCGGATTGTCGGGATTATTGAACTGCTGGAGGACAACAGCGTCTTCAAGCTCTTCAACCAGTGATGCTGCTTTTTCAATGGCACCGTTCATGCCTTCTGCTGCAGGTGTCAGTACCAACTCTGCTCCAAGATGGCTAAGCAGCTTCCGTCGTTCCATACTCATGGATTCAGGCATTGTCAAAATGAGTTTTAGCCCTTCCGCTGCACAGATTGCAGCCAGTGCAATACCTGTATTGCCGCTCGTAGGTTCGATAATGGTGGTGTTTTGGCTGATCTCTCCGCGCTTCATCGCTTCATTGATCATATTGTAGGCGATACGATCTTTGACTGAAGAAGTCGGGTTCATAAATTCACACTTGCCAAGGATGGTGGTTCCCGTCTCTTCGGAAAGAGAATTGATCTGTACCATCGGCGTATTTCCGACAAGGGCTTCAACATTTTTGGCGATCATGATATGTCCTTCTAATAAAAGTTTTAATTATTTAATAAATATTTTTGTTATTATACATCAATATTACTTTTGACTAAGCGGCTTAAACTCATAATCGTCATCATCATAATATTCGATATTGCCAGTTTCAATGTCATAATGCCAGCCGTGCAGGAATAGCGTCCCCTCGTCTACACGCCGTTTTACAGCGGGGTAGGTCAGCAGGTTGTCAAGCTGGTGAATGACCGAAATTTTCTCGGTATATCGCAGCAGCTCTTCTTGTGGTTTGTCTTTATGTGAGAGCAGGGCAACTTTTTTGGCGGCATGCCCCAACTCGAGCCACTTGATCGTGTGAATATTTTCCGGTGTTGCTTCAATATTTTTGTAGAGTGCTGCAATGGCACCGCAGTGGGAGTGACCGCAGACAATGATGTCGGAGATGTCCAGTACGCTGACGGCATATTCTACTGCCGAGGCGGTTGCATGATAGTCGGCATCAGGACGAAAGGGAGCGACGAAATTACCAATGTTTCGGACAATGAAAAGGTCTCCTGCTTTGCTGCCGGTGATCAATGCAGGCATCACGCGTGAGTCGCTGCATCCGATGAAGAGTGCTTTGGGCTGCTGCCCCTTTTGAACCAGTGACTGAAAACGATCTTTGTTTTTGTTGAATTTGACTTTTTTAAAGTTCTCGTGGCCGGTTTCGAAATCTTTGAGCCTGTTATCCATGCTGTATCTCCCTGATACTGAAGTCGATGGTTTCTCCTGCATACATCGGCACGACACCTCCGTAGGTTTCTTTGACCGTGTATGGTTTTTTTTCAAGTATAACGTTTTTTGACGGCGGTGTAATACCGTAAATCTTTTGGGCTGTGCCGGAAACGAATTGTTGTAAATGTTCAAGAGGTGCACCATGATGCTCAAAAAGCTGAGCCAGCAGCTGCAGCGCTACAGGCGCAGTGAAAACACCTGCTGCACAGCCGCAGCTCTCTTTGGCATGACGCGGATGCGGTGCGGAGTCGGAACCGAACATGACTTTGGGGTGTGCTTCAAGGGCTGCTTTCAGCAGTGCCTCCCTGTCTTCGGGACGTTTTGCAATAGGTTTGCAGAAAAGATGCGGATTTAGCATACCTCCGGCGACATCATCGAGGGTAATGTAGAGGTGATGTACGGTAATGGTGGCATAGAGGTTCTCAAAACGCTCCAGTGCGGCAACACTCTCCTTGGTGGTAATATGTTCCATAATGATCTTGAGTTTTGGAAAGGCAGCGGCAAGCTTTTCGTAGATGGGTACGAACTCTGCTTCCCTGTCCATGACAAACCCATTGGTTTCTCCATGGATACACAGCGGAATATCCAGTTCCTCCATCGCTTCGAGTGCGGGGCGCAGCTCCTCAATATCGAATCCGCTTACACCGCCTTCACTGTTGGTGGTGATGCCGGCAGGATACAGTTTGATGGCGGCAATATCATTTTTGACACTTTCCAGAAATGTTTTGTCATATGTCGGCTTGAAAAAAAGTGTCATGTAGGGGGTGAACGTTTCGTCTCCGATGGCTTCAACTATACGCTTTCGGTATGCCTGAACTTCCTCTTTGGATGTAACCGGCGGTACAAGGTTTGGCATAATAATCGCCCCTGAAAAGCTTTTGGCACTTTCTCGGGCAATATGGTGCAGCATTTCGCCGTCGCGTAGATGTAAATGCATATCAAGCGGGTTTGTCAGAGTGATCGTGTCGGGATAGAGCATCGAAATCCTTTATGACGTAAAATTGATTATGGCTTCCTTCTTTGGGAACAAGCCAGTAGTCTATGTTGATTTTGCCACAAAAACCATTAATATCGAGTGATTTTGTGTTATTTACCGGGTTGAATGTTACCAGCGGGTAGTCTATGCCCCCGGGGAAAAGCTGGTTACATCGTAAAATACGCAGGGTACTTGCCGCAAGTGCTTTATGGGGTGTATTGAATGCAAACTGCCAGGCAGCGTATTCCGAGCATGTCGGATAGTAGCGGCAGTTGGCCGGCAGCATTTTTGAGATGTACTGGTATCCGCGGATAGGGGCGATGAAGAACTTTTTGAATTTCATGGGCGGTAGAAAACCTTTCCCTTTCGGATGATATATGAGGGTGCCATGTTGACGGCATGGTAGATGGTTGTACCATACTTTCTGGAATAGTATTGTAGCAAAATCCGCTGGAGAGTCGGTTCGATGGAGGGGGTGAACCAACCATTGTTGCTCAGGACGATCATCTGTTTGGGGTCTCCTTGATAAAGTGGTTCGCTGGTTGCTTCAAAGCAGATGGCGTTACGGTAGGTTTTACCCTCGACGGTGTAGTCTGAGATAACGGCATCTGCCTTGTAGTCCACCGCATTGTCATAAAATACTTTGTTGACCCAGTCGCTGAGAAAGTCGGGTAGGGGGTTGGCTTCGCCAAAGGGGACAAGAATGACCTTGTTTGCTACACGTACTTTGCCGTCTTTGGTAAAAATGTAAGTGGCATTTCGGGGAGTTTTGCCGTCCCAGTAGAGTGCACCGGTCACAATATTGATGTGTTTGGCTCGCTCATGCAGTGCATCAAAGAGTTTCTGGTTTCGGTTGAGATACACAGGGAAAACCGACTCGGGAAGTACCACAAGCGTTTTGTTGGTATCGATGGCACTGTCAATGCGGGACAAGAGCTTCTGAAACTGTGCAGGATGTTTTGTTTTGTCCCACTTGGCTTCCACAGGGGTATGGGTCGTTACGAGAATAATGTCTGTATGGGGTTTGTCAATACTATGAGGTTGAGATTGCCAGGCAAGCAGTATCAGCAAAAGGAAAAGCGGATTTTTACGCCAATGTGTCAGAACAAGTGCCATGAGTATGAGGGCAAACTCCCATTTTTGGATCCCCAGATCGCTCTGTGTAAACATCAGTTCGGACTTGAACCAGTCGAAGGTGAAGGGGTGGATGTAGCTTAAGCCTAAAAGGCCGAGAGCTTTTAAAGAGAGATGGATAATGGATGATGGATGATGGATGATGTTGCCTTCTATGAGGAAAGCGGTTTTGGCGATGAGCCAGAAGAGGGTGCCGTAGACAAGGGCGATGAAGAGAAGTACGAGTGGGATGGCCCAGGCCATATGGTAATGAAAAAAACTGAGTGCGATCCACCAAAACCAGAACAGGGAAAGAAAAGTGCCGGCAAAGAACCATGTACGTGCATTGGCCGGCAGCAAAAGGTAAAAAAAGAGCAGGCCAAGCAGGGTGTTGAGCCACGGCAGGACAATGCCGATATGGGAAAGGTAGAGAAATGCCGACCCGGTGAGTGCAATGGCGATGCCACAGAAAAAGTCGGCTTTTTTGGCAGGGTTGCCGCATAAAGCAGGTAGGTATTTCAAAAAGGCTCCTGTTAATATATTACTGCTAAAATATTGTCTCATTTTATTCATAAAGGATTCCTAATGGAACAACAAGCAGGTTTACTGGGATCATTCGTACCGCTACTGATCCTCTTTGCCATTTTCTATTTTCTTATCATCAGACCGCAGAACAAGCAGCGTAAAGCGCATGAAGAGATGCTCAAATCACTTCAAAAAGGTGACAAGATCGTTACCAACGGCGGGCTTATTGCAACGATTGTCAAGCCTGAAGAGGATTTCCTGAAAATCAAACTCAACGATGAGACGATTGTAAAGCTCGACAGAGCGTTTGTTGCCAGAAAGGTCGAAACAGGCAATGAAAACGCTTAATTTCAGACTGGTACTCTTTCTCTTTGCACTCATTTTCGGGGTGGTCTTCTCCATTCCGTCACTGACACAGAGCGAGAGTGGGAAAAAGATCACCCTGGGGCTGGATCTTCAGGGCGGACTGCATATGCTGCTCGGTGTCAAGAGCGATGTGGCCATTGAGTCACGCACCAAGTCGATTGCCGCAAGTGTAAAGTATCTTTTTGACGATGCCGATATCATTTATGACGACCTGCGTATTGCCGGCGAAGGTGTGGTTACTTTCGAACTGCTCGACAAAGATGATGTTGCCAAAGCGACGGCACTGCTGCGCAAAGAGATTCCGGGAACAGTACTGACGCACAACGGGTTGAAATTTACGCTGAAAATGACGCCTGAAGAGATTGTCCGTACCAAAAAAGATGCCATCAAACAGGCTGTCGATACGATCCGTAACCGTTTGAATGAATTCGGACTGGCAGAGCCGACTGTTGCAAGACAGGGTGAAGACAAGATCCTTGTCGAGGTACCGGGCATCAAGACACAGGCGGATGAACAGCGTATCCGTGAACTGATCGCCCGTGCGGCACACCTGCAGCTGATGGCGGTCGATGAAGACCGTGCGGCACGTGTAGGTACAATGAGCCCCAATGAAGCAAGAAGTTACGGAGATGTTATTTTGCCGGATGTCTACAATGAGGCGCACAAATACCTGTTGCGTGCCATTCCGGTACTTGACGGTTCCATGCTGACAGATGCGAAAGTCGGATTTGACAAGAACAATGAACCTGTGATCAACTTTACCCTCAACGGACAGGGCGCGAAGATCTTCGGTGACTTTACTGCCAAAGCGGTTGGAAAGCGCATGGCAGTTGTACTTGACAACAAAGTCTACTCCGCACCGGTCATTCGTGAACGTATTGGCGGCGGACGTGTACAGATTTCGGGGAACTTTAAACTTGAAGAGGCACATGACCTTGCCATTGCACTGCGTTCGGGAGCACTGCTTGCGCCTGTGTATGTGATGGAAAAACGTTCCGTGGGACCAAGCCTCGGAGCAGACAACATCAAAGCAAGTTCATTGGCGCTGGCGCTGGGCTTCATTCTGGTCGTACTCTTCATGGTTCTTTATTACGGTATGGCCGGAGTCATTGCCGATGTGGCACTGGTAGGTAACCTGTTCCTCATTTTGGCGATCATGTCACTCTTTGGTGCGACACTGACACTACCGGGTATGGCGGGTATTGTTCTTACCGTCGGTATGGCAGTCGATGCCAACGTCATTATCAACGAGCGGATACGGGAACTGCTGCATGAAGGCAAGTCTGTGGCCAAATCGATCGAAGAAGGGTATGACAAAGCCTTTACAGCCATTCTCGATGCCAACGTAACGACACTGATTGCCGCAGTGGTACTGTGGGCATACGGTACAGGGCCGCTCAAAGGTTTCGCGCTGACAATGGGTATCGGTATCCTCGCTTCGATGCTGACAGCGATTGTCGGAACACACGGTATCTACCAGTGGCTGCTGCCAAAAATCGACAAAAAGAGGCTTGGCTTCTGGTTCGGTATTAAAACGGAGGGGAAAAAGTAATGGAAATTTTCAAGTATGACAAACCGATTCCGTTGATGAGCAAAGCCAAGCGTTTCGGCATTCTTTCTGTAACGCTGGTATTGATCTCTCTGGCACTGATCTTTACAAAGGGCTTCAACTATGGTCTTGACTTTGCCGGCGGTACGCTGGTGCAGGTGCACTATGAGAAAAAAGCGCCTATTGAAAAGATCAGAAAGGCAATCACTGCAGACAAAAATTATGAAGATGCAACAGTGACCTATTTCGGTAATGACAATGAAGTGATCATCCGCACCAAGACAAGCTCCAAATCGCTGGGCAAAGATATGGGTGACACGATGCGTGAACTGCTCAAAGGTACGGGCAACTTCGAAGTGCGCAGGGTTGATATGGTCGGTGCAAAAGTCGGTTCGGAGCTAAGAGAGAAGGGTCTGATGGCATTGGTGCTGGCGATCCTTGGTATTCTTATTTATGTCTCTTTCCGATTCGAATGGCGCTTTGCCGTCGCTTCGGTCATGGCGCTGATTCACGATGTGACCATTGCCATGGGTGCGGTGGTGCTTTTCAATGTCGAGGTCAATCTCGATACGCTTGCCGCCCTGTTGACCATTCTCGGGTATTCGCTAAACGATACAATCATTGTCTTTGACCGTATCCGTGAGGGGATCAAAAGCAGCAAAAATGTAGTACTCAGCGATATTATTGATGAGTCTGTGACCCAGACCCTTTCACGTACGACACTGACTTCGCTGACCACCTTCTTTGTGGTCTTGACCCTCTTCCTTTTTGGCGGAGAGATCATTCGCGGGTTCAGCTTTACACTGCTGGTAGGTATTATTGTCGGTACCTATTCGTCTATTTTTGTTGCCTCACCGATTCTTATGTGGCTGGGCTTCTCTGTCAAAGAATTCCGCGAAAAAGAAGCTGAAAAGCTGAAGCGTGAAAAAGAGAAAGAGAAGATGCGTGCCATGTACGAACAGGGGACGGTCTAAAAGCGGTAACCCGCTTTTAGGAGTGAAGAGTTAAGAATTAAGAGTGAAGAGTTTTGGTATTCTTTTCCTATGGGAAAAGCTTTTTATTGAAAAGAACAACTTCTTTTGAGTAAAACGCATTTTGGCTTAAAGGAGTAGGTATGCAGTGGGGTAAGGTTTTTTATATCTTTTTTACGTTGATGTCGCTGACGACATCGGCAGCGTTTCTGTACGATGAGGCTCTGGTAGCGCTCTTTATCGCCGGTTCGGTCAATGTTGTCTCGACCATTCTTAAGATCGGGGTGCGTAATCTGCTTTCTGCTGAACTGCTGGCCGGTTCACTTGTTGCCGACTTGCACCTTATTCCGGCATTTTTTGTGATGAAGTTCTATCCGGAAAATCATACGCTAGCAGTAGGACTGGTCATTGGTGCGGTCATTGCCAACGTCTATACCCTTGTCATTTCGATGATCGAGAGTACGAAAGAGAAAGTGGACTTTTAGCGTATCGCGAGGTTCACAGGCAGCATGCCGTATTACATAGAAGCCCAGACACTCACCGGCAGTGACACGGAAGCCAAACGCCGGAGGATAAAGGCTTGTTTTCAGGTATCTTGCTGCCGTTACGAGTCATTTTATAACAGGGAATGTCTGGGAATGGACACGCACTCCTATCTACCCTTTTGAGGGCTTTGGAATCCCCCGATATATGATGATTTTACCGTGCCGACCTTTGACGGAAAGCACAATCTTATTAAAAGGGGTTCGTGGATCAGCTGCGGGAACCTTGCCGCCCCCAAAGCCGCTGCGCCTTCTATAGCAACTACGAGGAGTGAGGAGAGAGTAATGACCAATGCCTACACCACCGATACGATTATTGCGCAGTACTGCCATTTTGGCTGGGGAGAGAACCGTTTGGGGGTACCCAACTACCCCGAGACCTGTGCCAAACTGGCATTGGAGTATATGGGTGAGCGTCCCAAAGCAAAAGCGTTCGATGTGGGGTGTGCCATCGGGCGCAGCAGCTTCGAGCTGGCACGGGAGTTCGACGAGGTGATAGGGGTGGACTTCTCCGCACGCTTCATTCAGGAGGCACTGCGTCTTAAAGAGAGCGGCATGCTGTGTTATGCTATGCCTGAAGAGGGGGAGATAGAATCACTCCACGAAGTAAGGCTTAACAAGTTTGGGCTGGAACACGCCTCCAAGAAGGTCAACTTCTGGCAGGCAGATGCGTGTAATCTTAAACCGATATTCACCGGCTTCGATCTTGTCTTTGCCGGCAACCTCATTGACCGGCTTTACGATCCACGCAAATTTTTGGAGTCGACGGCACCGCGCATCAATCAAGGCGGCTTGCTGGTTTTGACATCCCCTTACACCTGGCAGGAGGAATTTACCCCCAAAGAGAAATGGATCGGCGGCTATAAGCGTGATGGAGAGAATGTGACAACCCTGCAGGGGCTTGCGGAAATTTTGGACGGCGATTTCAGACTGCTTGACACCCGCGATGTGCCTTTTGTCATTCAGGAGACGGCGCGCAAGCATCAGCATACGATCGCGCAGATGAGTGTATGGGAGAGACGATGACATTTGACTTTGAAGCAGTGGATCGCAGCGTAACCTATACGACCAAGTATGACGATGCGGTGCTGAAATTCGGTACGGATGACCTGTTGCCGCTATGGGTGGCCGATATGGATATTGCTTCACCGCCCTGTGTACAGGAGGCGCTGCAAAAGCGTGCTGCCCATCCTGTGTATGGATATACCGTCTATCCGGAGCGCTACTATGAAGCAATTGTATCGTGGTATGTTAGACATTATGGCTGGCAGATAGAAAAAGAGTGGATCGTTCCCTGTTACGGGGTGGTGCCATCGATGAACTTTGCCATTGAAGCGTTCAGTAAAGAGGGTGATGGCATTATTGTACAGACACCCATCTATCCGCCTTTCATCTCTTCTGTAAAATATCGAAAACGTAAGCTACTTGAGAATGCATTGCTATACAAAGATGGCCATTATGAGATAGACTTTGGTGATTTTGAAGCAAAGACCAAAGAGGCGAAACTCTTTTTACTCTGTTCGCCGCATAATCCGACCGGACGTGCCTGGAATGATATGGAGCTGGAGCGGCTCATTGCCTTTTGTGTCAAACATAATGTTCTGATTGTTGCCGATGAGATTCATGCCGATATTGTTTACGAAAAGATGCACCGCAGTGTAGGTAGTTTTGAAGAGGCTGCACAGCACTGTGTGGTGCTGCATGCTCCTTCCAAAACTTTCAATGTTGCAGGGCTCAATACCTCTTTTGCTGTCATCCCCAACGATAGCATACGCAGAGCCTACCGTTTGGAGCAGAACCGCTCCGGTATTACCAACGGCAACCTTTTTGGCATCGAAGCACTGATGGCAGCCTATGAAGCAGGTGATACATGGCTGGAGGCGCTTAAAGTCCATCTTTCCGGCAACATCGCATTTGTCAGAGCGTATTTGAAGGCGCACAAGCTGCCTGTTGTACCTGTCGAGAGTGAAGCAACTTTCCTGATGTGGCTTGACTGTTCTCACATGGGGTTTTCTCAGAAAGCTCTGGTAGACTTCTTCGTATACAAAGCAAAACTGGGGCTCAACGACGGTGTGAGTTTCGGTGTAAACGGTAGAGGATTCATGCGGCTCAATGTCGGCACATCGAGAAAAGTGCTTGAGCAGGCAATGTTGTGTCTGTCCTGGGCGTGGAAGGAAAAAGGATGAAAAAGAGTATATTGCTGGTACTGCTGCTGAGTACCATGGTATGGGCACTGCCGACAGGTATTGAAAATGCCATTGCCAAATCCCATATCCCCCAAAACGACATTTCGATTTACATCAAAGAAGCGGGTAAAAACGGCTCCATTATCGCGGCACTGCATGAGAATAAAATGCGTACCCCCGCATCTGTCATTAAGGTATTAACGATCTATGCGGCCGTACTGAAACTTGGATTTGACTACCGGTGGCCCACCCGGTTCTATACCACAGGAAAAATTAAATATGGGGTACTGTATGGTGACCTTGTTGTTAAGGGGTACGGTGATCCTACACTTAGTGACGAGGATCTTCCCGGCATTGTTTCCCGCATCAAAGCTGCCGGTATTGAAAGTATTCATGGCAATATTGTCATTGACCGCAGCTACTTCAAGGTCGGCAGCCGCAACACCTCCGGGTTTGACAACCATCCTTACAGTCCCTACAATGCAATGCCCGATGCAATGATGTTTAATGAACGGGTCAGTACGATCTGTGTCATTCCCAACCAGAACAGTGTTACCAAAAAGGTACCCGACGGCAGCTATGTAGTGCATAATCAGCTGCAGCGTGTCAACAGACCGTGCCGGGGGCGTTACTCCTGGCCGCGTGTAAAGATAGACGATTCCAAAGCTGTTCCTGAAGTTTGGCTCAAAGGGAAAATTTCAAAACATTGCGGCAAACGGAATATCTGCCAGGTGCTCACCAAGCCGTATAAGAGTTTTTATTATGCGCTGCGAGCAGCTCTGGATAATGCGGGTGTGCCCGTAACCGGTACACTGCGGTTACGCCAGCTGCCCAAAGGTGCAAACATACTCTTTACACATTACTCTGAGCCGTTGGAGAACATTGTTTCTGTTACGGCGAAGAAATCAAACAACCTCTATGCGCGACACCTGCTATTACTGTTGGGGGCGAAAATGTACGGTGCGCCTGCAACAATAGAAAAGGGGCGGCGTGCGGTACGTGTCATTCTCAAGGCACGAGGTGTTTTAAATCACGTGATTCCTTATATAGACAACGGTTGCGGGCTTTCACGGGAGTCGAGGATCACAGCAAGGGTTTTGGCAGATGTGCTTGATGATGCATACGCGCGTTATGGCATGCGTTGGATGAAAATTCTCTCTATTGCCGGAGTGGACGGCACTATTAAGCGCCGCTTTCGCGGTACCATTGTCAGAAACCGGGCCTGGATGAAAACCGGAACCCTTAAACATACGAAGAATATTGCCGGGTATGTCAAGAGCAAAAACGGCAGATACTACACGGTTGTCATTCTTGTCAATACTCGCAAGGGTAACTGGCGTGCGGCAGCGTTGGAAAACGATATTATCAAATGGATGGTGACCTACCGTGGCAAGAGTAGCCATGCATCTGCACCAAAGTCTGTATCAGGTTCCAGTACAAAGATCAATACAAACACCGCAACGTCACATGTGTCCACAGATACTGCGAAAGAAGCCTACTACATACAGACCGGTTCGTTCGGTCACAAACCTACCGGTTTTTATTTACGTACGTTACGTGAAATGGGATTTACCTACAGTGTAATACATGACGTGAACTATAAAGTACTCGTTGGCCCCTACGCTACGGAAACTGAAGCGCGGAACACACTTGATACAATCCGCAAGCAGGTCAACCGGGGTGCTTTTCTAACCCGTTATGGGGTATCGGCTTTCAATAACCTGCTTCACCTATAATAATTTTTTCAATAAGCCGGAGATTTGGATTTTAATGCCAATTTATATTTTATATGTATAATTTGGATATGGATTTCCCTAAAATATACGAGATTGCAACGACAGAGGTCAGCAAAATAAGTGTAGATGCTACGCTTTGTGAAGCAATAGATCTGATGTTTCAGTCCGAACACCGCCATATTGTAGTGACCGACAAAAATCATTTTTACAGCTTAGGTATTTATGATGTGTTGCGTCTTTCCCGTACCTACATTGACAAGCAGCTTCCATTGCGTGACATCTCACTCTCATCGCTTCCCACCTTGCATAAGGATAAAAATATTTTTGATGCGCTTGAGTTTGTCCGACATGATTATGAACATATTGTTATTGTGGATAACAGGGGGGAGCTTTACGGTATTGTTTCCCAGACAGATATTCTTTCAAGTATTGATCCCGATACCATGATGGAAGTTTTCAAAATTTCAGATCTGCTGAAGATCCGAAAACGAACGCGATGGGTTGATAAGGAGATGCCGACAGAAGAGATCTTTCGTTTTATGGAAACCTATAACCATGATGCGACAATGATCGTGGAAGACAGAAAGCCGCTGGGTATTATTACTGCAAAAGATATGCTGTATCTGCTCAAACAGCATAAAGATCTGAGTCTGCCGGTAAAGTATTATATGACAATGCCGGTGATAACGCTTCCTCATGATGCATCGCTGAAAGAAGCGCTTGCATTTATGCAGGATAAGCACTTCAAGCGGATCGTTGCGGTTGACGAGGAGGGGAATCTCGTAGGCATTATTACCCAAAAAGAGTTGATAGCTATGGCATATAGCCGTTGGATAAAAATGATAGAAGCCTATCAGAGGGAACTGCGCCAAATCAATGAAAAACTGGAGAAAAAGAGCCGAAGGTATGAAAAGTCAGCCCAGACTGACCCTTTGACTGGACTTTATAACCGAATGAAGTTTCTTGAACTCTTTGTCGCAGAATATAACATTATGATACAACGGGATAACCACCTTTCACTGCTGGTGATGGACATTGACCATTTCAAAGCCGTCAATGATTCATGGGGACACAACGTCGGTGATGAGGTACTTGTAGAGGTATCGGAAGTGCTGACAAAAACACTCCGTAGTGTCGATATCGTCTGTCGGTGGGGAGGGGAGGAATTTGTGGCATTGCTGCCTGCCGCATCGATAGACGAAGCGTACAAATCAGCAGAACGGATACGCCAGAATATCAAAAAACACACATTCAAAAATAATAAAATATCGGTGACTGTCAGTATTGGTGTGACGGAGATTCGTGAGAAAGATGATCTTCGAAGTGTCGTAGAACGGGCTGACAAAGCGCTTTACCTGGCAAAGAAAGCAGGCAGGGACGCTGTTCGGAAAAATCTTTAGTGCTTCCCTGAAGGCAAAAGGACAAATGCTTAATGAGTTGTAACCCCATCTTTGCTATAATCTGACAAAAAACAGGGGTATCATGAATTTCGAAACCTATCCGTTTGAGAAGCTTAACAATTTACTTGATGGGCTGCTGCCAAACAGTGATTATGCACCGCTTTTATTGACCATCGGTGAGCCGCAGTTTGATACGCCGCAGTTTATCCTGGATGTACTTGAAGCCAATCTTCCGCTTTTTAACAAATATCCGAAAACTGCCGGTGAAACGGTTTTACGTGAAGGTATGCTGACCTATCTTGAACACCGTTTCGGGTTGACACTGTCGCCCGGTCAGCTCATTCCTACGTTCGGAACACGTGAAGTGCTTTTTAACTTTCCGCAGTTTCTACTACACGATGTCGAAGCACCGCTGATGGTGTTCCCAAATCCTTTTTATCAGATTTATGAGGGGGCGGCAAAAGCCAGCAGAGCCGAAGTGGTCTATCTTGATCTTAATGAAGAGAATGGTTTTCAGCCTGTAGCCGATGAATCGGTATTGGCAGAAGCCAATCTGGTCATTCTCAACTCTCCCAACAATCCTACCGCTTCAACCATGTCAATGGATATGATGAAAACGTGGGTGAAGCTGGCACTCAAGTATGACTTTGTACTGATGAATGATGAGTGTTATGCCGACCTGTATTTGAATGAGCCGCTGCCCTCCCTGCTGAATGCCTCTGTCGAAGCGGGAAATCCGGACTATAAAAACGTGCTTGTTATCAACTCTATCTCCAAACGCTCCTCAGCACCGGGGCTGCGTTCAGGCTTCATAGCCGGAGATGCCGACATTCTGCATGAATATATGACCTACCGAACCTACGTAGGGTGTGCCTCACCGCTGCCTCTTCAGCATGCGGCTGCCGCAGCATGGGCTAACCAGAGTCATGTCGATGGCTTTAGAGAGAAATATAAAAAGAATTTTGAGATTGCCAAAGAGGTGCTGGGGGTTGAGCCGCCTGAAGCGACCTTTTACATCTGGCTAAAAGTCGGTGACGAGATCGACTTTACCGTCAAACTCTACGAACGCTACAACCTCAAAGTGATTCCCGGCTCTTTCCTCGGACGCAAGGGAGAAGGCAAAGGATATGTTCGGCTGGCACTGGTGTATGAAGCGGAGAAGACGAGAGAGGCGCTGCAAC
>JALWHT010000025.1 GCA_026983515.1 Sulfurovum sp.
GCTGGTAGAGAGAATGTCATGGCTGGTACCTATTGCCAAGGAGGAGATAGAGCGGTTTGCGGACAATGTTTTCTTGAAGATGCTGTGGTATTTTGACCATCACCATGAAGCGCAGTTTCTTTTAACGAACGGTACGAAAGTCTTTGTGCCAAAACAGAGCAAACTTGACCTCTCTTCACTCTTTATCAGCAGTGATTTTGTAGCTGTGATAGACGATGCGGGGCAGTACGGTCTCATACGGGACAGACGGAAGAAGTTTTTGGACGAACCCGATGTGGTCTGCCATTGGGAGTGTAGGTACTACTACATCCATGTGGAAGAGAATCTGGCGGAGGTGCAAAGAGAAGCACCGCCACAGAGTGACGACTACCGGGACTACCTCTGCAAGATAGTCCAGTTGCATACCGGCAAAACCATAGCTGACAATGCCCTGTGCGGTTCGCTGGACTACAAGCAGCGTTTTTTGACCGTAGAGGCTGACGGGTTGCTGCGTTATGCCTATGTCGATCAAGAAACGCACAAGATCATCAAAAGCAAACCCTACGCTACCATTGTCACCAGAGGCTACGACCACAATGCCGTGCAGGATGCCAAGACGAAACTGTGGGGCTATACGGACAAGCAGGACAAAGAGATCATTGCTCCCCAATACGATGACTACGCCCCTTTCAACTTCGGCTATACCGTGGTGAGCAAAGAGGGGAAAGATATGGTGATTGACGAGAAGGGGCGTGTCATCATCGAACCTCATTATCTGAAAATAGTGCACGATGAAGATGGCTACTTTTTCGTCAAGGGTGACAAAGGCTGGGCACTTTTCAAAGAGGGAGAGCTACAAAGTGATTTTCTCGATGTGGAAGCCATACTCGATGAAGCGTTTGTGCGTAAACATCTGCCACGATGGATGACTGAGGAGGATGAGGTAGCCCATGCTGTAGAAGAGACACTGACGATGGAGGAAGAGGAGAAAGCCGCCTTTGTACTCAAGCATCTAAGAAGTGATCAGAAAAGAGTGCTGCAAACCAAGCGCTACACACTGCCACTCAAAGAATATATTGCATTGTTTGACACTCTGAAATCCCAAAAAGATCTCGAAGAGGCTGGGCTGTGGTATCATCCGGTGAAAGTACGCAGCATACCTCCGCAATACAAAGATACCATTGAAGAACAGGAGACCTACATTATAGGCTGGTCGTACCCTTCAGGCGCTTCAATGTTCGATATGTCTGCCGAACTTCCCGTGATGTTCAGCAAAAAGGACGGTACGGAGTTAACACTTGGGATTGGTTTGGAAGATTTGGAAATGGTAGCACAAAGTTAGGGACTATATGAAGATGAGTGTGAAGCATGATATATCGGTATTTTGGAAGAGGATTTGGAGAGCTCAGTACCTACTGTGCAGAGACGGGAAAGTGGTAAGTGAAAACAGAGTCAAGATGAGGCAGTTATGAATCAGACAATAGAAGTGTGGTGTGAAGATAACTACGACTTTATGAAAGGGGAAAGTTATCCCTATAAGGTAGCAGAGTTCTCAACTACAGAGGAAGCGGTGGCGTATATGTGTGACAAACTCGATGAACAGTTGGCCAGACTGGCAAAAAATGCTGCAAGTGCAGAAGAGCTGTTGCGTGGGTACAAATATGGCGGTACTGACTACTACATCAAAGGTTCGCTGCTTTTTTCAAGCTGGGATTATGCAGAGCAAGCGGCGCAGAAGATATTTGAATCGGTATGTTGTGAAAAGAAATAGGGATAAAATGATAAAATCATCCAATGCAAACAATGGCTATCCCCTTTGGGTGATGATTTCTGATAAATATATTATAGAAGGTGAAGGAAGTGAAAAAGATACTTTTTAAATGCAAGATTGTCTTAATAGTCAGTATGTTTTTGTTGGATCTAAACGTAAGTGCCGAGGAGCCGATGCAGGGCGCAAATTTGATAAAAAAAGGAGATTATATATCTACAGATGGGTGTATGGAGACGCATGGTTATGGTATGGCTGAAGATGCATGGAAGGTCATAAAAAGTGCCGGTAAATATTATATCATTGACTTTGATATACGTTGTGGAAAAGATGTAAAGCCTTATTTTATATCAGACGGTTTTCTCTTTAGCCGCCAACTGCATATCGAACTCAAACCTATGGGTATTCAAAAAAAATATCAGTTTACTGTAGGTCATGACAACCAGATTCTTATGCAAAAAGGTGACAATATCATAATCTCTTTATCTGAAAAACAGAAAGATAAAGCCAAAAAATATCTTTTGAAGATAGAAAGTAAAGAGAGATTGTCCGAGAGGGAAAAAATAAATAAGGAAAGAGCTAAAAGAATGTTAAGTCCAGATGGGTATATCGTTTTTGCCAAACCTGCTTATGCAAAATACCAGAGGGTATTTGACTGGGCGCCAACATTTGCAATGATTAAGGCGATTAGCGAACACGATGTAGAGAGTGTGAAAATTTTACTAAAAAGTAAGGAAAGAGTTAACGAATGTGTTGAGAATGGGGTAGTTTCCTATGTCGCTACCGCTTATGAAGTACTGAAGGAAAAGAAAAAAGAGATTGCTGATGAGATTCAAGGGAAGAAAAGATCATTTACGAAAGTGCCAAATGAGTTAAAAGAAGCGAAGAAAAAGATAGATGAAATCTATCAACTTTTTAACAGATATGGACAAACATCTACTTGTAAAAACAAAAAATTAAAGATTGAAAACTCTGCACAAAAAATAAAATGGATTGTACCAAGTGGAAGTATTTGTGAAAATGAGGGAGGAAAATTCGATGACGGTGTATGTATCACTGATTGGCTAAAAGCCAGAAGGATTTGTCGTCTTAGTGATGGACGATTACCCAATATAGATGAGCTTAAAGCTGAGATTACAAGTTGTGGTGGAAAAGTGGGTGATTGGGAAGATAATATAAGAAACCAATCTTTTTTATCGTGTATAAAAGAAAAAAACTTTCATGATTTTAAAAACTACTGGTCGTTATCTTTAGAAAAAAAGGAAAAAGATAGGGTTTATATGATGAATGCAGCCATGTCTGCTGGTGATATAAGAAAAAGCTATCCAATAGATGATTTCCCTGAAGCTGTAATGTGTGTACAGGAACCGAATAATGAACAGATACAAGAAGATACCCATACTGACAAATGGATTACACCTGAAAATAGTATTTGCAAGAAAGAAGGAGGTAAACTTGATATTGGTACATGTAAAGCAAATTGGCAACAGGCTCAAAATATCTGTCGAGCCAGTGGTGGAGTGTTACCAAGCATAGATGAGCTCAAAGCTGTAGTTGCAAGTTGTGATGGAAAAATTGCTAATAGTGAAGCTGAACAAATAAATAATATAAAAAATACCAACTATCAACAGTGCTATAGACAAAAGGGGTTTTCTGATTTGGACTACTATTGGTCAGCTACAGATGTAGGTACTCCTGGTGCACGATGGCGAGCCAATATGTGGAGTGGTACAATTAGATGGAATATTGAATCAGCTCATTACTATGTAAGATGTGTACGAGATGGAAAAAAGTATACGAAACCTTCATGGTGTACCGCTTCAAGATTAAACAAAACAGAACGTACAATTTGTACTGATGCAACATTGAGTGCATTAGATATAAAGCTTGCAGAAATTTATGGTGCTTCGAAGGCTCGTCATAAAGATATTGCTCAAAGGAATTGGCTTAAAAAACGTAACCGTTGCGGAAGCAATGTTTCTTGTATTAAAAGTACATATGAAGAGAGGATCCATATTTTACAAGCGGCATCCAAAAAAGATCTCAGAACAACCAAAGCGATGCAAGAGAAAGCAACTAAGCAGAAGCCCTCACCATCCAAAAGCGACACTTCGATGGATAAAATGGTTCTAGAAAATCTCAAAAAGAGTATGCACTATATTTTAGATAGAGACATGAAAGCTTTTGCCAATATTACAGACAGCGGAAGAGTATTTACAAGAACAGTGATTGAAAAAGTGATTTACAGTGAAACTTCATGGAAAAAGAACTTTTTGTTTCTTGATGGTGTAACACATTCCGATGTTGATACTTTACAGATATATAAAAAAGCAAGTAGAGATAAAGAACGTACTTGTCGTTATCTTGCGACAGGAGAAGAAGTACCTTGTAAAAGTTTGGAATACTGTTTTACGATAGACGATAAAACACTGCCTGACAAGGGATGCTTGGATATATACTATATCCAAGGAAGAATTTACTGGGAGCCGTTTGGGTGGTAGATTTGATAAGTAAAATAGATATGGATATAATTGGGAATATTAAGGGTAACGCCAGGAAAAAGCAGAAAAGATGAGAAATGAATAACGATAATCTACCCGCTATTTCTGATGATGCACTATTCGTAGCCGATTCCCACTACCCCCACCACGGTGATGTTTTTTTGAGGCTCTTACAAAAGCTTGAAAGTGGCGAGTTGCAAACCCCGCAGCTCTTTTTGATGGGCGACAACTTTGACCTTCTCTTTGGCTATAACGACTACATCCAGACCTTTTCCAAAGAAGCGATTATACTGCTACAGAAACTCTCACAAACTCTGGAGATACACTACTTCGAAGGCAACCACGACTTCTGCCTAAAACCGATTTTCCCCGATATGCATATCTACAGCCGCAACGAACAGCCTGTTTTTTTTGAAATGGATGGCAGACGGGTAGGCATCTCCCACGGTGACCGCTACGAGACAGGTTTTGGGTATGACCTCTACTGCAAAGTGCTGCGCAACAAAACGACACTGACCCTGCTGCGTCCCTTTGAAAAGGTTATCATAGACCACCGTATGAAAAAACTCTCCCAAAAGCACATTTGTCATGCTTTTGAGGGTTTCGAAAAGCGTGTTGAGGCAATATTGGCACACTACATGGAGGCGGATCTTGTCATTGAGGGGCACTTCCATCAGGCGCGTAAAATCGGGAAATATATCTCACTTCCTTCGCTTGCCTGCCAGAAGCAGATAGCGGTCGTAAAAGGTGGTGAGATTGCTTTTCAGCCCTTCGAATGATCTACCTTACACTCTTTTTTGTTTCTCTCCTCTCAGCGACATTGTTGCCGCTTGGCAGCGAAGCATTGCTGCTATATGATTTTTCTCTTGGACATAGTGTGTTATGTTTATGGACTGTTGCTACAGTGGGCAACACACTTGGGGCAGTCGTGAACTATTGGCTGGGGATGAAAGGGGAAGCGTGGCTTGAGAAAAAAGGACACCTTTCTTCAAAAAAGATGCAAAAGGCACACCGGCGCTTTGAGAAGTGGGGCGGCTGGGTACTGCTTTTAAGCTGGGCACCCATCATTGGTGATCCGTTGACATTCATCGCCGGGGTACTGCGGTATGACTTTACAAAGTTTCTGCTTATTGTTGCGTTTGCCAAAGGGATGCGCTATGCAGTAGTATTAGTCGGCTACAGTATAGGAATAGGAGGATAGAAGAAGTTTAAAATGCGTAAAAATCTACCTCCTCCCGGAAGAGGGGAGGCATTTGGTTAGAATGTATAGATGAGACCGACAGTAAGTGCATCTACTGTGAGTTTATCATAAACATTGTTGTCTGTAGTTGTACCAAGATAGTGGTAAAGTTTGGAAGAGATTGAAGCATCGGAAGCATCTCTTGTGTAATCTATGAAAACAGACCAGGTATTTTTGCGTTCCCCTTCATCAATGTCCACAAGTGTATAGCTTACACCAAGTCCCCATTGAAATCCGGTTTTATTTAAGATGTCCTGTCCAAGAGCACTTGGCCATGCCGATGTATTAGAGTTGTCCCCGTCAGTACCTTCTACTCTTGTATTTCCAAATCCAAGAAGACCGTATACAGTAAAGTAACCGTCATCGTAGCCATCTTTATTAGGGTCTGTTTCCCAAAATCGGTATTGTGGTTTCAGAAAGATGCTCCAGACAGTTGTATCGGCATAGTCTCTTTCGGTAAAACTTTTGCTGTATCGCCCTTCAATGCCAATATATTCATTAAAATTGTATCCTGCAAGGAGGGTGTAACTTAGTTCTTCATCCATGGTGGGTGCAACGCCAAACCATTTTGAGTCTGTTGAAAATACACGGGTATCGCTTAGTCCGAGACCAATGTAAAAATCACTGGTGTCATTATTGGTCACGACAGGTACGGGAACGACCGGTTCAACGGGTGCAATGTCCCCACCTGCTATTACTATTTGTGTACCCACTACAAGTAATGCAGCAGAAGAAAGCATGATGTTTTTCATAAGTTTCCTTTTCTTTTATGATTATTTTTGAAAATCTAATTATGCATTATAGCTTTTTAGTTCTTAGAAATCACTCTTGATACTATTGAACAAAAAATGTCAGCCGATCAACTTACTGCACAGGTCAAAGCGGTTATGTGTCATCAGGTGTACTTTACCGTGTAGTCTCATCATCTCGTCAAAGATTGCCTTGGAGAGGGAAAAACCAACTTCCTGTTCTTTTTCTTCTCCGTCCATCGCTGCAAGGTTCATTTCATCGATGATTGCTTTGGGAACGGAGATGCCGGGTACCTTGTCATCTATGAAGTTTGCCGTTCTGGCACGCACGATGGGGAACTGACCAAGAACCAGCTGCGCTTCTTTCGCAGTTTCTCGGATGCTCATCTCCTTGGCTTCTTCAAAGAGTGCCAGCAATTCTTTGGCACTCTCTACATCATAGACAGGCTGGGTGATGATGGCACGTGCACCGTAGTTGAGTTTTTTGAGCATGCGCTTTTGCAGTTTTTTCATATCTTTGGCGTAAGCATTGCTGACAGCAAAAGGGTATATGGGCTTGGGAGCCGGGTCGAGTGGTTTGTTGGAGTAGTCTACACCATTGTTAAGGTGATAGATAATACTTAAAAGTAGCGTGGAGTCGCGTTCAAGCACCCCTTTGACCTCCGGCTGGTCAGAGTATTTCGCTGGGTCTCCAGTGAGGGCAAGAATGCAGCGCAGGTCGAAGTCGTTGGCACCAAGCAGGGTAGACTGCAATGAAAGTTTGTTCTTGTCTCGCATACTCATGGTGGCGATAACAGGTTTGCCAAAAGTCTGCTGCAGTTTGATAGCCGAGAGTACGCCGCTCATTTTGAGTTTTGCCAAAGGGTTGTCGGTACAGGAGAAGCCGCTGACCTTTTCATGCAGGTTGTGTTTTTTAATGTCGGCAAGAATACCGTCAAGTGATGCACCATGCGGAGGATTGACCTCTACGGTAATGAACTGCTTGGTCTTGTTACAGAGGAAATCACAGAATGTTTCAAACATAA
>JALWHT010000026.1 GCA_026983515.1 Sulfurovum sp.
GGTGTATAGCCATGACCTCTTCATCTTTAGGGACAATAAGTTTTTCACTTATGGAGGAAGGGTCATATTTTAGAATACTGTATGAGGGAATGGGACGCAGATAGTTTGGCCATAAAAGCTGCGCGAGCGTATGCGAAACTTCAGGGAGTTCCTCGTCAATATATTGTCTTAATCTACCCGTTAAAAAAGAGAAACCTTCCAGTAGACGCTCAACATCAGGATCCTGCCCTTTTCTTGACAAAAACGAAGATAGTCCCGGATTTTTCTCAGAAAATTCTGCACCAAGTATTCGAAGGGCTTGCAGTTCCTGTGTATAGTAGTCGTTAATGGTCATTTTTTCACCTCTATAATACCGTCACCAGATATGAATGCTGCATATTCAACTTTATGATTTTGATGATTTGCTTGCATGTAGCCGGTAATAGCAATATGGATTTTACTCAGGTTGTTGCTATTAGCAGTAGCTTGAACATTAACATTGTGCAGTCTGGGTTCATATTTTAGTATGCTTGCTGTAAAGCTTTCACTTATATTTGTTAGGGATTCTTCTAGACTAAGATTTATATCATTAAGCTCCGGCTTACCATAATCCATACAGGCTTCAGCGCTACCAACATTTGTCGAAAAAATATTTGACAAATTGTTGGCAATAGACAGGTAGAGAGCCTCTTCCTCATTATGTTTTATATCGGATAGCTCTCGTGTTAGTTTTTCAAAAAGACTTCCTTCAAACATTTCTTGAATTCACTATTACTCTTTATCGAGTTTCCCAACTAGAGAGAGTTCGAAATCAGCACCCATATATTTAAAGTGAGGTCTGAGTCCTATCTTGACACGATACCAGCCTGGGTCATTTGCCACATCTGAAACTTCAATTTTGGCTCCCTTAAACGGTCTTTGGCTTCGGATCTCTGCAGATGGGTTTTCCTGGTCTGCTACATATTGTCTGATCCATTTATTCAATTCTGACTCTAAGTCTCCCCGCTCTCTCCATGAACCGATGTATTCCCGCTGGATTACTTTTATATAGTGCGCCATACGTGTAGCCGCAAATAGATAAGGCAATTGCGTACCGAGCTTGTAGTTTAGCTCTGCTTCTTGCCCTTCAGGTGTATTTGGGAATTTTTTAGGTATTTGGACGGAGTTTGCTGCAAAGAATGCTGCATTGTCACTGCCTTTTCTCATAGTAAGGGGGATAAATCCCAATTCTGAAAGCTCATATTCTCTTCTATCGGAGATTAATACCTCTGTTGGAATTTTCATTTCTATATCACCCATACTTTCAAAAGTATGTACCGGTAGATTTTTGACAGCTCCGCCACCTTTTGGACCGATAATATTGGTACACCATCTATGTTTGGCAAAACTCTCTACAAGCCTTGTCCCAAAGGCATAACATGTATTGCCCCAAAGATAATTTTCGTGCTTACCGTTGATTCCTTCTTGATAGTTAAACTTTTTGATAGGGTTGTCTTCAGGATCATATGGAGGACGCAGAAGGAATCGGGGGAGTGTGAGACCAAGATATTTTGAATCCTCATTTTCTCTCAATCCTCTCCAGCCTGCAAACTGCGGACCTGTATGCAGATCTTCCATATCCTTCAAGTTAGGAAGGTCTTCAAAAGAGTCTAACGCAAAAAACTTTGGACCAGCAGATGAGATAAATGGCGCATGAGCCATCGCAGAAATTGCAGCTGCTTTATGTAAAAATTTGATGTCTGCATTTCCCGGGGAGAACTCATAGTCGGCAAGGATTGCGCCGATTGTTTTTCCGCCAAATTGACCATACCCTGACGTATATACATGCTTATAAAGACCTGTTTGAGTGGTATCAGGGTTATCGTCAAAATCTTCCATAAGTTGTTCTTTTGAGACATTTAGTATTTCAATTGAGATATTTTGCTTGAAATCGGTTTGACTAACAAGTGTATGGAGTCCTCTCCATCTAGCCTCAAGATGTTGAAACTTTTCATTATGAAGTATCTCATCCATTTGAGCACTCATTTTTTTGTCAATTTCGGTAATCATGCTATTGACAATATCTTTGTTAATAGTCTCTTTACTTCCTGTTTTTAACAATTGTTTGATAAGGGCACCAACACCGGTTTTGACTGCTTCATAGCCTTCATCATTTTGAGTTAGTTTGGTTTCTGCAATGATACTATCAAGCAGCCCGCCTTCTTGTGTAGTATTGTCTTGTTTGGTTTGTGTTGCGTTACTCATAGTCACCTCCATAGATTATGCATCATCTTTGACATCAATGCCAAGTTCTTCAAGCAATTTTGCTGCTTCATCGGGATTTTCGATTGCACTTGCAATCGCTTTCCTAAATGCAGGGATGTTTCCTAATGGTCCCTTGAGTGACATTAGCGCTTCTCTTAACTCTTGGAGTTTTTTGAGTTCATCTACCTGCTCAACAATATTTTCCGGTGAGAAATCTTTCATGCTCGTAAAATGTATAGATGCTTCAAGAGTTTCTTCATCATCGGTTAGCTTATTGTCCACAGAAATATTCAATGTTATATTTTGTTTTTGAAGTACATCATTGAAATTTGATTTATTTACACTGATCGGTTTTTTATCCTCAACGGTTGTAAATTCTTCATCAGGGTTGAATTCACCTAAAACCAAAGTTTTAAATGGAATTTCAACCTCTTCTGATGCATCTCCTGTAGCAGGCTTGTATGTGACGTTAATTCTCTCTTTTGGTGATTCTGATTGTTGATTACTCATTCTTCTTCCTTTAGATGTTGATGACTTTTTGTATGTCAAGTATACTTAATTTATTATAAATTCTTTCTTTCCCGTCGGGACCCAACTCTTGTGCCATGATAGGTTTTAATAGTGTTTCATATGTAGCAATAGCCAATTCAGGCTGCCATTTGTCAATTTTGTATGATTCAATCAGACGTTCAAGTTCAAGCAATAAAGACAAAGCCAGTTTTTTATCACCAATATCCAAAGCAAAATCAACAAAAAGAAGTCTCCATCTAAAGCGCTCTTCTTCGCCACCTGCCTCTTGGTAATATTTTTCCAAGAGGCTGAGTGCATTTGGGATACTCTCCTCTTTTTTAATAGTCAATATCTCTTGATAAGCACGTTGGTATTCTACATTGCTGCCCCCACTGTCACACAGTTCAAGCATTTTGTTCTCTGCCCAGGTAAGCATCTTATCTTCTATTAAAGTTCTTCCATCGATGTCAAGTGTAAAAAGTGCTTTGTTCCTTTGTAAAAAATGTATTAATAGCATCTCTAGTTGCAACGCATCTTCAGGTTTCTCCAATTTATAGAGTACTTTTGCGGCTATATAGTAGCCTTCAAGCCATGTCGGTCTTGTAAATAGTTGCTCCTGTAATGCCTCTAATTGTTGAAGTGAGATTTTGTTTGTAGATTCAAGCTGTCTAGCCGCCTGACAAATATCATCACTTGGAATGAAATCTTCACGCATGATAGTTTGATCCATGAGCGCTTCCTCGAGCATGATTTCAGCAACAGAGAAAAGTATTTTAAATGCAAGATAGTCTGCTGGAGCCTTTTCAAATAGAGATTTTGCAAGTAAAATCATTGGATCAATAATTGCATCGATATCCTCATGTGTTAAGGACGTATAATTTTCCATACCCTGTGAATATACATAGTTGGAAGATGCTCCAAATTTAGAGAGTATCTCCTCTTCTTCCGAACGCCTTATTTGTTTTGCTTCTTCTTCTCGGGCTGCTTCTTCTTGCCTCCTTTTATCTTCTTCCGCCTGTATTTCTGCCATTCTACGTGCTTCTTCTTCTCGTTGTTTGCACGTTTTAAGCATATGATTTGTCTCTTCTTGTACCGTTTTTAGGAGTACATAATCTTCTTCAACGCATTGAGGAATAGCTTTTTCTAAGATGGAAAATATTGCAGTGAGTCTTTCAAGCTCAGACTCCGAAAACTGATCAAGTATTTTTGAAAACGGCTCTTCAAATATCTTTTCTACCCACTCCAGTATTTTTATTTTTCTTTTACCCTTTTGAGGATAAAGATCCTTGCCAAATGTTTCAATAAAGGTTGCATAGGTTTCAAGTATGGTAAAAAAACCGCTCCATCCATTCATTTTCCAGTGTGCATAAAGCCAAAATGAAGCGATTTTCAAGTCTTTTGTATTTTCTTTTAAAATTTTTTCACATCTATATACTACAAAATCCCATTGGGTTTCACTTTCGCTTGTTGCATTAAAACTTTTTTCTATTTCTACTTCAACTTCTAGATACTCATCATCATATTTATAGTCTTCCCCACAGGGGTTGAGCGGGTCAATTGGATCTAAAATAGACATAAAAATTCCTTTTTGTAGATGGGGGGGCTTAAATATTGTAGATAATCATATTATGGTGAGGGCACCATCTCCTTCAACAACTGTGCCACCATGCGCCGTGCTGCTGCCTACTGTTGCAACAGGGATGCCATTGATTGTCAATGCAGAGGTACCGCTTGTTATTATATCCGGCGTACCACAGCCACAAGCACATTGGTCACCTACAAGCGCTACGGGAATACCGTTAACCGTACAGGCGTTGTTTCCCGAAGTAATAGGACCTCCTACATGGGGGGTTTTGCCACATTTTGCAGGGCAGGTGTGGTTATGTCCTATGAGTGATATATTTGCCATTTTAAATCCTTATTTTGTTACTTTTTCCATGCTGTCTTGATTGAGTACTAGAGTGATATCGTTTCTAGTCTCTGGAACGATTTCTTGAATGTAGCGCCAGTTATCATTGTCATCAACATTCTCAAAACCTACTACAACTGCATAATAACGGATATCTTTACTTAGTTTAATGCTCCGTTTTTCCATCTCTCCGGGTGATAATATCTTCTTGGATTGTGTGATGATGTCACCATTTAGCCCGGAAGACTTCTTTTTCATCAGCTCAAAATAATCCAATCTTTTAAATGCTTCATCTGATCTAAGTGCAAAAAAATTGACAGCCAACGGTGTTTCTGTGCCTGATGCAAGAATAGAAATATCAAGCATTGTCTCTTCTGATAGATCAGGTTCTTCAAAAAAACATCCATTCAGTAAAAAAAGAAGAGAGAAAATACTGAAGCTTTGTATTAACTGTTTCATTGTTTTCCTTCCATTTGTTTTATGTATTATAACCAAGATTTAATGTTTCTAAAACATTTTTATACTCTTTTTGTAAATCTGTCAAATCTAAAGTTTCTTCATCAATAGCATCTAAATATTTAAATGTAGTGCAATAAGCTTCCCAAGCCAAAGCCTTTTTATTGCTGAAATTTTTATCCAAAAGTTTATTTTTTTCAAATTTGAAATAGAGTTTTTCCGGAGAAAATTTTTCTGCTGTCCGCAGCGAGAGATTTTTATGTGCTGTATAAAAGGCTATAGTATGTGTATCCAACTCATGAAACAGATCTTTAATATGGTGTGCAATCGAAGGTGAATAGTTTAGTAGATTCTGAAAGATCTCTTTATTGTTCGGAGCGGTTTTTAGGGGGTTGAGTACTCTATTGTGATTTGTAGAAGATACTCCCAGTTGTTTTTGTATTTTATCAATAGCCTTTTGTGAGTTGCGTAAGCTATCAAGTGTAGTCAGTACTAAATCTGATAGTTCCGAAACAAAACTTTCCTGATCTTTCATCTCCATAGATGATAGGTCAATACCAAGTTTTAAAGAGAGTATCTTGCTTAGTGTATCTTCATGCTTTTCTGCTGAAGAGCAACTCTGCTTTTCAGCCGTGTCGTGAACTGTTTCAAGTGTTGGAGGTTCTATATGGGTACCCAAAGAGTCGTTCATGACTATATCCGGCTCCTCACTATATTCATTTAGGATATCATCTAGTTCAGGTAGTAGCATATCGCTCTGTGTTGAAGAGGTCATTTGTTCTGAACCCAACAGAGATGTGATATCTTTTTCCTCTGCCGGTGAAGACTCTATTACCCCATAAGCCTGTTTGTCTGGGTTGTCAGTAAAATATGCATCAGCAATACCGGCATTTGGAGGGGTCTGAGAATGTAAGGTAGAAGGTGAAGGAGTAAAATCATTCTCGATAGTTTTTACTGCTATAACATAATCACCAATCATAATAGCACTTTTTTGTGTTAGAGGTACGGGGGTGCCTTTGATCAGTTTTTTATAAGGTGTTTTGAAAAATGTTCCATTTTTGCTTGTATCTGTGATATAATATTGACCATTTTTAAAAGTTATTTCTGCATGAAGATTTGAAATTAGCTTTGACGGATCATTTAGTCTCCATGTTGCCTCTTTACTACGTCCAATCGTGCCACCGTTTGTATCAAAACGCATACTTCTTTGAAGAATATCTACTGCAGGCGCATCAATGATTTCCATAATAAGATTCATATATACTCCTCAATATTATTTGCTCTCAATACAAATACTGTTATTTTCATCAATGGATACACTTATTTCAGATAACTCTTCTTCTTTAACCATGTTTTCCAAAAGAACCTTAGAGAGCTTTGGCATTAAATTGCTGTTGATAATAAGTTCAAGGTTTCTGGCTCCTGTCTCTGTTGCATTTGAAAGAGAAACAATATGCTCCAAAAGCCTATCATCATAATAAAAAGCTATATTTTTGTTTTTCATCTGTTTCTCTATAGAGCCTAATTTGAGTTTTGCTATCTTCTTTAGTGCATCAATAGAGAGGTTTTTATAGGGGATAACATTCATTCTACCCAATAGTGCAGGCTTGAGATAGCGTGACAGTATAGGAAGTATCTCTTCTGTGATCTCATCCATCCCTATTGTTTCATCCTGGGAACAGAGTTTTGTAATCTCATCTGTTGCGAGATTGGATGTCATGATGATGACGGTATTGCTAAAGTCTATCTCTCTTCCTTCTCCATCATTGGCAACGCCTTTGTCAAATATTTGATAAAAAAGGTTTAGAATATCAGGATGAGCCTTTTCTATCTCATCTAAAAGTATCACAGAATAGGGCTTAATCCTTACCGGATCTGTCAGCTGTCCTCCGTCACCATACCCTACATATCCAGGAGGTGATCCAATAAGTCGTGAAACAGTGTGTTTCTCTTGAAACTCTGTCATATTAATGGTAGTTAAAAAACGCTCTCCACCATACAGCATTTGGGCTATTTTGATTGCAGTTTCTGTTTTGCCCACACCACTTGGTCCCACAAGCAAGAAAACACCCTCTGGAGTATTTTCTTTTTTAAGCCCTGCTGTAGAGATTTGCAGGAAAG
>JALWHT010000027.1 GCA_026983515.1 Sulfurovum sp.
AAAGGAATGGGACAGAAACAGCAAATGATGCAGGGTCGTGGTATGGGCAAAGGAACGGGACAGGGACAGAAAGGGATGCAAAACCGTTCGAGTTATGCTGATTTTGATCTCAATCATGATGGAAAGATCACACAAAAAGAGTTTTACGATGCACAGGCAACACGAATGGCACAGAAATCCAGTGAAGGCAAGCTAATGAAAAATGCTGCCAATGCACCTACTTTTGAAAATATTGACAGTAACGGTGATGGTATTGTTTCAAAAACAGAGTTTAATGCGCACCAAATGCAGATGATGCAGTCAAAAAGAGGTCAAGGGAGACAGAACTGACTTCTCTACACCCTTCCTGTAGATTCATTACGTACAGGAGGGGGAAATTCTTTTGATCAAAGATAGATCATATTGATTTTGATCTCTTTGTTTTTTTCCACAGAAAAACTTGCTTTTTTAAAGTTGGGCAGGTTGAAGAAGTTGATGGTTTTGTAGTTTGAAAGTCCCACGCCCTCTTCGGGCATGATCAACCCCTTGTCTATCTTTCCGTTGTTGTTTTCGTCATGAAATACACTGACAGCATATCTGCCGTCGGGAAGATCTTCAAATACCGCTTTTGCCGTTGTTCCGGTGATGGCTACCCGCTTCATTTTGTAGTATTTGCTGAGGGTTTTGTCGGGAATGGTACCCTCTTTGTTGTAAAGCGAGAACTGTACCTCTCCTTTATCGTTCTTCAGTCCTGTAGCGACTACGGTAAGGGTTTGGGCTTGCAGTGTCATACAAAGCAAGGCAAGAGAGAGTAGCTGTTTTTTCATAAAATATATCCTTATTTGTTGAAGTGTATTATGATAGTCAATAAAGATGAACCCAATGTGTATTTGGTGTCATCATGGGGACGATATGCAACAATTAATATTCGATTCATACAAGAAGAGTATATTTGTTCTTATTAACATAAGGATAAGCAAATGGAATATCAAGCATTTTTTGATGAAATTGAACAGATAAGCGTTGAGGATGAATTGGCAAAGTTTCTTGGAGTGAATAGTGACGGGGTCATTGAAATTTCCTATCTTGACATTGTCAAGACGGCTGGGCATAGCTGTGGTACCGTAGCGGGCGCCTATCTGACAGCCCAGATGGGGCTCAAGGCGCTTTTTGGTGAAACACTGCCCAAGCGTGGCGAGATCAGGGTTGAGCTCAAGCGCATGCCCGAAGAGGAGAACGCCGGTGTTGTTGGCTGTGTACTCTCCAATATTACCGGGGCAACGACCGACTATGGTTTCGGTGGTATTCCCGGAGGAGAGTTCAACAGAAGAAATCTGCTTTTTTACGGAGCGGATATAGAGAGTGATGTACGTTTGACGCGTCTTGATACGGGCGAGTCTGTAGGTGTGAATTACCGTCCGCAAAAAGTGGTAAACCCTATGCAGATTTTGATGAGTGCCATAGGCGAGAATGCGACCGAGGAGGACAAAGCCTCTTTCCCTGAACGCTTTCAGGCGATGGTCAAGAAGATCTTCGATAACAGGGAGCTTGTCAT
>JALWHT010000028.1 GCA_026983515.1 Sulfurovum sp.
AAAAATCCAAAGTATATCCGCTCCCTTTGGGGTATCGGGTATAAGTTTATAGGCTAATCTCATGTCTATACGCCTCAAAATCACCCTTCTCTTTCTTGCCAGTTTGCTACTGATGGGATATATGGGGTATTGGGTGCAGAGCCGGAGCGCACAAAAAAACCAAACCATCCTCATCCAACGCTATCTGCGTACGGCAAAAACCCTCCTCTCTCCTATGATGAAAGGTGATACCCGTGCTTTTGATGCAAAGATGAAGGAACTTGGGGTAACAGAGGTAGTGCCAACCCCTATGTCTCACACATCTTCCATACTCTACCGCCAGCCGCTAAGCTATGGTGAGATTGTTATCTTTGGTTCGAACGAAAAAACCTATCTCTCCCTTACTTACCTGGATGAGACACACACCCTTTATGACCGTTTTCAGGAAGAGAGTATTGCAGAACAGCGCATGACCTATCTGATGATCGGCATCGATATAGGGTTGCTTCTGTTGATTTATCTGCTGGTACTGAAAATGTTCTCCCCGCTCAAACAGCTTGGCAGAACAATGAGGGCATTCAGCCTCGGAGATCTGCATATCCGCTCAACACTCAAAGGCAATGATGAGATTGCAGAAGTCTCTGAAAGTTTCAATACTATGGCGCAGAAGCTCCAGCAGGCACTCAATGCAAAAGAGGCGCTTTTACGTGAAGTCGGGCATGAACTCAAAACACCTATAGCCAAGGGGAAATTTGCACTCGAAGGAATCAAAACGAGCCCCTCAAAGAAGATTTTAGAAGAGTCCCTCAACAATCTGGACACCCTTACTTCTGCTATTTTGCATCAAAAGCGTATTGATGAGGAGCCGTTGCATATAACAACATTCAAACTCTCTACGCTTATCACGGAAGCACTCTCAAAACTGATGATCGAAGAAGAGAATATCCATATCGATATAGAAGACTTCGATATCGAGGCCGATCTCTCCTCGATGAGTATCGCACTTAAGAACCTTTTGGAGAATGCCTTGAAGTATACCGACTCCTTCCCCATAGAGATCAAAACATCCGGAACATGCGTCCATATTGTCAGTTACGCCAAACCGCTTGACAAACCTTTGTCATATTATCTGCAACCTTTTATACAGGCGTCCAGACAACAAAAAGGTTTTGGACTTGGGCTGAGTATTGTCAAAAAGATCGTAGAGAAACACCAGTTTTCTCTGAACTACGAACACCGCCTGGGAGAAAACCACTTTATCCTCTGCTTTGAAAAGTGACACTTTCTACTGGTAGTGTACCACCACCTTCTCAACAAACGGCATCTGCGCTTTGATACGGGATTCTATATCGTGAGCAAGGTCATGAGCCTCTTTGAGTGAATCAGTATCCAGCGAAAGATCAAGCTGTACAAACTTGAAACTGCCTGCATTTCTCCCCGTGATATGCAAAACTTCTTTGACTTTTGGCTCTTCCTTTAGAATCTCTCGTATATTGTCCATAGTCTCATGATCCAAAGAGGCATCAAGCAGGACTTTAATAGCCTCTTTGAG
>JALWHT010000029.1 GCA_026983515.1 Sulfurovum sp.
TCGCCTATCTTGACGGCATTTACACTAAATCTGCGCTTGAAGAGAAAATTGCAGTCAATACCGGTCGCCTCGCCAAACGTCAGGAAACCTTCAACCGATCACAATTTAAAAATGTAGTTCGGGGAGAGTTGAAAACTATTACGCAAAAACTTTTGAAAAAGGTTGAAAAATAGAGATGTCCGGTGCATCAGCACCAGACATTATTGCATCAATATCCTGATGCAGAGATCATGTAGTAAAGGTAGGAAACCAGCGGTTGTACATAGAAGATCGCAGCGATCGTTGCCGTAGCTGCAAGCCCGATCACAACCATGAGCGGTTTGGAAAGGTTATAGTAAACTATATCCACATCTTTCACTGGATCTTTAAGGAACATATAGACTATCAGTTTCAGATAGTAGTATGCTGCAATTGCCGAGTTCAGCCCCATTACAATCGCAAGCCATACATACCCTGCATTGACCGCCGCCTGCATGACATAGATCTTACCCCAGAAGACTGAGAATGGGGGTACGCCTGCCAGTGAGAGCATAAAGAGTGCCATAATCACCGCACCCATCGGCATAATCTGCACCAAACCTGAAAACTTGGAGTACGGATGGTCATAACGCTCATCAAATCTACGTACCTTGTGACGGGAGATCCACAGCATTGCAAATGCACCGAGGTTGGTGAACATAAAGAGTGCATAGTAAAGGAAAATACTAGTTGTACCCTCTGTTGTATCGAGTGCCAATGCCGCCATAATAAACCCTGCATGTGAAATAGAAGAGTAGGCAAGCATACGTTTGACATCTTCCTGAACCAATGCCATTACGTTAGCCAATGTCATAGTTACAATTGCCAGGATAAGGATCATGACTCTAACCCATTCAATACCCAGGTCAATGTACATACCGAAAATTCTAATAGCAACGACAAAGGCTGCAATTTTTGGTACGATCGCCATATATCCTGCAAGTGGTGCAGAAGCTCCCTCATACACATCCGGTGCCCATGTATGGAACGGGAAGAGTGAGAGTTTAAAGGCCAGTGTAACCATCAAAAGTACGGACGATCCGAGAATCGCTGCCATGATCCCGGTTTCCCCCAGGCGTGCTGAAAGCACCTGTGCAACCTGATAAAGCTCTATGGAACCCGTAAGGCCATAAACAACCGCAGAACCCATTGCAAAGAAGCCTGCTGCAAGTGCACCCATAGTGAAGTACTTGACTGCAGCTTCGTAAGAGTTGCTTCTGTTATGCAGTGCAATCAGTGTATATAGTGAAAGTGATGCCGTTTCAAGACCGACAAAGATCAAAATCAGGTTATCACTTGCCACCATGAACTGGAAGCCTGCTACCATAAAGAGGAAGAGCGCAAAGAACTCAGGGTATGAGTACTCATGGAAACGCTTCGACGTCAGGGCAAGCGGCGTAAAGAGGATCGATGCGACAATGATCAGTAACTGCGATATGATAGAGATACCGTCGATGAGCATAACATCGAAAAAGCCGCGCTCGTTGACATTCAGTCCAATCGTCGCACCAAAATCAACGATTAAAATGAGAATCGTCAGCATCACATAGAGTGACTTGTGCAATTTGCTGTTGATCAGATCAAGAATCAAAATAACCAGGCCGCCGGCAATAGCAATCAGCATCGGTGCCAGAGTAACGAGGTTCAGACTCTCCAAACTTACTTTAATTGGTTCAAACATTACTTCACCTCCCCTGCAGTAGTTGCTGACTGCGGTACTTTAATAATATCTTTCGCTTCCGCTGTAATCGCTTTCTCTTCCATAAAGACAAGCATAGCATTTACAGACTTGTTAATCGGATCAAGCACCGGTTTTGGATAGACACCAAGCCAGACAACAATGGCAACCAGTGGAATCAGGGACCATGTTTCTCTTGGCGTCAAATCTTTAAGTGTCTTATTCTCCTCTTTGGTCACAGGACCGAAGAAACTCTTCTTATAGACTGAAAGCATATAGACAGCGCCAATGATAATAGAAGTACCTGCAAGCACCGTCATAACCGGAGAAATCTCATAGAATCCAAGCAGGACAAGGAATTCACCGACAAAACCGATTGTCAAAGGCAGACCCACTGATGCCATCAGCATGATACCGAAGATAACAGCATACTTTGGCATGACAGAAGCCAACCCGCCAAATTCACTCATCAGTTTGGTATGTCTTCTGTCATAGATAATACCTACAAGCATAAAGAGTGCACCCGATACAATACCGTGTGAGAGCATTTGAAAGACAGAACCTCCGATACCCTCTGCATTCATAGCAAAAATACCGATCATAATAATACCCATATGGGAAACCGATGAATATGCAATAACCTGTTTCATATCTTTTTGTGCATATGCTACCATTGCCGTATAGATAATCATAATAATCGCAAGAACTGCAATTGGCGTAATCATCATTACGGATGCGTCAGGGAACATTGGCAGAGAGAATCGTACAAATCCGTAAGTACCCATTTTCAGCAATACCGCAGCAAGGATCACCGAACCGATTGTCGGTGCCTGTCCGTGTGCATACGGAAGCCAGGTATGGAACGGGAACATCGGTACTTTGATGGCAAACCCCAGGAAGAATGCCGCGAAAAGCCAAAGCTGATAATTTACAGGAAGTACCAGTGCATACCAGTCTGTGATCGCAAAACTCCATACGCCTGTTAGACTGTGGTATACATATGCGACAAAAAGCATTCCCACCAGCATGACAAGTGACCCCATGAAGGTATAGAGAAAGAACTTGACAGCTGCATAAACACGAAGCGGTCCACCCCATGCACCAATGATATAAAGCATTGGCACCAGAGAGAGTTCCCAGAAGAGATAGAACACGATCGCATCAAGGGCAACAAAAACACCTACCATCGTCATCTCAAGGAAGAGTAGCGTAATAATCATATTTTTAACATCTTTTTCGATGCTCATACTTACCATACCGATGAGTGTCATCAATGTCGTCATTAGTATAATAAAGAGCGAAATACCATCCACACCAAGGTAGAAGTTAACACCGAAATCAGGGATCAGCGGGATCATCTCCACAAACTGCATACCCGCATTGCCGGTATCAAAACTGAACCAGAGCCAAAGAGAAAGCAGGAACTCAATAGTGGCTACCGTAATACCATATGCCCTTGCACTCTTTTTGTCGACTACAAATCCAAGCAATCCAGCAATTGCAGGGAAGAAAATCAATACACTTAAAATATTATCCATCTATCTCTCCTTAACCTATCGCTGCTGCGGATATAGCCGCGACAACCAAGAGTAATACCGCACCAACTGCCATCCAGTTCAGATAGTTGGAAAGGTTACCCGTTTGCATTTTTCTTGAAGTATCACCCGTTTTATAGAGGAACTTGGCAATACCGTCAACCGTTGCATCGACAATCTTCATGTCAACTTTTGTCCACATCGCATTGGAGATCATTGCATATGGCTTGGCGATGAACTCTTCGTACAACACAGGGATATAGTACTGATTTGCAAGCAGTTTGTAATACCAGCTGTTTTCCAGCTGCTCGTCACGCTTGAGACCGTGATAGTACTTTTTGTATGCCAGCACAATACCGCCAACAGCAAATGCCAGAACAACCAGCCCGAGGAACCATGCAATGTGATGCGTATGCTCACTCATATGATAATCAGGCAGCAGTTTGGTTACAAAATGCTCGAAACCTTTCATGCCGAATCCTGCCACCATAGCAAGAATTGCCAATGGAGACATTGCAACAAGTACATAGCCGTACATCTCATGCGGATGGATACCATATTTTTTATAGCGTTCATCCCCTTCAAAGGTCAGGAATACCTGTCTAAAGCTGTAGAATGCTGTCATACCAGCAGTGATAACGAGAATGGCCCAAAGTACAATTGTCCCTTCATTCCATGCTGTCTCAATAATCGCATCTTTGGAGAAGAAGCCTGCAAAGAACGGGATACCCGCCAATGCAAGGGACGCAATACCCATATAGAGATACGTCCACTTCATAACTTTTTTCAATCCACCCATCTTGAAGATATCAAGTTCATCATGCATCGCGTGCATGACGTTACCTGCACCCAGGAAGAGCAGTGCTTTGAAGAAGGCATGTGCCGCAAGGTGGAAAAGTGCGATCCAGTACGCACCAAGACCTGCTGCAGCAAACATGTATCCCAGCTGTGAGAGTGTAGAGAATGCGATGATTCGCTTCAGGTCTCTGTTTACCAGTGCCATCGATGCAGCGAAGAAGGCAACAAATGTACCCAGTGCTGCAATGAAATAACTTACTTCAGGTGTCAGGCTGAAAAGCGGGTTGGCACGGATAACCAGGAATACGCCGGCCGTAACCATGGTTGCTGCGTGAATCAGTGCAGATACAGGCGTAGGGCCTTCCATGGCATCGGTAAGCCAGGTGTGCAGCGGGAACTGTGCTGATTTACCCATCGCACCGATAAAGAGTGCAAGAGCCGCCGCATTTAGCACGGTACCATCAAGAAATGGTACTGCGGCAAATACTTTGTCATACTGAAGACTTCCAATGTTCCAGTAAAGAATGAATAGACCTATCAACATTCCAAGGTCTGCAATACGGTTCATAATAAATGCTTCGTTCGCAGCCCATGAAGGTGAAATAGAAGGATTCTCTTCTCTGGAAACGTCAGGTTTATGATACCAAAAACCGATCAGAAGCCATGAACAGACACCAACCCCTTCCCATCCAATGAAAAGTCCGGCAAAGTTATCGGACATTACAAGGATCATCATTGAAAATACAAATGCTGACAAATATGAGAAGAAGCGGTTAAAACTCTTGTCATGATCCATATACCCGATCGAGTAGATATGAACAATCGTAGATACCAACGTTACTACGACCATCATGGTTACAGAAACCTGATCCACAATAAAACCAAACGGAATATGCAAATCACCCGCACTTATCCAGTCCATCATCGTTACATGAACCGCATTTCCTGTACCATGGACATAGAACGCGAGCATCGCAGAAGCGATAAACGCTGTAGCCAAAAGTGTCGAAGCAACAATTCCGACAAAAATCTTCCGCTCAGTCATTCCGAACAGTGCTGCAAACAGTGAACTTGCAAACGGAGCGAAGAGCGCGATATATACTAAACCTTCCATACTTACCCCCTCATACTTGCAAGATCATCAAGATCGAGACTGCCGTGTTTTTTATAGAGTACGATCAAAATACCAAGACCGACCGCCACTTCACTTGCCGCAATGGCAATAATGAAGAATGCGAACATCTGGCCTGTCAGATCGTTATAATAGTGTGAAATCGCTGCAAATGCGACATTGACCGCATTAAGCATTACCTCTGTTGCAAAGAAGAGCATTAACAGGTTTCTTCTTCTCAATACCCCCATCAGGCCAATGGAGAAGAGGATCGCCGATACGATCAGATAATCAGTCAGGCCAATCATTTTGCATCCTTTTGTTTCAAAATTTCATCTGCATCATCTACGCTGGTATCTTTGGTCAAACTCTGATCCATTTTCTTACCTGCAAGGATAATCCCTGCAATCATTGCAACCAGCAGCATCACTGCTGCCACTTCGAACGGCACAAGATACTTTGTAAAGAGTACAATACCGACATCCTGCGCATTGCCTACACCTTCATGCATAGGGTAAAGTGCCTGGATGGCATCGGAGTGAATCGGACCGGCAAAGATCAAGACAAGTACCAGTGCACTCAAACCGCCAAGCAGGAATACCAGTGCTGCCGGTGTATTCTTCTCTTTGATATCACGTGTCGCATCGAAGAACATCATGGCAAACGAGTAGAGTGCCATCACAGCTCCAACATAAACGATAAGCTGGACTACGCCAAGAAAATCTGCTCCCAAGATAAAGAAAAATCCGGAAATCAAAACCATTCCAGCAGCCAATGATGTCATTGCATAGAGGACATTCTTGCTCATTACCGTAATAAGGAAGAGCCCAATGGTCAGTGCCGAAAAGAGGTAAAAGGCTATTGCTTCATACATATGTTCTCCTTAATACGCTAACGGCGTTTTTTTAATGTTCTCATCTGCATTCGGCGTTACAGCACCAAAGCCGTCATACTCCTGCTGCAGATTGAGTTTATCTATCGGTGTAAGCATATCTTCAAAGAGTGAAAAACTCGCTCTCTGTTCAGATGCAGTCTCGTATCGTTGTCCATGGACGATTGCCAGCTCAGGACACACTTCAGCACAATATCCGCAGAAGATGCAGCGTCCGAAGTTGATCGTATACTCACTCACTTCCTTACGCTGATTTTCATCATACCGTGTATCCATGGTAATACAATTGGAGATACAGATCTTCTCACACAGCCCACAACCGATACATCTGTAATGACCGCTTTCAAGCAGTCTGAGCATTTCATGAATTGCTCTGTAGCGTGGTGAGATCGGCAGCTTTTCAAACGGATATTTGATTGTGTGCATCTGTCCTCTGAAAAGTGCATTGATCATTTCACGCATCGTAACGCCAAGTCCTACGAATAGCTCCGGCTTAAAAGTACGCTTGACCACCTGCTTGAATTTACCTATTGGCGACTGAGGTGTATGCTCCAGATCAAGCATCACATACTCCTGCTGGCCTACGTTTCTGTTTTTAAATTGTTCTAAACCCATGACTGCTCCTTATACCATCATCACTATACCGGTGATGACTACGTTGATAACTGCGATCGGCATTAATACTTTCCAACACAGCCACATCAGCTGATCCGGTCTTACATGCGGCCATGCAGCTCTCACCCACAGCATAAGCATGAAGAAAAATGCAATTTTCAGCATAATCCATAACCAACCCATGCCATCAGCACTGTAACCGCCAAGGAACACAACTGCAGCAATGACAGAAATCGTAATCATGTTGGCATACTCTCCAATGAAGAACATCCCCCATCGCATTCCTGAATATTCCGTTGCATATCCGGAAACCACTTCCGCTTCATGCTCAAGCAGGTCAAAAGGTGTTCTGTTTGTTTCGGCAAAACCTGCAATAAGGAATAGAACAAAGGCAACTGGCTGCTTCCATACAAGCCAGTTTGCTATACCTCCGGCCTGTGCTGCATTGAAGTCAACAAAGGAAAGTGAGCCGACAATCATAATTGGAGCAAGAATGGAAAGTCCGGTTACCACTTCATAAGAGAGAAACTGAACTGCGGTACGTGCCGCACCGATCAGTCCCCACTTGTTCGCCTGTGCCATACCTGCCAGCAACGGACCGTAAAGACCGGCTGCCATCATACCGAGTACAAACAGAATACCGATATTGAGATCTGCTGCGATGGAAGGTACAAACGTACCACCAATAACAGGGATCCACTCCGGGATCGTAAAGTCAGGGAATACCGGGACTGCTGCAAGTGCGATAAACGCTGTCGCCGCAGTGATCACCGGTGCAACCATAAAAATAAACTTGTTTGCATTTTGCGGGACGATATCTTCTTTGGTAAAAAGTTTGATTCCGTCGGCAATGATCTGCAGCAATCCATACGGACCGACATGCATAGGGCCAAGCCTTCGCTGCATAAATGCAAGTACCTTTCTTTCTACATAGGTACCAAACCCCGCAATTGCAGAGATGACTGCAAGAATAATGATGGCTTTGATCCATACACCCAATGCGGTCACTTCCGGAATATGCTGTACGAACGTTTCAACGCTTCTATAGCTTACTACTTCCATATTACACCTTTCTTATCGTTACTTTTCTGTAGCGCGACGGCCCGAAGAGGCTGTAGACATCTGCTTCGCTCTTGAAATCGGCAAGCGCGGTGATATCTCCCTCCATGCGGTCATCTTCAATGACATCTACGGTAATACTCCGATCGCCAAAGTCAATTTCGACTTTCTTCCCAAGCGCTTCTGCCTTTGCAGGTGAAGCGTAAAGTCCAAATCCTTCAAAGATTTCATGTGCCTTGTCGGTAAAGTCGTTAAACTGTCTCTGAGGATTGCAGCGATAGACAATCTCCCCTTCCAGTACACTGTTTTCGCCGATTTTTTCAACGTTGATCGCTTCAGCTTCACATGACAGGTTTTCAAGCGCATAACCACGATTTTCCGTACCATCGTTCAGATAGCCGTTTGGAAGATCATCGAACTTCGCTGTTTTAAAGCCCTTTGAAACCGGCAGTTTTTCTGTCCAGTCCACTGTCAGATCCGGTGCACCTACAAGCACTTTCATCAAATCGTTAAGTTCATAACCGTTGTACTCCAGTGCCGCATTTGTCGGTGTAACACGCTTATGCATATTGGTCAGTGTTCCTTCCTGCTGGTTCATAGCAGGCATATCAAGATCACCGTTACCCAGTGCAGAGAGTCTAAAGTTCCCGTTTTCATTGTAGCCGACTGTGTATCCCGTTGCTTCATCATCGAGGTCACAGATAAGCGCAACCCCCAGTGAATTGGTTTTTGGAGGGATCATTGCAACACGTATCGGTGTTGTCTGCTCAATAAGTGCGATAAGTTTCGCAATATTCTCGTATCTGTCATGGAAATAGAGATCTTCACCGACAATCATCGAGAAGCTCTCTTTCTTCTTCATCATTTTTTCAAAAGTCGCATCGAATGCATCGCTCTCTTTCCCAAGCATTTCGACCAGCGCATTTTTTTCGACAGTCACTTCTTTTTCAACCATTTCAGGTACTTTTTTCGTGACCTGTTTCTCTTCACCCGTCTCTTCATCAATAACAGTTTCAGTGACATTTTTCATCACTTTTTCTTTGACTGTCTTTGTTGCGGTGGTCTTGAAACTGTCAAGATAGGATTTCACATCTTCAGGAAGTTTCTCTTTATCGGCAAAGAGGTCGAGTACAAGGTAGAGTGCCGCTTCTTCCAACCCTACTTTATGCGTAAAGAGTTCGACATTTTTTCCGAACGTAGGTACAAGGGTATCACCTACGGGATGGAAGTAGAGCCCCGCACCTTTGTTCATCTTCTGAATATTGTTGAAGGCGTAACGCGCATTGGGGTTGTCGTTACGCAGAGATGCCCCCACACTGATAACGAAGTCTGTCGCCATCACTTCCTTGAAGTCATAGCTGTAAAGAGACTGTCCTGCTGCTTTTGCATAGGCATCAAGGAACTTCTGAAACGCTCTTGCATCAGGGTTGACCAGTTTTACACCCATTTTCTCTTTGAGTGTTTGCAACATCAACGCTTCTTCATTAGTAATGACTGAATTGAAGCGGATTGTTTCAGCTTTTTTAAATGCTTCAACAGCAGCATTGAATGCCGCTTCGTCTTTACTCTCTACTCTGTTTTCAAAGTCGTATCCATAACGTCCTGCACCACAAAGAGAAACGTAGTTCCATTCATTGGTAACACGGTATATCTTTTCACTTCTGTCAAAGACTGAAGTATGTTTCTTCTCATAATAGATCTGGCAGCCGGAACTACAGTGTGCACAGGTTGCCGGTACACGCTCAAGTTCCCATGCATTCGAACTATAGACAAAATCACGTCCTGTCAGTGCACCGACAGGACATACCGCGGTACATTCACCACAATCGGAACAGTTGGTGTAGTCTGTACCGTTGCTTGGTGCAATGATGGACTTTTGCAGTTTGTTCCACATCGCGTAAGCATCTTTGGGCATTGTCTCCTTGTACGCCTTGTCAAGCGGTTCTCCGCCTCTTTTGGTTGTACTGATCGCCGCATCACCGATCATATCTTTACAAACAGTCGTACAACGTTCGCAGACAATACAAAGCGCTGCATCGTAATGAAGAACGGTACTCCAGTTCTTCACTTCACGCTTGGTATCCTGAATAGCATAACTCTGTGAATCGACTGCAAGTTCCAATGTGTAGTTTTGTAACTCACACTCCCCACTCTTGTCACACACTCCACACTGTAGCGGGTGGTTGACATCATAAACTTCCATAATGGCACGGCGCTCTTCAAGGATATTCGGTGTATCGACCGTAATCTCCATACCGTCCTTGACCTTGGCATTACAGGCATACACCTGCTTCCCGTCAGCTTCAACCAGACAGAGGCGGCATGCCAGTGTCGGACTGCATCGTGTCAGGTAGCAGATCGCGGGAATGAAGACATCGTTCGCGCGTGCTGCGTTAAGAATGTACTCTCCCTCTTTTGCCTGATAGGTCGTTCCATCGATTGTGATGGAGACCATATTCTCTACTGTTTTAACTTCACTCATCGTTGTTTCCTATCTTGTCGTTATTGCTCTTCTCGAATGACAGTCTGCTAAATCTGTAAGAGGATAGCAAAGATGCACTTAATCCCATGTCAAATGTAGGATTTAGTGCTATCGTTCCTTTCATTGCTGTATCGATCCTAAACACACGTGTAAAGGTTACACCATCTACTTCAAACCGGATTTCATCCCCTTCTTTGAGTTTTGTTACTGCCGCAAACTGCTGTGATCCTGTCAGTACAGCCTCTTCGGAAAGCAATGGTGATTTTGCGGTAAAAGGTGAAAATTGGTTTTCAGGATTACAGCGATAGATCACCGCACCATCAAATGTATCAAGTTCTCCAACTTCTTCAATGTTCAACTGCGTATCACACTCTTTTTCTTTGAGCAGATAACCTCTGTGTTCATTTCCAACCGTATCAAAATATTCAGGCAGGTCATCAAATGCCATCCTTTTGAAACCGTTCTCTTCAGGCAGCTGTGCAGTATAGTCAATCGTATAGACTGCTCTGAGTCCGAGTGCATTGGCAATATCATTGAGTACATAACCGCCATAAGGAAGTGCTACATGCATTGGTACGACACGTTTGTCTACCGTTGTCAGGGTTCCTTCCTGCTGATTAAGTGCCGGCATGTCCAGGTCACCGTTTCCAAGTGCAGAGAGGGTAACGTCACCCTTGACGTTGTATCCTATGGTTTTCCCATCAACTGTATCATCGAGGTCACAGACGAGAGAAACTCCCATCGCATTGCCGGCAGGCGGCACACAAATGACATTAAATCCGGCATAACGCTCGAGCAGAGCTACCCATGTTGCAATCTGTTCTGCACGGGGATGTGCATAGAGGTCATCGCCCACAACCAAAGAGAAGCCGTGACGCTTCAATAGTGATTTTCGCAGCGCTTCAAGCTCCTCTTCACCGATATTGCTCTCCGCGCTCAGGTTCCCAATATCAAGGTCATCCAGTGCCTCTCGGACAGTATCAGGAATATCAGCATCAGAAAGCAGTGTATATGCCAGTAACGCAACAGCTCCCTCTTCACTGCCCGCTTCATACTTAATGAACTGTGTAACAATATGCTGTATTTCACTGTCTTCAATAGGGTGCATATAGGCTACTCTTGCACGCTGCCATTTACTCGCCATATTGATATGGTACTTGAGTGTCGGAGAGTCATTGTTAATACGCGTACCCAGAATAATGATTCCCTGTGATTCAGAGAGATCTTTGAGATTTCCACTGTAAAGATGTTTGCCGCTGACCTTGGCATAGGCTTCCATGAATCTCTGGTAAGCGCGTGCTTCGTGACAGATGAGCTTGAAGCCCAGCTTCTCTTTGAGCTTCTGAAGAATCAGCGCCTCTTCATTGGAGATCTGCGGTGCAAAGATAACACTGTCAGCCTTTTTAAACGCCTCTACCGCTGCTTCAAAGGCTTGTGCATCTTTGGTGACACCTTCATTGGCGTAGTCGTAGCCGAAGCGTCCCGCACCACAGAGATTCGTAAACTCGTACTCATTAGTGACACGGTAAATCTTCTCGTTCTTAACTTCATAATACATCTGGCATCCGCCGCCGCAGTGTGGGCAGGCTGACGGGATTTTTTCAAGTTCCCAGGCATTTGTCGTGTACTTAAAGTGTGTCTGAACCAGTGCGCCTACAGGGCAAACTGCTGCAGCTTCACCCAAAGAGGCATAGTTACGCTCTTTTTTGACATTGATGATCGTTGAGCCATAACCGCCAAATTTCACTTTCAGTGCTTCATCACCTGTGATCTCTGTTGAAACACGTACACACTTTTCACACATAATACAAAGTGACGGATCGTAAGAAACATATCCCCAGTTCTCAACCGGTCTGTGCTGGTCGCGTGCAGTGAAGTGCTGGATATCGACATTGAACTCCATTGTTTTATTCTGGAGGTCACACTCGCCGCTTTTGTCACACACACCGCACTCAAGTGGGTGGTTGACATCATAGAGTCGCATGATATTCTGGCGTTCCTTGAAAAGAGCATCGTTGTTGGTCGTAATCACTGCACCGTCGACAGCCTTTTCCTGACACGAGAGGATCATTCCGTCGACACCTTCAACATTGACAACACACATTCGGCAGGAACCGATAGGCTGCACTTTTGTCAGATAGCACATCGTAGGGATGTAGATATCGTTCTCTCTGGCAATTTCAAGTATGGTCTTGCCAAAGGTGCTTTTGCACTCTTTGCCGTCTATCGTCACAGTGATCGGTTTTCCGGTATTGATTGAATTGTGTACACCCATGCTACACCGCCACCATTGAAATATAATAACAACGCATACAACGCTCCGCTTCGGCTATTGCCTCTTCTCCGGTGAAACCGAGGTTTACCTCTTTGTTATTGTCTTTTCGCTCGTCCACACTGAGTTTTTCGCTTACCGCACGCGGTAATCCAGGCATCCATCCGGTGATCTTCTCGCTTTTGTCATAGACTTTAAGCTTATTGAGGTGATCTTCCATAATTTCCTCATCTGTCAGACTCACCTTTCCGTCGTAAATGTAACGGCTGATAACCGATGCGGCACGGCGTGCCTGACCGACAGCGTTGACGATAGTCATTGGCCCGTACTCACAGTCACCTGCGGCAAAAAGTCCCGGACGTGAACTCATAAAGTCTCTTCCGTTGGTCAGAATTGTGTTCCATGAAGTAAGCTCGATATTCCACTCTTCGGGCAGCAGCTGCAGATCGGCTGACTGGGAAACCGCCGGGATCAGGTAGTCACATTCGATCTCGAAATCAGCACCTTCGATCTTCTGAAGCTGCGGTCTTCCGCCGTTAGGATCGGGAACAAGCTCAAAACGGTTTACTTTGAGCTTGGTAATTTTCTCACCATCATCGAATATCTCTTCAATGGCTGAATGGAAGATGAATTCTACACCCTCTTCCACTGCTTCGTGGTACTCTTCATAGGTCGTATTACGAATGATCGTCTTTTCATCACGACGATACAGCATAATAACCTTCTTTGCACCCTCACGGATGGAACAGCGTACAACGTCCATTGAAGTAAACCCGCCTCCTACACAGACAACAACTTTGTCTTTCAGTTCATTGGAGGCAGGAGAGCCGATACCATACTTACTCCAAAGATTCACCTTGTCGAGCATGGCGATCGCACCCCAGTACCCTTTCATTTTTGGATTTTCATTAGCCGCGCGTACCTTTTTGGAGAGACGCGTACCAAATGCTAGCAATGTTGCATCATACTCGGCATCAATCTCTTTAAGGCGCGCTGCATCGACACGGTGATTATTATGAATATGTACTGTCGGCAGATCGAGTACAAGCTGGATATCTCTATTGTACTTGTCAACCGGCATACGGTATTCCGGTACCCCGACAGCCACTTCACCGCCGTTTACCGGCAGTTCTTCAAAAATATCAACATGAATACCCTGAATACCCAGATAGTATGCAGCAGTCAGTCCGGCAGGCCCAGCACCGATAATGGCAACCTTTTTGCCATCGTTGCGTGGAGGCTGCACTTCAAACGGATGCTGCCATGGTAAGGCATGGTCTGTCTCATAATCTGCACCGATACGCTTAAGTTCCATAATGGAAATCGGCTCATCGAGATTGGCACGACGACACGCATCTTCACAAGGATGGGGGCAAACACGTCCGCATGTATGCGCAAGCGGCATCGTCTGTCGCGTTGCAGCCAGTGAATCGGTAAAGATCATATCACGCACACCTTCGATATAGGCAGGAATATCGACATGGGCAGGACACATATCGGTACATGGAGCCGTCACCTTTGCAATATAGGATGTGTCACCGTTATAATGCTTGGAGGGCTGCTGTGCTTCGATACAGGTATCAAACTGCTCTTTGTAATACTCCATGAGATCCAGAATCGGCTTGGGCACGGTTTTTCCGATCTCACACTTGGAGGTTACCATCATGGTTTCGGATACTTCTTTAAGATGGGAGACATCATCATATGTCCCCTCTCCCCTTGCAATTTTGTCAAGTAAGTCGTAAAGAATACGCCCACCCCAGCGCCCCGGTGCACAACGTCCGCACGCTTCAGAATACTCCTGATACTGTGCCGCATATTTGGAAGCGAGCTCGACCGCATCGATATCTTCATGGAAGATCGCTACACCGTCCCATCCTATAAATGCTTTGGACTTGGTATCACCGTCATAGGTCTCCGGAAGCTTGAACCCCGATTCATCCCACTCGTCAGAGGGTTTACCGCGGTTGTCGACAAACTCACCCCTCCAAGTAGAGAATACTACACGTGACATTATTTAGCCTTTGCTTGCAGCAGTTTTTTCGCATCTGCCACAGACTCTTTGAAGTCGCCCTTGAAAGAGTATTTCTCTTCCATCATTTCAATTTGCTCTTTTGTCATTTTGGCGACATCTTCAACAGTATAGATACCTTCACTGTTGAGCTTCTCCATATAGGCTCTGCCGATTCCTTTAATCTTTGTCAGATCGTCACCTTTTGGTGTCTCCGCTTTCTTTGCAGCCGTTTTTTTGTCAGCCGCTTTTTTTGCCGGTGCTTTTTTATTGGCAGCCTCTTTTTCAGCCTCTTCCTTGGCTTTGGCTTCCGCCTCCGCTTTGGCATTAGCCTCCTCTTCAGCCTTGGCTTTCGCCTCGGCAGCAGCTTCTTCTGCCTCTTCTTTTGCCTTTGCTTCAGCTGCCGCAGCTTCTACTTTGGCTTTCTCTTCCGCTGCTTTTGCCGCTTCTGCCGCTTTTTGTTCTGCTTCTATACGCGCTTTTTCTACTGCTTCGGCTCTTGCCTTGCGTGTCGCTTCATCCACTTTCTTGACTACGATCGTCCAGTCGACTTCATTGAACTTCAATGAGTTCATCAAATCGTGTCCAAGCTCCTTGATGAAATCTGCAGAGCGCTGAATGTGTGAAAAATCTCCCACTTCGAACAGAAAGATGCCCACTTCACCGACCTTGAGTCCCTGGTCGATCAGTTCCGCCATTCTGTCGTAAAAATCGTCGTGCAAATGTCTTAAATCATATCGTTTCATACGCTCTTCTCCTTAACGGTCGACTTCACCGAATACGATATTGGTAGAACCAATGATCGTAACGACGTCAGCAATATATGTACCTACAAGAATATCCTGCAGCAGGCCGGTATGGAAGAAACTTGGTGCTCTACACTTGAGTCTGTAGGCATACGGTTCCCCCTCTGACTTGATATAGAAACCAAGCTCACCCTTTGGCGACTCTGTCGGAACGTAAACTTCACCTTTTGGTGGTCTCATTCCCTGGGTAACCAGAACGAAGTGCTGCATGAGCGCATAGTTCTGCGTCATGATCTCCTCTTTTGGTGCGGAGATGTACTGTGGTGCGTGTGCCATTAGCTCAGGGCTGCTCTCTTTGTACATCGGTACAAGCTGTCTGAGAATACGGGTAGACTGATACATCTCCTGCATATAGAGCATATAGCGTCCATAGGAGTCACATCTGTCACTGACAGGAATGTCGAAGTCAAGTTCGCCATAGAGTTCGTACGGCTCCTCTTTACGGATATCGTACTTGACGTTGGAGCCTCTGAGCATAGGTCCGGTACATCCCCAGTTGAGCGCATCTTCTCCGGAAATAACACCCACATCCTCCAGACGCATTTTCCAGATACGATTCTCTGTCAGAAGCGCTTCGTAGGTATGTTTCACTTCATGATCGACCTTGTCGCACCATGCAATCAGGTTTTCAATAAAACCGTCAGGGAGATCCAGAGGTACACCGCCGATACGTACCGCCGAGTGAGTCAGTCTGGCACCACAGTAATCCTCCATCAAGTCCATTCCAAACTCTCTTTCACGGAAAGCGTAAAGGAATACGGACATTGCACCAACATCAAGTGCGTGTGTGGCAATGAAAAAGAGGTGGGAGATGATACGGTTAATCTCCAACAGCATTGTACGGATCACCTGCGCACGTCTTGGTGCTTCGATACCAAGCAGTTTTTCTACTGCCAGCGCATACGCATAGTTGTTCGATGTTGCAGCGATATAGTCAAGTCTGTCCGTTGTCGGCAGGAACTCGTTGTAGGTCATATTCTCTGCCATTTTTTCAATACCTCTGTGGAGGTATCCGATGTCAGGATATGCCTTGACCACCTGCTCGCCGTCAAGCTCAAGAACCAGTCTGAGCTGACCGTGTGCAGAGGGGTGCTGCGGACCGAAGTTGATCACCATTGTATTGTCATCACGTTCAAAGTTGAGGTTTTCAAAGAACGGTGTTAATTTGTTTGGCTGTTGCATACTCTCCCCTTACTTTCTGTGATCCAGCTGTTTGCCGGAGTCTTTGTTATAGTCAACCAGCAGCGTTTCGCTATATTCAATCGGCTGCTCTTTTTCACCTTCGGAAATATCTGCACCAAACGGCACTTCGTAACCGACTCTTGAGAAACGCTTTGTATCGTAACGGTCGATACGTGCAGGGTCACGGTTTTCAGGTCCGATGATGTCACGGTACTCTTTACCGAAGATCTTGTCGACCTCATACCATGATGCAAACTCGTCTCCTTGCAGTGGATAGGTTTTGAGCAGTGGGTGCCCTTCCCAGTCATCCGGCATAATGATACGCTTGAGGAACGGATGGTTGTTCACTTTGATACCGAACATATCAAACATTTCACGCTCCGCAAAGTTCGCCGAATTAAACAAAGGCACGATCGACTCTATCGCCTCTCCCTGTTTGATACGGCATACGATACGTACACGCTTGGCTTCGTTAACGTTGAGGAACTGGTAGAAGAGTTCAAACTCGCCATCCTGTGCAAGGTAGTCCACGGCACTTTGCTCAGAGCACTGCGTGTAACCGCACTGCTCTTTGAGTGTTTTGATCGCCTCAAAGTTCTCTTTTGCATCAATATGGATCACCAGTGTACCGACTTCGATGTAACTCTCTTTGGCAAACTTTGCCATTGTCTTGACTACATCGGCGAAATGCGTACCCTCTTCCACTGCGGCTCTTGGCACTCGTGGAGCGACCCAGTAACGGTCTGTATAGTAGGATTTTGCCTGTACATTGTCTTTGGGGGTATACTTTCTCATTACACTAACCTCAGGTTCTGTTTGGTGTTCTTTTTCATATTTGCAGATTCGCGTCTAATCTTCTTCTGCAGCATCATCATTGCATACTGAAGCGTTTCAGGGCGTGGAGCACATCCTGGAAGGTAAATATCAACAGGAACAATACGGTCGACACCCTGTACGGTTGCATAGGTATTGAACATACCTCCGGTGTTGGCACACGAACCCATTGAAATGACCCATTTTGGTTCTGTCATCTGGTCATAGAGACGTCTGGCGAACTCTGCGTGTTTCTTGGAGAGCGTTCCGGCAAGAATCATAACGTCCGCCTGTCGTGGAGAGGCACGGAAAATCGTACCCATCCGGTCAAAGTCATAGCGTGATGCACCAGAGGCCATCATTTCAATCGCACAACATGCGAGACCGTATGTCAATGGCCAAAGTGAGTTGCTTCGACCCCAGTTTACCAAATGATCTACCGTAGTCAATGCTATCGGCAAGCCAGCTGCGCTGGCATAATTTACTTGATGCTGTGCCATTCAAGTGCTCCTTTCTTCCATGCATATACGAAACCAATCGCGAGTAGTACAATAAACAGTATCATTTCCGTAAAACCGAACCATCCAAGCAGCTTGAAATCAATCGCCCAGGGGAACATAAAGATAATTTCCACATCGAAAAGGATGAACAGGAGTGCAATCAGATAGAACTGGGCTGAAATGGTATTGGGCTGCTTGGTCACTTCCGGCCCACACTCATAAATTGTCATTTTCAGTTTCTCGGTATCGAGTTTGGCGAGTTTACGGCTAATCAACCGCGCCAGGAAGAGCGTTGCCGCAAATGCAACCGTGGTCAATACGAAAAGTATAAACACACCATAATACGGATGTTGCGTAATTACATGAGTCATAGTAATCCCTTAGCTAAGTTTCATTCTTCCCCGCCATACAGCGGCGGAGTATTCTCAGAATAGTACGCCTATATTAACCAAAAGATGATTAAACTAGGCGGTTGCACAGGAGCGTGAAAGAGGGAAATATTTTACTGTAACTATGTGAAACAATCAAAAATCTGCTACAATTAGCTATCAAAACGATAATCGGGTTTTATACAAACCATAATAAAAAGCATTGTACAAGGAGCACTAATTATGTCTAAAAAAGTATTGAATATTCTCTATTGGGGGACGATGGCTCTTCTGCTGATATGGTTTGCCTATACAAAAGGATGGATTTTTGCCGATTTTAAAAGTATCAGCCCCAAAGAGGCACTTGAGCGTATCGAAAAAAATCCGGATACACCCATTATCGATGTACGTACACCCAAAGAATTTCAGAAAGCCCACCTTGCCGATGCGACCCTCATACCACTTGACAGCCTCGAAGCCAATCTTAACAAACTTGCCGCTTTCAAAAAAGAACCCATTCTCGTTTACTGCCGCAGCGGCAGCCGGAGCATAGAAGCATCACGTATTCTCAAAAAACACGGTTTCACACCTTTAAATATCAAAAATGGGATTATTGGGCTTATTGGGGCACATGCAAAGATTGTTAAAACACCCTTGTAATCCAAAATACTTCATGTTATAATCGTGTGATTATTGTTATAAAATGCTTAGCTCTATACTATATAATTGAATAGTATGGAACCAATTAACTAAAAAAGGAGTATATTAAATGAAAAATAGATTGCTAAAAGGACTGGGGGCATCCTATCTTCTATTGGGGTACCTTTGGGCAGTGGAAATCCCCAATGACACATCTGCGATCAATATCGCAGGGAAGCAGCGAATGTATACGCAGCGTATCCTCAAAGATTATGCCATGGTAGGCATGGGCAATACCTTTGGTGATCCAAAAAAGGATCTGGCATCAACGGTAAATGCATTTGACGATCATCTGAAGTCGCTGCAGGCATATGCAAAAGACGATGCAACAAAAGAGGCGCTTGCCGAAGTGGAAAAAATATGGACGCCGCTTAAAACGATGCTGCAAGAGACACCCGATGTACAAAAAGCAGGTACACTGCAGCAAAAACTCGAAGCACTGCTGAAGGCTTCTGACAAAGCGACAAAAATGTTTGCAAAAGCGTCAGGAAAATCATCTGGAGAGCTTGTCAATATGGCAGGACGCCAACGGATGCTCTCCCAACGGATGGCAAGCCTCTATATGCTAAAAGTATGGGGTGTGAATGATCCGGAATTTAAACAGAAACTGGATGATGCGCTCACACTTTTCAAGCAGTCCCAAGAGACACTTGAAAAAGCAGATATCAATACCGACGAGACAAAGAAACTATTAACAAAAGTAAAGCGTGCATTCATGTTCTTTGAGATGATGAACCGCTCCAAGTCAAAGTTTATCCCAAGCCTGATCTACAAAAAGTCTGATGATATACTCAAGAATATGAATCAGGTTACAGAAATCTATGTTACACAAGAATCAAAATAAAGGAGAGAGAAGATGAGAAGAGAGTGGGTAAAAAAAGCGGGATTGGCAGCGGCAGTGATGATAATGATAGCAGGAGGGAATGCACTCTATGCAGAAGAGAACGCACCAAAAAGCAATATTGTTACCAATAAAGCAGCTGTAGCCGAGATGGTCGAATTGATCGATGTAGCGGGTAAACAGCGTATGCTCTCGCAGAGAATTGCCAAAGACTACCTCTATGCAGGAGAGAAAGTAGCCGTTTCCAAAGCGAAAAAACAGATGAAAGCATCGATGGAAGAGATGGTGAAGATCCATAAACGTCTGGTAGATTCGATCAACGATCCTGAAATTCAGAACCTGCTGGCATTCGTACAGCTGAGTATCGAAGATTTCAAAGCTACGGCAAACGAACCCTACAGTCTGGATAACGCCCAGCTGATTATCGACCTAAGTGAATCGATGCTCGAAGGGAGCCAGTATGTAGTGGATTCACTCAAAGACAAAGTCAAAGTCAAAGAGTCTGCTATTGTCGGAAAAGCGGGTAAACAGCGTATGCTGGCACAGCGTATCGCCAAATACTATATTGCTTACCAAGCGGGCATCAAAGACAAAAACACTGTCGATCAGATGAAGGCGGCGGTCAAAGCCTTCAGCCAAGCACATAAAGCCTTGATGGCAAACCCGAAAAATACACCGGAGATCAACCGTAAACTACACGATATCGACAGACTGTGGAAGATTGTCTATAAGTTCTATCTCAATATCGAAAAAGGAGGACTGCCGCTGATCGTATTTAATACGACCGATGACATTACCAAAAAGATGAACCAGATCACGGCCATGTATGTTGATCTTTACAAATAGAAGGAGCCATCATGAAAAAGATTTTTTATGCATGTCTGATATTCTCACTTTTTTGGGTGGGAGTAGAGGCTGCAGAGCAAAAGGATCCACCTTCGGATGTAAAGAAAAATCTTTTTGCTACACGGGGTGATATTACCATTCTGGAGGCGACTGAAAACCTACGCTTTCTAAGCCAAAAGATCGTTAAAGAGTATCTTCTGATGTTCAAGGCACCTTACCGGGACAAGGTAGCAAACGAACTGAAAAGTCTACTTGTAGAATTGAGCAACAACCTCGACACGATTGCCGCAACGACCAAAGACAAAGATACCAAAGATATTCTGGAATTTCTTGCCTACAGTAAAGATCAGATTGCCCATATTTTGACTGAGCCACTCGATAATGAGAAAGCAGCCCTGATGCTGGATTACAGTGAAACGATTCTGGAAGGGGCAGACTCCATTGCGGCTGCACATACCTACCAGTTTACAAAAGAAGAAAAAATGCTGATGGTCACCAAGCAGATGGAGTACCTGCTTGAGCGTATGATGAAATACTATATGGCACTGCATACCGGATTTGACAATACAACGAACCGCGAACAGATGCAGGAGGCGATTACTGCCTTTAATACCCGATTGGAAAAGATCAAAGCATACCGCTATACAGGTGACCTGACGTCTGTAAAACACAACATACTCGAAGGATGGCAGGTCAATGACAGTTTTTTTAAAAAATCTGAAATGCTTTTCATCCCAAAACTCATGATACTTTCAACAGATTATCTGGAGAGCCAGATAGTAAAAATAGCACTGTATCACAACCAAAACCAATAAAGGACCAAGATGAGATGGCTAAACAGTAAAAATATTTTTTCTTTTCTGATGCTGCTTGTACTTGTAGTGCTGGGGATGATATCATATCAAACCTACGGTGCATTTCAGAAGTATCAGAAAGCCGTAGAAAGCAGAAAAGAGATCCATTTTGTTGACTTGATCGATGAAACGATCGATGCTATATCCAAAGAGCGTATTGCCTCAGCAACCTTTATGGGAAGTCACGGGAAAAAAGGGAAAGAGATACTTGAAACCAGCCGTGAAAACGTCAGCAGCAAACTGAAAGAACTCTCTGCCTATGTGCATGATCATCCAACATTTGAAATGTACACACGCCGTCTAACCTCAATACGCAACAATCTGAAAAACGTAAGAAACAGTATCGATACACTCAGCTCTGATTATCGCGACACCTTCTATACGATCTATCATGAAGAGATATTCAAAGCATTGAGTGGTGCCATAAAGATCATTGCAGCAAAACAGGAAGGTAATGTTAAGGAGTACCTAAGCCTGTTGAATGCCTATATAGATCTCAAGGGAAACAGTGTACTTGAAGATACCGGTATTCTGTTTGTGCTTAATGGCCATTACCCCATGAAAGATGATGACCTAAAGGTTTGGGATACTCTGCTGCTGTATGATGTACTGCCTTCTCTCAAGGAACTCTCTGATGCAACATTGAGAAAAGAGCTCAAGTCGATCATATCAGATACAGCATACAGCAAAATCGGCAGTCTGGAGCGTGTAAAAATATTCTATGGGGCACAAAACGGAAAGTATGCAGTCTCACCAAAAGCATGGACTAAACAGAGTACAGCAAAACAGCAGTACTTACTGGAATCAGAACACAAACTGCGCAATGAAGCACACAAAAAAGTAGATGCAAAAGCAGAGATATGGAAAGCGCAACTGATACAGTACGGGCTATGGGCTCTTGTAGCACTGGTAATCCTTGTGATACTGCTCGTACTCTACTATAACATGACCAAAGACCGAAAACTCTTTGAGGATACACTCAAAGATATTGAAGCGGTACTGGACAAAGAGCAGCAAAAAGAGCTACAATACCTGATCGACCGTCGGGATACAAACGGCATTTACCGTTTTCTTGTCGATACCATACAGGCAGCAAACCAGGCAAAAGACCTTTTCCTTGCCAATATGTCTCATGAAATCCGGACACCGCTCAATGGGATTGTCGGATTTACCCAGCTGTTGAAAGACTCTAACCTCGATGAAGAGCAACAAGAGTTCATTCAGGTTATCGAGAACAGTTCTGATAACCTTCTGACAATCGTAAACGATATACTCGATCTTTCCAAGATCAAAGCGGACAAAATAGAACTTGAGCATATCGAGTTTGACCCGGTAACCCAGTTTGAATCCTCTATTGAATCTTACGGTGCAAAAGCTGCAGAGAAAAATATAGAACTGGGAGTATTTATCGACCCTGACCTGCCAAGCAAGGTGATGGGTGACCCGACCAAAATATCTCAAGTCATCGTTAACCTCATCAGTAATGCAATTAAGTTTACAAATGCAAAAGGTTCTGTCGATGTTTCTGTTGAAAAAGTTGCCGAAAGTAATGACTATGTAACTGTTAAATTCGCAGTATCGGATACCGGTATCGGTATTTCCCCAAGTCAAAGAGACAAAATTTTTGAAGCATTTTCACAGGCGGATGTGTCGACAAGCAGAAAGTTTGGAGGTACCGGTCTTGGACTTGCCATTTCCGCAAAACTGGTCTCATTCATGGGCGGGGAGCTCGATATTGAGAGTGAAGAGGGACAAGGTTCTACTTTCTTCTTCAGCCTGACACTTGAAAAAGCCAAAGAAAGTACGCCTAGAAAAATCATTAATATGATTGGTTTTAAAGCAGGTTTGCTTGCAAGAAATGACGTTCAGGAAAAAAGCATTGCAAAAAATCTGGAGCGATATGTACTCTATACCGGCGCACTTTTTGAGCTCTATGACGAGGAGAAAATCTTCAAGATACCAAAAAGTGAGCTTCCAGATATCCTCTACATTAACTATGCCCACCATCAGAGAAAAGGGGAGCTTGAGAAGTATCTCGCACTTCCCTGCAAAATCGTTCTTATTATTGCTCCAGACAGGAAAAAACTGATAGAACCACTGCTTGACCAGATAGACATGGTACTATACAAACCACTGAACATGACAAAAGCATTCAAGTCTTTGGAGGTTGCCTGTGAGAAAGAGGTTCGTACCTCTTCAAAACTGCTAGAGAAAGCACAAAGGGTCACATTTGACGGCCTCAACATCCTGGTTGCCGAAGACAACAGTATTAACCAGAAGTTGATCAAAAATGTACTTGGTTCACTGGGTATCAATGTCACACTGGCAGGCAATGGACAGGAGGCACTCGAACTTCGTATGCAAAATAACTACGATATGATCTTTATGGATGTCCAGATGCCTGTGATGGGAGGGATAGAAGCAACGCATAAAATCATTGAGTATGAAGAGAAAAACAGAAAACATCATATCCCTATTGTTGCATTGACAGCCAATGCCCTCTCCGGTGACAGGGAAAAGTATATGGAGGAGGGGATGGACAACTACCTCTCCAAACCAATCGATCTTGAAAAACTCAATGTATTACTGCAGGAATATTTCCCAAAACATACCCAGAAACAACCTCCTATTCAGGGAGAGTCGACAGAGAACAACGAAAACGAAATACTGAATAGTCTACCGTCAAAACAGCTAGATTCATCAGATACGGCTAAGAAGGAGACTCCTCCAGATAACAAAAAACAGGAAATGGAAAGACGGGATGTATTACTGTATCATTCAATGGGTATGATTGCCGATATTTATGAGAAAATGCTTCTCAATCTCGGATACAGTATCGATAAAGCAACCTCTGAAGATGATCTCATTGACCATCTTGAGCAACAAAAATATCACTTTGTTCTCTTTGAAGGGAAAGCCTTTGCCAAAACCGGCTGCCTGATAAGTGATATTATCAAAGATGCCTCTGCCGTTCCGTTTGCCATTGTCTTGCCAGACACAGAAGAGAACTTCTGCTGTGAAACACTGATAGAAGGTGGTGATGTTTCGGAGGTAAAAGAGAAACTGCACAAAGCAGTACAGTAAAACAGCTTAACTGCGAAGTACCCTGTTTTTCAGGGTATCTGCGACAAAGCTCTCTTCCGTTACACTATAACCGTCACTTTGCAACGTGTATTATATTTTAAATCCCATACTTTTTACCCCATCGAAGCTGCTGCCAAGCTCCTTTTCGATCTCTTCGAGGAAATCACGGTTGTTGAAAACACTCTCTTCTCGTACGGCAACTTTATAGGCGGTGTTACGTATTACAAGATTGATCTGTCCACCGGTCAGTTCATACTTCGCCAGCGCTTCCACATCGAAATCTTCGGCATAGTCAGCCTTTTCGGGCAACATGAACTGCCACAGGCGCAAGCGCTGCTTCTTACCGGGTTTCTTGAACTCTATTTTGTAGTTGAATCGGCGAGAGAAGGCTTTATCGATGTTGCCAAGCAGATTGGTTGTAGCAATAAGAATACCTTCAAAACGTTCAATCTGTTCGAGGAAAATATTCTGCATCTGGTTATGCATCTTGTCTGCACTACTACCGGCTCCCTCGCTTCGGGAACTGAGAAACTGATCCGCTTCATTAAGCAGTAAAATGGGTTCAACCTTCGCTTTGGCACCGAGTTCCCTAAAGTCATCGAAAATGCGGCGCACGTTTTTTTCACTCTCTCCAACATACATCGAAAGAATCTTCGAACAGTCAAAAGAGAGAATGGGCTTTTTAAGTGTTTTGGCAAGACTCATTGCCGTCATGGTCTTTCCTGTTCCTGCCGCACCGTAAAAGATAATGCGTGCATCGATGCTTTTTCGCTTATCTTTGATGCCCCACTCACGAAGTTTTTTAAAGACCTCTTTGTCAACCTGTTTGACGACATTGTTAAGGGTTTCTCGCGTTTTGGGGTGAAGTACCACATCATCAAGCGTCGTTTCGGGCTTGAGATATTCGAAGATATCCTGTTCTTTCACCAGCGCATCAAGTTTGAGCTTGGTGACTTTTTTCTTTTTCTTTGGATGAATAATGCGCTGCATCACCTCTTCCTGAAGATAAAACGAACGACTCACACCACCAAACATATTGAGGATCTCTTCATAGTCGATGATCCCTTCTGTGATGAGTCTCGCACCATCTTCGAGCAGCGCACGGTTCTTGATCTTTTCGTACT
>JALWHT010000030.1 GCA_026983515.1 Sulfurovum sp.
CGGGACTCAAAGCCAAAGGCTACACAGTCGTCTGTTTCTCAGGAGGGTTTAGAAACGCCACCAAACCCGCCTGCGAGAAGCTTGGCATCGATGCGGACTTTTCCAACTTCCTGCATGATGAAGAGGGCATACTGACCGGACGGGTAGGGGGTGAGATGATGTACTCTGATGCCAAAGGCGATATGATCGTGCGTATGCAGAAACTGCTGGGAGTGGGCAGAGAAGATACTCTTGTTGTCGGTGATGGTGCCAACGACCTGAGCATGTTCGCGCACGCCGATACCCGTGTGGCGTTTTGTGCCAAGCCTGTTCTCAAAGAGGCGGCAACCCATTGTGTAGAAGTGAAAGATCTGACGAAAATATTGAAGATTTTATAAGTTCAAATTTTTACTATACTGACCCACGCTTTACGCCGTGGGTTTTGGTAGGGTATCCACATCAACATATAGCTTATTTCGCACATGGATATTATTCTCTTTAGCCGTTACAGCAAAGTCCTCTATGGTTTCCATAATGTCATGATCGATAAACTCTGCCTTGCTTCCATCTATGATCAATGTAGACCCCTCTTCTACTTGTGCCAAATACTTACGTAAAAGTGCTTTGTTGAGAAAGTTGACATTTTTATGAAAAACAATAGTATAGGTGTTACCCTCCTTATGCATACTGATCGCTTTGTGATAGTTGGTTTTGATAACAAAAAAGAGACCTACAGCCATACCTATGGCAATTCCGATCAACAGATCTGTTAATAATATAGCAACTATCGTGACGATAAACGGAATAAACTGCTCTTTACCTTGACGATATATAGTCTTAAAGAGAGCAGGGGATGCCAGCTTATACCCGACAAAAAGAAGAATAGCCGCCAGAGATGCCAACGGAATATAGTTGAGGTAGGATGAGAAAAAGAGTACTGCCAGCAACAGCCATACACCATGCAAAAAGGCTGACATCTTTGTCTTACCCCCATTGTATACATTGGTTGAACTTCTGACAATGACTGCCGTAATAGGCAAACCGCCAAGGAGCCCCGAGACGATATTGCCTAAACCTTGTGCTTTGAGTTCTCTGTTTGGCGACGCAACACGTTTAAACGGGTCTATTTTATCAACTGCTTCCACACTTAAAAGTGTTTCAATACTTGCTATGATCGCAATCGTAATGGCAACAGTATAAAGGCTGCCTTGTGAGAGGATAGACCAGTCCGGACTCTGCAGTTGTGAGACAAAATCGTCAAACCCGAAAATATTTGGCAAAGAGACAAGGTGTGACTGAGTCAATGCCAACTCCGGTGAAATGGAAGCAACGGTAAGATTGACTGCCATCCCCAACAATACAACAACTAATGCACCCGGCAAATAGCGACCAATAGCATGCTCTTTGATCATCGGTTTTTCCCACAAAAAAAGTAGCACAAGAGAGACAACGGTAATGATGGTAGCAACTATGGAGATATGCCCCAGTGCATTTACAATATCTTCAAAACTGGAAAAGAAACTCCCCTGCATATAACTCTCGTCACCCTCAAAAGGACTGTCATAACCGAATGCATGCGGTATCTGCTTGATGATCAAGATAAGCCCTATTGCCGCCAACATCGCTTTGATAACAGATGAGGGAAAAAAAGCGCCTATGGTACCGGCTTTGAGATACCCCATCAATAGCTGTAACATGCCCGCCAAGACAACCGCAGCCAAAAAAGCCTGAAAGCTTCCCAGTGTCTCAATTGCCATAAATACAATCACTGCCAAACCTGCAGCCGGTCCGGAAACACTCAACTGTGATCCGCTAAAAATCGTCACCACAGTGCCACCGACAATACCGGCGATCAAACCGGAAAAAAGTGGCGCACCAGAAGCCAATGCAATACCCAGACATAAAGGTATCGCAACCAAAAAAACAACAACACTGGCACGAATATCATCTTTGAGGTATCGAAAATAGTATGTTAAATGATCTACCTTCATTTTTCACCTCCTGATATGACTTCATCTATACTATGAAAGTAATCTCTCTCTTCGTCGTAACTGCTTATAGTACCTGTCTCTATATCATATATCCAGCCGTGTAGTGTGAGTGTTTGATTTTCAACCGCCTCTTTGATAAAAGGGTAGGTCAACAGATTTTCAAGCTGTAACTGTACGGATATCTGTTCCGCTTTTCTCAATAACATTTCTTTGTTTTCAAAACGACCACCCGTTTCTCCCATACGTGCCCTCAGCTTTTGACCTTGTTTCAACCAAGATGTGAGATGAGGGAATGCATCTTTATCCAAGTCACTATAGATGGTATAGATGGCACCACACTGGGTATGCCCACAAACGATGACCTCTTTGACATCCAATATCCTGACGGCAAACTCCAAAGCAGAAGCCACACTTGTCTCCTGAGAGCTCATATCAAAAGGTGGGACAAAGTTACCCACATTTCTCAGTATAAGCATATCTCCGGGCCCCGTATCTGTTATGAGGTTTGGCACTACTCTTGAATCTACACACCCGATAAAGAGTGCATGTGGGCTCTGCCCTTTTTTTGCCAATGATTCCAGTTTTTGATGGTTTGTTTTTACATAGCTTTGCTGAAAGGCTCTATTGCCATACATATATTCACTTATCTTACGCATCATAAATCCTTTATTGAATAACGAAAGTGTTAACCCTGTAGGGCGATACTTGTGTAGACATCTATATTAAAGATGCTGTTTATTAAAAAAATAGATTTTTTTAAGCGCGGGGAGGTTTAAAGGGGATATCTAGATAGGTATTACTCTGCATTTCAGATGGCAAAAAAACTACTTTAGTTATAAGTAGTGTAACATAGACCGTATGATTTGTAATAATAAGATCGATGTTAGAGTTTTTATTTTTCTCTTCAGTATCTATACTTTTTGTTTTTATTTCGATTTCAATAGATGTATTATCTATTGACTCCATAGGCAGCTCTGTAGCATGCACTGTAGTAAAAACAAATAGTAGTAAAAATAATTTTATATAGTTTTTCATAATTTCTAAGTATATACTAAATTTTATTAATAAAGGTAAATACATAGTTATTAGAGATATTTTTTATATTTCTAAAACCTATAGTACAAGTTTTTTGAGTACTCTTTCGATATAATATTCTAAAGGTGGAATAGATGATAATATGTACCATAAAAAGTATTATTCATAAGCTTACAAAATATCGAAAAGAGTTAATATTTGGAAATATGGTAGCAGTTGTTGCTACCCTCCTGGTGGTGATTATTCCACTTTTTATTCCCATCATCGTTGATGAACTCCTGCTTGGAAAAGACCATCATTTTATCAGATGGGTTTCCGAGCATCTCTGGAAGAGTGATACCAAAGGGTATGTCATCGGCATATTGGTATTCATTTTGTTGCTGAGGCTTCTCAGCACGCTGCTGTCGATACTTCAGACGAAAATATTTGTTTCCATATCAAAAAATATTACCTATCAAATGCGGGTTTCCCTGCTTGAGCATCTCAAAAAAGTATCACTTAAAGAGTATGAAACAATGCGGGTTGGAGCGGTTACTTCAAAACTCGTTACAGATGTTGAGACCATTGACGGATTTGTCTCTACAACCATTTCAAAACTCATTGTATCTACGCTGATTCTGATCTTCTCTTCAGTGGTACTGCTATGGATACACTGGCAGCTGGCACTTTTTATTTTACTGACCAACCCTATTGTTGTTCTTTTTACTGTCAAACTTTCCCGTAACATCGGCAAGCTCAAGCGTGAAGAGAACAAAGCGGTGGAACTCTTTCAGTCCAGTCTGAGCGAAACGCTTGAACTTTTTCATCAGATTAAAGCGGCAAATAAAGAGACGTATTTTTTTAAAGAGAGTGAAAAAAAGGCAAAAGAGCTGAAAGAGCATTCGGTCAATTACGGTTACAAGAGTGATGCGGCAATGAAACTCTCCTACCTGATCTTTCTCTCAGGATACGAAGTTTTCCGTGCTGTCAGCATTCTGGCCGTTGCCTACTCAGATCTTTCGGTAGGACTGATGCTGGCGATCTTCTCCTATCTTTGGGTTATGGTGACGCCTACGCAGGATGTGATCAACTTCCAGTATGTGCTGGCGACTGCCAAAGCTGCGTGCAAACGGATCAATACAATCTTCGAAATGGAGCAGGAGCCGCTGCCGCCGGTGCAAAAAGACCCCTTTAAAGGGCATTCTGCCGTTTCGATAGAGGTATGTCATCTGTGCTTCCGTTATGCAAAAGGAAGTAATAATGAGAGAGAAAAAGAAGATACCCGTGAATATATATTAGAAAATATTAATATGCATATCAATGCTGGCAGTAAGGTCGCTATTGTCGGTGCCAGCGGAAGCGGGAAGACAACACTTTCCAATATTCTGGTCGGATTCTACCCGTTTGAGCAAGGAGAGATTTTTTATAATGGTGTATCAAACAAAGAGGTTGCACTCTCAACGATACGTGAAAATATCTATCTTATCTTACAACATCCTAAACTCTTTAATGATACAATGCGTTTTAATCTTACCCTTGGCAACGCCTACAGCGACGAAGCGATTGAAAATGCGATACGCATTGCACAGCTTGGCGATGTCATCGGCAGATTGGAAAATGGGCTCGATACGCTTGTCGGAAAAGACGGTATCAAGCTCAGCGGCGGTCAGCGTCAGCGGGTAGCCATTGCGCGTATGGTGCTCTCTAATCCCAAGGCAGTCATTTTTGACGAGTCTACTTCTGCACTCGATGTGCATACCGAAGCGAAGCTCTTTGAAGCGCTGCACGATTTTCTGGCGAAACGGACAGTCATTACTATCGCTCACCGGCTCAGTACGATCAAGAGCGCAGAGTACATCTATGTGCTTGAAGAGGGAAAAGTTGTTGACAACGGCACGCCTGCCCAGCTGCTGGAAAAGGATGAGAGTTACTTCAGCGCAATGCTGTAAAAGAGTCAAGAGAGGCAGATATTCTGCATACTTTTGACACTAAAGGAATTGGTTTATGGACATATTGCAGGCGGTGATCATAGGGGTCATCGAAGGGTTTACGGAATTTCTGCCCATCTCTTCAACTGGGCATATGATCGTTGCATCGAAATTTCTGGGTGTGGCAGAGAATGATCTGACTAAAGCGTACGAAGTTATTATTCAGTTTGCCGCGATTCTGGCCGTCATCCTGATATATCGTGAGAAGATCACCTTCAAAAAGATCGATCTATGGATGAAACTGCTGCTTGCCTTCCTCCCTCTTGCTATTGTCGGCTACATCTTCAAGGACAGTATCAAATCACTCTTCAATGTTGAAGTGGTCGCCTGGATGTTCATTATAGGCGGTATCATCTTTTTAGTGGTGGAGTACTTCTACCGTGAAAAGCCGACCCATATCAGCGATGTCGAAAAGATAAGCTGGTCGCAGGCACTCTGGATCGGTATCGCACAGATATTTTCTCTGATACCCGGCACGAGCAGGGCAGGTGCAACGATCATCGGAGGACTGCTGGTCGGGCTGGACAGAAAGGCTTCTGCCGAGTTCAGTTTTTTGCTTGCCATTCCGGTCATGGCAGCTGTCAGCGGCTATGATCTTCTGAAACACTATCATGAATTTGCACATGCCAACTGGGGTGCGTTTCTCATAGGTTTCATTGTTGCTTTTGTCGTAGCCTATGTGACAATAAAGCTCTTTCTGGCTTTTTTGCAGCGTTTTACTTTTGTGGCGTTTGGTATATACCGTATCATATTCGGGATTTTGCTGCTGACTATTTTGTAGTATGGATTTACCAAATTCCCCGCGGGGGATTTGGATAAGTTCAAAACAACCTTTGAACGAAATTTTGCAGGGCAGACAATGCTGCCTAAAGGAAGACAATGAAATTCAGTGAATTCAATTTTCACCGTGATCTCGCCAAAGGGGTGAAGATCGCAGGCTTCAAAGAGCCAAGTCCTATTCAGGAGATGGCAATTCCCCTGGTAATGGAAGGGAAAGACCTGGTTGCCCAGGCACATACGGGAACAGGCAAGACCGCAGCATTCGGACTGCCGATGATGGACAAGATCGCCAAAGGGGAGATCGAGCGCGCATTGGTCATTACCCCAACGCGTGAACTGGCTACACAGGTAAGTGACGAGCTTTATCATCTTGGACGCTTTGCGGGCATCCGTACCCTGACTGTATACGGTGGTGTGGGGTATGGACGGCAGATTGCGCTCATTCACAAAGGAGTGCAGATCGTTGTGGCAACTCCGGGGCGTCTGAAAGACCTCTATAAAAAAGGGAAGATCGACAGCTTCAACCCTGAGATTGTTGTACTTGATGAAGCAGATGAAATGCTCGACATGGGCTTCCTTGACGAGATCAAAGAGATATTTGAATACATTCCCCAAACACGCCAGACACTGCTTTTTTCTGCTACAATGCCCGAGCCCATCAAAGACCTTGCCGAGCATATTCTCTATAATCCCGAGTTCATTTCGGTTATTGGAGAAGAGGAGACGACCAACAATGTTATCGAGCAGCGCTACTATGTTATCAATGAGTCTCAGCGCGATGAAGCGATCGTCAAATTGCTGGAAACCGAAGAGATCAACAAATGCATCATCTTCTGCCGCATGAAGCGGGAGGTGGACAGACTTACTGAGCATCTTCAGGCACTGGGTTTCAATGCTGCTGGGCTTCACGGTGACCTTGAACAGCAGGATCGTGAGGTGGTGATCAAGTCCTACCGAAGAGGAGAAACAAAGATCATGGTCGCAACGGATGTGGCGGCGCGTGGGCTAGATGTGAAGGATGTTACCCATGTATTCAACTACCACATTCCATTCGATCCGCAAAGTTACGTACACCGTATCGGACGTACTGGACGTGCAGGCAAGAGCGGACAGGCAATTACCCTTGTTACGACAGAAGAGTTCAGAGAATTGCAGCGTATCCAAAAAGAAG
>JALWHT010000031.1 GCA_026983515.1 Sulfurovum sp.
CGTCCCGTCTGTCGCCTGATCTACAACAGTAGAAATTTATATGGTCAATTCGACACTAAATGAAGTGCAAAACCCATTTAATCTACAACAGTAGAAATTTATATGGTCAATTCGACATCGTTCATAGAGGTGTGCACCATGCAATCTACAACAGTAGAAATTTATATGGTCAATTCGACTCCCGTAATCATAGACGCCGCAGACTGATCTACAACAGTAGAAATTTATATGGTCAATTCGACAATCGGATTAAGAAATGTCGCATAATCATCTACAACAGTAGAAATTTATATGGTCAATTCGACTTATCTTGCACCTCTTTGCTGAGTGTGGCATCTACAACAGTAGAAATTTATATGGTCAATTCGACTGCTAAAAGTGTGCTTGGGGCTGATTGATCTACAACAGTAGAAATTTATATGGTCAATTCGACTTGTGAATGTTGTGTTTGTAGATTTCTATCTACAACAGTAGAAATTTATATGGTCAATTCGACCAATACGAGAAGCAGGAACTGCATCAAATCTACAACAGTAGAAATTTATATGGTCAATTCGACATCGTTTCTCTCAAGAAAGAGATTGACAAATCTACAACAGTAGAAATTTATATGGTCAATTCGACTGAGGCTATTTTACTTGGTGACCAACATCTACAACAGTAGAAATTTATATGGTCAATTCGACAGATAAACCTTTAACTGTTATATCTCAATCTACAACAGTAGAAATTTATATGGTCAATTCGACAATGATGGATGAGAATAATTTATCCATTATCTACAACAGTAGAAATTTATATGGTCAATTCGACGCAATGTACATCACTATCGTACCATCCATCTACAACAGTAGAAATTTATATGGTCAATTCGACTAATACTGGAATGATTAGCGCTATAGATCTACAACAGTAGAAATTTATATGGTCAATTCGACTCCAAAACCCGTACTCTTCATAGTCAATCTACAACAGTAGAAATTTATATGGTCAATTCGACGATTGATTACGTTATTTAGCCCATCAGTATCTACAACAGTAGAAATTTATATGGTCAATTCGACACCGAAAGAAGTACATTTCCAGATTGGTATCTACAACAGTAGAAATTTATATGGTCAATTCGACACAGAAGCCTATCACTCTCCCCACTAATCTACAACAGTAGAAATTTATATGGTCAATTCGACAATCGTTGTCGGTAAAGACGCGATCCTATCTACAACAGTAGAAATTTATATGGTCAATTCGACCTAACGCTACATAGAACGGCGCATTATGTATCTACAACAGTAGAAATTTATATGGTCAATTCGACAAGGGGAACGAAAAGACAGAGGATCAAATCTACAACAGTAGAAATTTATATGGTCAATTCGACTATCGGAAAAATGGGAGAATACTTCTCTATCTACAACAGTAGAAATTTATATGGTCAATTCGACA
>JALWHT010000032.1 GCA_026983515.1 Sulfurovum sp.
GGGTCTATTATGAAGATACTGATGCTGGTGGAATTGTCTATCACACACGCTATATCAACTTTTGTGAAAGAGCACGCTCCGAAATCTTTTTCAACAACAGAATGCTCCCTACAGGTGGGGAAAAGAGCGGCTTTGTAGTGCGAAAGATCGATGCGGACTTTTTGGGGAGTGCCAAACTTGGTGATATGCTTGAGGTAAAAAGCCGGCTTGTTGAACTCAAACGTAGCAGTACGATACTCAGGCAGGAGGTATGGCTTGAGAAGCAGAAACTCTTCAGTATGACCATTCTGCTGGTCTATATGGATCATGGCAAAATAAGCCGCATCCCCGAACATTTTCTTGAGCTTTTTGAATCACTTTAGGGAGTAGTGACTTCTGCTTCACCAGTGCTTTTTTATCAGCTAAGCGAGATACCGCAAAAGACAATATAAAAACTGATACTTTCATACAAAACCCCCACTGCGCTACAGCTTCGACAAAGGGCATTACGCTCAGCTTGAATCGATGACCGATATGCACGACAACTTCTATGCCAATCTTTACTACCAATACACCTATGGATGGAGAGATTTTGACATCACTCCCTATGTGCAGGCAACCTACAAGAACAGCAGCTTCAATACCTACTATTACGGACTTGGAGCCATCAATACAATGCCTACAAATCATCTTGGAGCCGGGGGCGATCTCTCGCTTGCATGGATGTCTGATACCACCTTGCAAGCAATTTCTACCTCTATAGTAAAGCTCAAACAAAATTTTTGAACGCTGAAGCAAAAAGAGCCCCTATGTCAGTGAAAACAGACAAAATGAATTTTGGCTTGGGTTTACATTTAAAAGTGACAAAGACAGACCGCTTGCACCATCATTAAAAAGCAGACTCTATGTCAGGCTCGCCTACGGCTTTGCCACTGTTTCCAATCTAGGAGAAATTTTTGTCGGTGATGTGATCCATGATGATTTTAAAAACCGTATGCTCTCACTCTTTTACGGACATCCTGTTTCAGATACCTTTTTCAGCCTGCCCATCTCCATCTACTTTACACCAGGCATTGTCTGGCACAAGACTTCTAAAGTACAGAAAAACAGTTATGAAGTTGCCGTGGCAATGAAAGCCTACTATACCATTCCATTTCCCTGGAGAGTCCGTCTTGGCACAAGTACTGGTATCTCCTACATCACCAACACTACCTACATTGAAGATGTTGATATGGATCAGGTTTGTCTATATCAGGTATACCTTAGTCCTTCTTAACGATGCACAGCGGCTCAAAGCTATATGCCTCACCGTTCCAATAGACTCGTTTTGCTACCAGTTCTTCTTCAGAGCACTCATAAACCCACGCACCTTCAAAGCCTTCCATTGTTGCACTGCCTGCACAGTAGAGAGGAATTTTGGTTTCAGGTACATCTATACGGTAGGTACGGTGAATATGGCCAAAAAGAATAGCACCGTTTTCGATGGGGCTGCATGCCTTGAGAAAATCATCGGCATTGTGCAAACCATGCAGTTTTTTATCCGGTTTGCCATTGGCAAGACGTGGAGCATAGTGGGTTATAACAAAAAGAAAACGTCTCTTGATGCGTTCGTCTTCAAGCAGTTTTTCAAAAGAGGCAAGCTGACAGCTTGGAATATGCCCATCAGATCGCCATGGCCATGGATTTGGTTTGGCACTATTGAGTGCAATGACGGCAACATCATCGCCCACAAGTCGAACCAAGGGATATTGTCCTCCTGCACAGTACTCCGGCAGATCATTTTGAAGCACAGAACAGAACTGTTCACTAAAGCGATAATGGCTATTGCCCTCATGCACATAAATGTCATGATTGCCCGGCACTGTCACGTAGCGCTGTGGCGGGTACATCATAGGGTCGACCAGCTCACGTGCAAGTCGCAGCTCATGTTCCAACCCCAGTGCAGTGTAGTCCCCTGTGTTGATGACAAGATCGATCTGCTGCGCCTCCTTGAAACGAGCCATAGCGGCCATCTTCTCTTCGACTTCGTCAAAGTATTTGGCACGGCCGCGCAACAGGTTAATCGCACCGATACCCCGTTTGCTGAACCAGCGTTTCCAGTGCATATGGCGTACCAGCGCACCTACATGAATGTCACTGAAGTGCAGAACGCGAAGAGAGGTTTTCGACATACTGATTAAATACCTGCAAGCATTTTTTGAACTGCGTATTCAATACGTTCACGCTTCTTGTCAAGCGGCAAATTCTTTAAATCACCCTCTGCTGTAGCAATACGCAGAATTTCACCCGTATCTGCATCTACAAGCATGATCATCAGTGCAGCAGCAGGCTTTTTCTCTACAATTTGTTTGCCCTTTTCATCAAGTTTTGCCACAACAGCATCCTTATTGCTGCCGCCAACATAGGCAACAAGGAAATCAGGATCTTTGGCGGTAGGCTTTTTCCCGTGTTTTTGCAACTGTTCATTGATGATCTCTTCCACCAATGCAGCAACCTTGGAATTGGAACGTTGCAGTTTTCCGTTTTTATCTTCTTTGACAATACCGCTGTCCTCAAGGAACTGATAGGTTTTATAGGCTTTCAAATTCACTTTTTCATTATTGACACTTTCCACTTCAATATCGTTTGTCTGTACACAACCATTGATACTCATCAGTAAAACACCTGTCAAAAGTGCCTTTATCCATACGTATCTCATGCTTCTCTCCTATGCAAATAATATAGTGATATTATAGTCACAGTTTGTTAATCCGAAGTTTGAAAAGAAAAAAGGAGTAGAGAAGAAAAGTACTGCACCCCGGGGAAGGTGTGCAGTAAAAATGGTATTATCCGACCATCGCGTCAAGCGCCTCTTTCGAGACTTTGTTGAAGTTGAGATATTTATAGACACTGTCTCTGTTTTCAGGAGTGATCTTCTTGTTGACGATCTCAAGGTACTCCTCTTTAGTCGGAAGGCGTCCAAGCAGTGCTGCAACAGCTGCCATCTCTGCAGAACCGAGATAAACCTGTGCTCCTTTACCAAGACGGTTGTCAAAGTTTCTTGTCGAAGTAGAGAAGACAATCGCATTGTCCGCAACACGTGCCTGGTTCCCCATACAGAGAGAACAACCCGGAATTTCCGTTCGTGCACCTGCCGCACCGAAGATCGCAAAGTAGCCCTCTTCAATCAGCTCTTTCTCATCCATTTTGGTTGGCGGTGCGATCCATGTTCTTGCCTTCACGGCACCTTCGCCCTTCAGTACTTCACCCACAGCGCGGAAAAGACCGATATTGGTCATACATGAACCGACAAAAACTTCGTCAATATTCTTTGGTCTCTTCTCATCGGCAAGAATTTCAGAGAGTGTTGCAACATCATCTGGATCGTTTGGACATGCCAAAATAGGCTCGGTGATCTCATTGAGGTCGATCTCGATAACCGCCGCATACTGTGCATCTTCATCACGCTCGAGCAGTTCCGGATTTTTGATCCACTCTCTCATTTTGTCTGCACGTCTTTTAAGCGTTGCTTTGTCTTCATACCCTTTCTCGATCAGCTCTTCAATGAGTACAATGTTCGACTCAAGATATTCGATGATAGGCTCTTTATCCAGTTTAACGGTACACGCTGCTGCAGAACGCTCAGCAGAAGCATCTGAAAGTTCAAATGCCTGCTCACACTTGAGTGTTTCAAGTCCTTCGATTTCAAGGATTCTACCGGCAAAGATGTTTTTCTTTCCTTTCTTCTCAACAGTCAGAAGTCCCTCTTTGATTGCCTGATAAGGAATGGCATTGACAAGGTCACGCAGCGTGATACCCGGCTGCATTTCACCTTTGAAACGTACCAATACCGACTCAGGCATAGTAAGAGGCATCATTCCTGTAACTGCTGCAAAGGCAACCAGTCCGGAACCTGCCGGGAATGAAATACCGATTGGGAAACGTGTATGGGAATCCCCGCCTGTACCGACTGTGTCAGGCAGACACATACGGTTGAGCCAGCTGTGGATAACCCCGTCACCTGGTCTGAGGATGAACCCTTTACGTTCTGTCCAGAATTTCGGCAGTGTGTGCTGAAGCTCAATATCTGCCGGTTTTGGATAGGCTGCAGTGTGACAGAATGACTGAAGTACAAAGTCTGCCCCAAAACTCAATGCTGCAAGCTCTTTGATCTCATCACGTGTCATTGGACCTGTTGTATCCTGAGACCCGACAGTCGTACAGACCGGCTCACAGTAGGTACCGGGTTTGATACCCTCCATACCACACGCTTTACCGACCATTTTTTGAGCCAGTGTATACCCTTTTCCGTCATCCTGCGGCTGATCAGGCTTCATAAAGATATCGGATGCACCAAGTCCCAGTGCTTCTCTCGCTTTGGCAGTCAGTCCTTTTCCGATAATGAGTGGAATACGTCCTCCCGCTCTCATTTCGTCAGGAAGCGTATTGGGCTCGAGCTTGAATTCTGAAACCACTTTGCCATCTTTTTCAATAACACCCTCAAAAGGCTTCACAGTAATTACATCACCTGTTTCAAGGTTGTCGACAGGAGCCTGAATTGGCAGACACCCTGAATCTTCCGCAGTGTTAAAGAAAATTGGTGCAATAATGGAACCGATGACCACACCACCTGTACGCTTGTTGGGGATACCCGGAATATCGTGACCCATGTGCCACTGTACAGAGTTGATCCCTGATTTTCTTGATGAACCTGTACCGACAACATCACCCACATAAGCGAGCGGATGCCCTTTTTTTCTCAGCTCTTCCATTGTTTCAAGCGGCTTTTCCATTCTTGCAATAAGGAATGACTGTGCATGCAATGGAATATCGGCTCGCGTAAAGGCTTCAGAGGCAGGAGAAAGATCATCTGTATTGGTCTCACCCGGTACTTTATACACTGTTAAGGTGATCTCTTCAGCCAAAGGCGGTTTGTTGGTGAACCACTCTGCATTTGCCCATGACTCAATCACTTCTTTTGCAAACATATTGCCTTCATCCATCAGATCTTTGACTTCATTGAACGCATCGTACACAAGAATCGTGTTCTTCAATTCATCTGCGGCTGCCTGAGCTACTTCAACATGTGGTGACTTCAGAGCTTCCACAAGCGGACCAACATTGAATCCGCCAAGCATCATACCGAGAATTTTAATGGCATCAACCGGTGTTAGTGCTTTACAGTGTGCATCACCTGTCACAATGGCATTGAGGAATGCTGCTTTGACATAGGCAGCATCATCAACACCCGCAGGAACGTGGTTCTTCAGCAGATCAAGAAGATACTCTTCTTCAACGATAGGGTCTGCTTTGAGAAGCTCGACAAGTTCTGCGGTCTGTTCTGCTGTCAATGGAAGCGGTGGTACTCCCAGCTTCGCACGCTCTTGGGTGTGTGCTTTATACTCTTCTACTAAGGCCATATTCGGTCTCCTGTTCTATATGAATTTGTAGCTTTATAGTAGCGAAATAGGGTTAAATCTTATTTGAATCATAAGTTTGAAAAAAGGAGATAAAAAGGATGTGTCGGATGGTTACAAAGAAAAGGTTGTCGAGGTATCAAATGTTACCTTTTTACTACAGCAAGCCCTATTCGGGCTTTTCATTATAGATAAGCGGAACGAAGCGAAATCCCGGATATGCCTCCTGGGTGATCTGACCGTCAGGATGCTTCTGAAAGCGGTAGATAACCTCACCGATAGGGATGACAAGCACTCCGTCTGTTCTGAGCTGTTCAAAGAGCTCTTCGGGAACCATATCACTGCTGGCAGAAACAAGAATCCGGTCAAATGTCTCACCTGGTACCCCAAGTGCATTACCTGCCTTTTCTATGCGACAATGAGGCCAAAGATCCATTTTTTCCAGGTTTTCTTTTCCAAAAGCTGCCAGACTTTCCAGCCGCTCCAACCCCAACACACTTCCTTCTTCACCGACAATATTGCATAACAGTGCCGTTGTCCATCCCGAACCTGAACCGATGTCAAGAATCTTTTCTCCTTTTTGAGGTTCAAGCAGTTCAAGCATAAAAGCCACAGTCGAGGGCTGTGAAATGGTTTGCTCCTCACCAATTGACAGGGGGATATCGTTATATACCTCGTCTTTAACATTTTCGGGAACAAAATGGGCTCTGTCGATGTTACGGAACGCTTCAATTATCTGCGGCGAGCGGATCGCATTTCCAAGGTAAAGCTCCTCTATCAATCTTTTGTGGTCTCTCATACTATATCTTCCTTTGTTATGTTAGAGAAGTATCTCTCTGTTGCCTTTGGCATTTGGTTCGGAGAGTACACCGGTTGCCTGAAGCTGTTCAATAATATTTGCCGAACGGTTATACCCTATTTGCAGTTTGCGCTGTAGGTAGGAGATGGAGGTTTTTTTGTCTGAAAGCACCACGGCTTTGGCCTCTTCATAGAGAGGATCCAGCTCCACTTCACGCTCTTCACCTTTTTTGGAAACACCACCTCCTTCTATGAGGTAACTCTCATCATATTCCGGTACTCGCTGTGCTTTGATATATTCAACGATCTCCTCGATCTCCTCTTCTGTTGCCCATGGTGCATGGATACGTACCAACCCAGTGGTTCCAGGAGGGGTAAAGAGCCCGTCACCACGTCCAAGCAGGCTGTCCGCTCCTGTGGAGTCAAGAATGACTTTGGAGTCTATCTTCTGCCCTACCCGGTAACTCAATCGTGACGGGAGGTTTGCCTTGATGATCCCGGTCACGACATCGACACTCGGCCGCTGCGTTGCAACAATCAGGTGAATACCGCATGCTCTTGATTTTTGTGCTAGACGTGCAATGGAAGTTTCAACTTCTTTACCCCCATTCATCATCAGGTCGGCAAGCTCATCGATCACTACGACAATAAACGGCATTGGTTCGGCAGAACCGTCACGTTTGACCTTTTCATTGTAGT
>JALWHT010000033.1 GCA_026983515.1 Sulfurovum sp.
TTGTCATGCGTTTTAATGGTGCGTGATTACGCACCCTACGCGAAAGCGATTTTCCATTAACTAAGATTGACGCAATCTTACATCGTATTATCATTCCTGCTTCCTACGGAACCGGTACCGTCTCAACGATCTTGGTAATGATCTCATCGCACTGAATGCCTTTGGCTCTTGCTTCATAGCTTAATACGATGCGGTGGCGCAGCACATCGGCGATGACGTAGCCTATGTCGGCGGGGGTGACATAGTCGTTGCCGCGCAGGAAGGCTTTGGCGCGGGCGGCTTTGTACAAGTCGATGGAGGCGCGGGGGCTGACGCCGTACATGATATCACCGGCGATGCTCTCAAGGCCGAACTTTTCAGGTTTGCGTGTTGCGGTCACAAGGCTGATAATATACTGTTCGAGTTCAGGGTCGATGTGAATTGCTTCAAGCGCTTTTTGGAGCGTGAAGAGCTCCTCTCTCTCAAGCATCTGCTCCACTTCGCCAAAGCTCTTGGTTGCTCCCTTGCGCATGATCTCCAGCTCTTCTGCCTCACTGTTGTGGGTGACAACCAGTTTCATCATAAAGCGGTCAAGCTGTGCTTCGGGAAGGGCATAGACACCCTCCTGCTCTATGGGGTTCTGGGTTGCCATGACAAGAAAGGGGCGCTCAAGCGGGAAGGTTTCGTCTCCAATGGTCACCTGCTGCTCCTGCATTACCTCAAGCAGTGCAGACTGTACCTTTGCTGGTGCACGGTTGATCTCGTCTGCAAGCAGCAGATTGGTAAAAAGCGGTCCTTTTTTGACGCTGAAACTGTGATCTTTGGGATTGTAGATCTGCGCACCGATAATGTCCGAGGGGAGCAGGTCGGGGGTGAACTGTATCCGCTTGAAGTCCAGCCCCAATGCTTTGGCAAGAGCGTTGATGGTGGTGGTTTTGGCAAGACCCGGCACCCCTTCGATGAGGATGTGCCCTTCGCAGAGCAGCCCGATGAGCAGCCCCTCTATCATCCTCTCCTGTCCGATGACTGCCTTGGCGAGTTCTGCTTTGAGTTGTGTGATCTTTTCTGTCATGGTAATAACTCCTTTGCTTCCTGTTTGAGTTGTTTAAGTGCATGGTTTCCTGTACCGTAGAGGTCGGCTTCGAGTTTGTCAATCACGGGTGCGAAGCGTTGTACATCTTCTCCCATCAGCAGCTGCAGCAGCGCTTTTTTTGTTCTGCTCGTATCGATCCGTGCGGTAAGTGGATGTTCCTGTACCCTCTCTTTTTTGTGCCACTTCAGCAGCCATGCACTCAGAAAGCCTGCCCCAAAGGCAAGCAGGTATCCCATAAGCGTACTTAGCTGTCTCCAGTCAGTTTGCAGCGGCGGCGGTGTATCGGTTTTGTCGACCAGTGCAGCGGTATCAGGGCGGGTAACTTCAATGTGCTCCGGGGGAATGCTAAGCGTGTATTGCTTCCGGGTTTTGGGGTTAAAGGCACGTAGTGTGATAGGTGTTGTGTCAAAACTTTTTCCGGAAGTGAGTGCGAGGTCGTAAACTGCTTTGTAGTGCACGGTGTGTGCATCCACATGTCTGGTAAGTACCGGCTTGCTTGCAAAGAGGCTGACGCCTTCTTGTTTGGGGTAAATGTTTTTAAGCAGTGGAGGGTAGCCGTTTCCTTCGATGGTGATGCGCAGAGAAACAGGCTCGTAAGCTTCGACCTTCTTGGGTTTGAAGAGATAGCTCAGTTTGAAGTTTCCTATGAGCCGTGTTCCTTTTGGCAACGGTTTTACCTGCAGCTTTAGTGGAGGAACCGGTATGTTTGAGTCGGTGGTTTCAAGTTTTTTGAAGTCGTCACGGTCTCCAGAGAAGAAGTAGTGTACCTTGTCATCGTTGGTGACACGTTTGGTCAGGTCGAAATCGATGTCAAGCAAACCGCTTTTAAGCGGAAAGAGAAGGTAGAGGTAATGCTCTTTGGCATGGTGCAGGGTATTGTCATGCGTGGCGCTGATCTGCTCAACCCGGTATGCCTGTTTTGGTTTGATGTCAAACAGAAAGAGCAAAATTGGCTCAGGGTTGGTCTGGTTGATATCAACACTCAGTAGTACCGGCTCTTTTTCATACGGGGTGAGGGTACTTGGGTAGATAGTATAGGTAAAATCTTCTGCGTGTAGCAGGGCACTGAAGAGGACAAGAAACAGTGCAGTCAGCCTACCATGGTTTGGTTTCACGGATATATCCTTTATTGATCAGTTCGTACACTTTGGAGCTCAGTGGCAGTTTCTGCGGTTTGTACTCCTCATCCATTATCAGCCACTTCTTTCCCTCTTTGGTACGCTTTTTGTGCTGCTGCTCGCCGTCTGAACCCGAGCCTGTCCCCGACTGTTCCTGGGCTTTGGGTTTCTTGGCATTGTCATTCTCGTCACTGTTCTGTTTTGCTTTGCTCTGTGCTCCCTGTGATTTGGGACGTGCCATACCAAGGCTCTTTTTTTTCTGTTCCTCAAGCAGGGCAACGGCCTGCAGGTTGTGCAGTGCGTCGGCATCTTCTCTCAGTTGTAGTGCTTTAGTATAATACATCCTCGCTTTAGCATACGCCCCCTGCATCACGTAGGCGTTGCCCAGATTATAGAAGAGCATCTGCTTGATTTTGGGAGAGGCGGTGCGTATAGAGCGGTAGAGTGCGGCGGCTTTAGGGTAGTCGCCCAGTTTGTAGTAGGTATCGGCCAGTGCGATCTGGCGCTGCAAAGAAGGGGTTTTGACCTTCAGAAGTGCTGTTTTGGCGCTATTGTACTCCTGCTGTGTATAGTGGTTGTAGGCCTGCTTGAGGTAGAGTGTGTCGAAAAAGGAAGCGTGCAACTGGATACCAAAGAGCGCAAAGAGCAGCAGTAGTCTACGTGCAGCACGTGTATGTACCGCAAGAAAGAGCAGCAGTGCCAACAGCAGCGGCAGGTGATAGAGTTCCGTGTAGCTGTGGCGCAGTTTCTCTATGCTGTTGGTGTCACTGTTGTCTGCTTCAAAGCTTTTGAGGATAGCATCGGCTGTTGCTCCCGGGCTGGTTTTTGGGGTAAGGTAGGTACCGTCAAGTGTATTTGCAAGACGCTCAAGCAGCGGATTGATGCGGGAGACAACTAAATGTTCTTCTTTGTCTCTCAGGGATTTGCCCTGTTCTGTGGGGATAGTGCTGCCCTCTATTGTGCCAAGGGCAAGGATGGTCAGGTGAATGTCTGCCCCTTTGAGATTTTCTGTCAGCGTATCGAGATCCCGCTCCTCCCCTCCGTCAGTAATAAGCAGCATCTCTTTGTGGCCGTTTTTATCCGCGGCAATCTGTTTGAAGAGCTTTTTGAGTGATGTACCCTTGGTAAGGATGTTTTTGGGCTCAAGTGCCTCCAGTGCCGTTTTAACGAGGGCATGGTCGGTTGTTGGCGGAGAGAGCAGCAGAGGATTGGTTGTAAAGGCAATAAGCATCACATTGTCTTTGGCATCCTTTTGCAGCAGTGCTTCGATAGTCGCTTTGGCGAAGCGGTAACGGTCGGGTTGGATATCCTGTGCACGCATGGAGTAGGAAACATCCAGGGCAATGATGACATCGCGCGCATCGACACGCTCCTGGGTGATGCCTTTCTCAAGCTGTGGTCTTGCAAGTGCAATAAGCAGCAGGGCAATGATGAGCAGATGCATGACGATACGCAGCGAACGCGGCTTAAGCAGGTAGAACGCAAGACCAAGCGGAATAAGCATCCAGAGATACTGGGAATCGTGAAAGATCATTTGCGCCTCCTTGCATAAGAGAGGTAGAGCCATAACAGCAGCAGTGCCAGTGCCGCAAGCAGAGGCGGGGCGATAAGCAGCCGTTTGTTAAGGTAATTCTCTCCGCGTATCTTGCTTGGTTCGAGTGCTGCGATCTCTTTGAAGACCTTTTTGAGCGATGCGGCAGAAGAAGCACTGTAGCTCTTTCCGCCTGTTTTCTTTGCGATGGTCTCAAGCAGTGGGGCATCGTAGTCGCGCTTAGTGCCGATACCGATGGTATAGATGCGTATGCCCCGCTTCTTTGCCAGTACGACAGCCTCTTTCGGGGAGTGTTTCCCAGCATTGTGAAAGCCATCGGTCAGCAGTATGATCACTTTTGATTTTGCTTTGCCAAAAGAGAGGGTGCGTATTGCCTGTATCAGGGCATCTCCGATGGCGGTACTCTCGCCGGCAATGCCGACGGTGGTCATTTTAAGCAGTTTTCCCAGTGCAGATAGGTCGTAGGTCAGCGGCGAAGCGGTGTAGGCGAAGGTACCAAAGACCACCACACCCATATTGTCGTCAAGCCGGTTCCTGGTAAAAGACTGTGCCAGATCGAGAGTGGTTTCATATTTGCTCTTGAAGCGGTCTTTGGTATCGAAGCCGCTTTGTGCCATGGAGCCGGAGGCGTCGATGGCAAGGACAAGGTCACGTCCCTTTTTATGTCTGTTGGCACTGCTGTCATAGACAAAGGGTTCGGCCAGTGCTGTAACCATCAGGAGGAAAATGAGTACCTTTAGCCATATCTCCCACGAGAAGAGTGGGTGCTCTCTGCCCACCCACCTAAGCCTTGGAAAGTAGTAGCGGCGGCTGTGCTCCCGGCAGAGGAAGAGGCAGGGAAGCAGCAACAGCAAAAGAAAGGCCCATGGGCTACCGAACATAAAATGCATACACCTATTTTAGCATTTTCGGAATAAGGTTACGATATAATCTTATCAAATCTACGTCGAGGACAAATATGCTTCCAAAAATGATCATGCAGTGGTTCGCTGCCGTCTGTACCGTACTTATGCTTTCTGTGAGTGCCGCACCTGCTGAGGAAAGGCCGTTTGATGAGCATGCCACAGAGGTGATCTACAATTCGCTTCAAACTGAGTCCAATAAAAGTTTTCTCAAGCACTTCTACAAGCAGCTGCTTTTTCTGCCTGCATGGATGCACGAAAAGGGTCCTTCTTCTGCTGCAAAAGGCTTTTTTGCAGCGATGAAAGAGGATTTCACGCTCGATCCGCGAAGCAGGCTTTACAACGATGCAAGGGATTTTGAAGTCCAGGCTCAGATGCTTTATGAGAATGGCAGTACATTTTTGCAAAAGATGGAGATGGAGTTTAAGATCACGATGCTCTACAAAGCTTATACGGATTACGCCTACTTTGGAAGCATCAACTGGGGGGCTTTTCAGGCACGTATTGTCAATTTGAAAGTCAACGGTGTGAGTACAGAATGGGTACTCCACCGTCCTAATGTCGACCCTATTGGTATGGTAGAGAAAGCACTTTTGGGAGCAGACCTTAAAAAAGAGCTTCAGGATGCCGTACCTACTGCCTACCACTACCGCGCGCTGCAGCGTGCGCTCAGGCACTATATGGCTATCGAAGTGGAGGGGGGATGGACACCGGTGAAGCTGAATGCCCGAAAGCTCAATCCCGGTAAACGTGACCCGGGTGTCTACTCGCTGCGAGAGCGTCTGCGTGTTACCGGTGAGTATCTCACATGTTCAGAGAGTAGTGAAGACGACCGCTATGACAGTTGTCTTGTCGAAGCGGTCAAGCGTTTTCAGATCCGACACGGCTTGAAAGCTGATGGTGTGGTGGGGCCTGCAACGCTGCGAAAGCTCAATATTCCTGTCTCCCGGTGGATCACTACAATCCGCCTTAACCTTGACCGTATCAAGTGGCTCAACCCAAGGCAGCCCCACCATCATATCATCATTAATATCCCCTTCTTTACGCTCTATTTCGAAGAAGATGGCAAGCTGGTTACCTCCATCCGGGTCATTACCGGAAAACCCAACCACCCGACCCCCATCTTCTCCGATGAGGTGGAGATGATCGTCCTCAATCCCTACTGGAACGTGCCAAAAAGCATCATCCAAAAAGAGATGATCCCCAAACTGCTGCGCAACCCCTATGCCCTCAAGCGCGAAGCCATACAGATCTACTCCGGCTGGGGGAAAGATGCAAAGGTTGTCGACCCTGCTTCGGTCAACTGGGCACAATACCGCTACAGCAAATATGTCCCCTACCGTTTTGCGCAGCTGCCGGGCTATAAGAATGCACTCGGAAAGATCAAGTTTCTCTTTCCCAACAAGTTCTCGGTCTATATGCATGATACACCGACAAAGCGTCTCTTCCTTAGAAACAAGCGTGCATTCAGTCACGGCTGTGTGCGTCTTCAGGAGCCCAAGAAGCTGCTGGAGACCTTTGCGAGCTTCGAACCGATCGATATGGAAAAGGCCGATAGGATCCTTAAAGGCAAGAAGAATGTCTACATGAAGCTCAAAGAGAAGGTACCGGTAGATATCATCTATCTGACCGCATGGGTAGACTACGATGGGCATTTGCAGTTTAGAGATGATGTCTACCATTACGACGAGATGCAGCTGCAGTCGTACAAAAGGTGGTAACATGGCATTTGAGTATGCAGTCGTACTGACAGGAAGTATTGCGACGGGTAAAAGCACGGTGGCGCGGATGTTTGAAGCGGACGGTTTTGTCATCATTGATGCAGACACCATCGCGCATGAAGTGCTCGAATCACAGCAGGAAGAAATAGCGCAGATGTTCGGTAGTGAAGTTGTACAGGATGGGAAGGTAGACAGAAAGGCGCTTGGGAAAGTGGTTTTTGCCGACCCGCTCAAACGAAAGGCGCTCGAACAGCTGCTTCATCCGCTTATCTATGATGTCATCGAAGCCAGAGCGAAGGAAGAGGATGCAAAGCGCAAGCCCTACATTGTCGATATACCGCTTTTTTTTGAGGGTGGTCGCTACCCCATAAAGCGCTCACTGGTAGTGTATGCTACGCCGGAGCAGCAGTTGGAGCGTGCCATGGTGCGTGACGGGTTGGATGAAGAGGCCTCGCTTGAGCGTATTGCTTCGCAGATAGATATTGCCCAAAAGCGTTTTCTGGCAGACTATGTGATCGATAATACCAAAGATGACGTACACTTGCGACGTGAATATGAACAGGCCAAAGATGCCATTTTGAAGGAGTTTGTATGACAGTGACCAAATATTCGGCCAATGGGAACGATTTTATTTTTTTTATCGCCAAAGAGAAAGCTGACAGAAGTGAATTAGCCAAGAAGCTCTGTCACCGCCAGAATGGTGTAGGTGCAGACGGTATGGTGGTACTGCTGCCCCATCCGGAGTATGATTTCGAGTGGGAATTTTATAATGCCGACGGCTCGTACGCGGCAATGTGCGGTAACGCCAGCCGTGCCGCAGCGCACTTTGCCCATGAAAAGGGTATCAGTAAAGAAGGCGGGGCAGAGTTTCTTACCGGTGCAGGGGTCATCCGGGCAACGATCAACGGTCTCTATGTGGTCAGTGATATGGTCGAACCCAAAATTCTGCGTACCAACATTGAAGAAGATGGCGAAACATGGTGGCTGATCGATTCTGGTGTACCGCATTTGGTAGCAGTACGCGATAATATCGATGAATTTGATCTGAAGCAGGCACTCAGGCTGCGAGAGAAGTACGATGCCAACGTCAATATCTGCCGTATGGAGGGGGATGATACGATGTATGTGCGCACCTACGAGAGAGGTGTGGAGGATGAAACCCTGGCATGCGGTACAGGCATGGTTGCCTGTTTTATCCGCAACCACAAAGAGGGGAGAGCGGCTGAGCAGGTGAAGGTTTTTCCAAAAAGCGGTGATGAACTTTACGTCAGCTATGAAGAGGGTGTTTACCGTTTTGGCGGGAAAGTGACCAAAACCTTTATTGCCGAAACACTGATTTAGAGAGGAAAATATGAAAAAAATGTTATATATCGCCATGCTTATTGGCAGCCTGTTCGCCGGAGAATTTGATGATGCGATGCAATCCTACAAGGCAGGTAACTACATTCAGGCGCTCAATGGGTTCTATGTCCTGGCAAAGAACGGCGACCCGCAGGCACAATACAATGTAGGGTTGATGTATGCCCTTGGCAAAGGGGCGCAGCCCGATGCCAAAAAAGCGATGGAGTGGTACGCAAAGGCAGCCAAGCAGGGCATGGCTCAGGCACAGTTCAACCTGGGAGAGATCTATCAGAATCTCGGTGGAGTGGAAGCACATGGATATGAGAAAGCGAAATACTGGTATGAAAAGGCTGCTGCGCAGGATATCGCACAGGCATATAACAACCTCGGCTCTCTCTATCTTGAAGGCAAAGGCGTAAAGAGAGACATTGAAAAAGCGTTGACATACTTCGGTAAAGCAGCCAAGCTGGGCGATGCTAATGCAGATCTGAATCTCGGCATTCTCTATGCTTGGGGGGAGGGTGTCCCCAATGACAAGATGAAGGCGTACGAGCACTTCAAAAAAGCACTGAGTGCCGGTAAACAGCAGGCTGGGGGTTACCTTGAAAAACTCTGCAAAGAGAGCAGTTGGGTCTGTGAAAAAAAGTAAGTCTCCGCTTCTTTCCTGGTTTGGGGAAAACTTAAGCTTTCTTCCTATATAATTCCCACCTACAAAATTTGTGGTCGCGTAGCTCAGTTGGTAGAGCACTACCTTGACATGGTAGTGGTCGTTGGTTCAAGTCCAATCGTGGCCACCATTTTTCATATTTTTTTCTGCTCACTCCAATTTTTCAAAAATCATAGTATAATACTTTCAATTATGTTTGAAAGAGGGAAATGATGGACAAGTCAATGATGGTGTTTATTGCTGTAGGTATAGGCTTTTTTTACGCAGTAACCACGTATGTCGGAGACATACAGAAAGAGGATGACCGTCTTCAGAATACCGGGTATGAACAGGAGCACAGGTTCGACCAGTACTATACAGAAGACAGTATAGGCGAGAAGATACTCGATGTCACCCTTGCCGATCCTCAAACACAGGTAGCCGCATGGAACAAGAGCCCCCTGAAGAAGGAGTATCTTGAGCTCTTCCCCGACTTTGAGACAATGCGTACTTTTATTAAGAATCGTGTAAGAGGGAAGGTGCTTATAGACAAACTCAACAAACAGATTAAAGATGTCGAAGATAAATTTTTCTCCGGTACAATTGATGCGGAAGCTGCCAAGCGTACACTTGGACAGCTCAAATAATGCTTATCTGCATGGATCGGTCATTTGGTTCCTGTCCGCATACAGATAGACTTCTACACGCCTGTTCAGTGCCCTGTTTTGCGGGGTATCATTCGGTGCGATCGGTTTTTTCCATGAACATCCTTTTATGAGAGGACGGCCGTTAACAGCCAATAGGTTGGCAACGCTTCTTGCTCGTCTTTCAGAAAGTGCCTGATTGTATTCGTAACTTCCCGTATTGTCCGTAAAGCCAGCTACGCCCACAATGGTTTGAGGATACTGCGCAAGTACCCGTGCCACTTTTTCCACTTTTGCTTTTGCGCTCGGCTGCAATCTGTCTGAATTGGTTTTGAACATCATTTTGTCCCGGAACATGATCTTGACATAGGTAGGGTGTTTGGAGACAATGATGTCGTGGTTGGGATCGAGTGCAGCAAGCGGATCATTGTTGACACCGGTACCCAGTGCACGTGCTACGGCATTGGCCTGCTCATCCAGACTGTAGCCTATGCCGCCCCCCAGTGCAGCACCGAGAAGTGCCCCGATGACAGCACGTTCTCCTTTGTTGTTTCCTTTTGTGTTGTACCCTATAGCTGCACCGGCCAGTGCGCCAGTCAGTGCACCCGTTTTGGTGCGGTCGTAGCTTTGGTCTTCTACCAGTCCAGGCTGGTTATAACATCCAGTAAGCAGTAAGAGTGCAGCACTTGCGCTTAATATGCTTTTTTGATATATCATTTCCTCTCCTTTTTATTCATGCCATCCGCCGGTTTCGACGGGTTTTGGGTTGCTCTCATCCACCGCGTTGCCTATTAGTCCGCCTACTGCAGCACCGGCAAGTGCACCGAGTGCAGCATCCGTTCCTCTGTTGTTGCCACTATTGTATCCGATTACAGAACCGGCGAGTGCACCGGTAGCTATACCGGTTTGTGTTGCATTGTTTGGTACAACTTCATTCCCTGTGCATCCTGTCAGGAGGAATAGGGAGATACCTGTCATGGTAACGATTAGTTTGCTATACTTCATTGTTCATTCCTTCTGTATGAAATATGACGATTATAGCATGCCATTGCAAATTAATTGTGAACTGTACTCTTTTTTTTGGTAATTTTTCTATGCCACTCATTCAGTGTCTTCTCAAATCCCATGCCGCTGCTTTCATAAAAGTGTATCGGCTCTGGAAGATATGTCTGCTCGACCCAGCCACCGAAGTCATGAGGATAACGGTACGCTTTTGCATGGGTTTTGATGTGATTGGGAACGGGATGAACATGACCCTCTTTGATTGCCTTTTGTGCCCGGTTGATTGCCATATAGGCGCTGTTAGACTTGGGGGAGGAAGCGAGGTAGACTGTCAGTTGGGCAAGCGAGATACGCGCTTCAGGGTAGCCTATGTGCTTGACGATATCGAGTGTGGAAGCGGCAAGGTTGAGGGCATTCGGGTTGGCGTTTCCGACATCTTCACTGGCAAGGATGGCAAGCCGCCTTGCAATGAAGTCGGCAGGTTCTCCGCCTTCGATGAGTCTGGCAAGGTAGTAGAGTGCGGCGTCAATGTCTGAGCCACGGATACTTTTGATCATGGCTGAAGTCAGCTCGTAGTGGCTTTCGCTTTCACTGCTGCCTGCCTGCATGGCGTGGGGGCGGATGGACTTGAGTATCTCAATTGTTACGGGGCTGGAGACGGCGGTAGCGCTTTCCAGAAGGTTGAGCATCGCGCGCAGATCCCCACCGCTGGAGAAGACGAGGTACTCTCTGGCATCTTCCTCCGCTTCTATATGCTCTTTTTGAAGTACGCTGTCCAAAAAAGCATGCATCGCTTCACTGTCGATGGCATCCAGTTCGAAGAGGTGGGAGCGTGAGCGCATAGCCGCTGTCATGGAGTAGTAGGGGTTTTCAGTCGAAGCACCGATGATGAGGGCATCGTTGTTCTCCATAAACGGCAGCAGCACCTCTTGCTGGTTCTTGCTGAGTCTGTGTACTTCATCGAGGAAAATAAGCGGTTTTAGCAGGGCATTGGCATAGGTTTTAAAGATTTTTCGCAGCTCCTCTATTTTGATAGAGGTAGCATTCATTTCATAAAATGGTCGACCCAATGTCTGCGCGATGACACGGGCAAGGGTGGTTTTGCCGCATCCGGGAGGGCCGTGGAGAAAGGTGTGTTCGAGTTTACCGCTTTCGATGAGTTTGCGCAGCACCCCCTCTTTGCCAAGCAGCCGTTCCTGCCCTACAATCTCGTCAAGGCTGACCGGACGGTACTTGAGTGCCAGGGTGCTCATTGTACCTGTTCATCCTCAAAAGCTCTCTTTTTGGCCTTTTTCTGCTCTTTTTTGTGTGCTTTGAGAAAGGCATGCAGATCATCATACTCACGTTTGCTAAAGAAGCGTGTCTTGTTGGTGGGCAGGTTGTTCAGCTCTATACCGCCGAACGCCACCCGCTTGAGGTCAAGCACCTTTGCATCGAAATGTGCGAAGAATCGGCGCAGTTCACGGTTCTTGCCTTCGTTGATGGTCACACGCAGCTTGGTATAGTTTTTGCCTTCACTCCGAAGCTCGAAGCCTACAAAGGGGGCGAACTCCATGCTGCGTATTTTACTCTTTTCATGTGCGCCGGCTGTGGCATCGTCAAGCACCAGCCCTTCTCTCATTGCATCGACCATCTCCTTCGTAAGCGGTTTGTCGATTTTGATGTTGTAGGTACGGTCAAGATTACTCTCCATTAGTGCTGTCGCGACGTCTACATTGTCCGTCATCAGCAAAAGACCTTCGGAGGCATAGTCGAGCCTGCCTACAGGGATAAAGTGCCTGAATTTGCCCGGAAGCTTGTGGTAGATGGTAGTACGTCCCCGGTCATCCTTTTTGGTCACCAGCACCCCTTTGGGTTTATTGTAGACAATAACAGTTACGTCATTGCCTTTCTCCTTGACCATCCGCCCCTTGACAAAGATGCGGTCACCGGGCTGCACTTCATAGCCAAACTCCCTGATGGGCTGTTTGTTGAGAGTAACTTCTCCTGCTTCAATGAGTTTGTCGGCTTCCCGTCTGGAATATTTGGTGTTGTGAGCGATATATTTGTTCAGTCTCATGTGTATGCCTTACTTGCTTTTGATACCTGCATTAACCAGGTCATGAATGTGTAGCACGCCTGCAATTTTCCCTTCCTCGTCAGTAATGGGAAGCAGCTGAATGCGTGCATTTTCTATAATTTCGAGTGCTTCACTTGCCAGCAGCTCTGTATTGTGGTAGCTTTTTGGGGATTTTGTGGCATAGGTATATGCACGCTCATCCATACTGAAGTCTTCCTGCATCAGTGCACGTCTCAGGTCACCGTCACTGAGAATAGCACTTAGCTTTCCCTCTTCGTCGGTAATAAGTACATTGCCGAGTTTCCCCTCACTCATGGCGACAATCGCTTCTTTAAGCGGTGTTGTCTGTGTGATGACCGGTAAATTTTCTGTCCTCATCAGATCTTTGATTTTGACAAAGAGCTTTTTCCCCAGTGCACCGCCGGGGTGGAAAGAGGCGAAATCCTCTTTTTTGAAACCTCTTTGCCTCATCAGTGCCACCGCCAGTGCATCGCCGAGTGCCATAGTGAGCGTTGTCGATGCAGTAGGAGCAGTGTTGAGCGGACAGGCTTCTTTTTCTACCGAAATGTCAATCCATACATCGGCATACCTTCCCAGAGAAGAGTTACAGTTTCCTGTCATACCTATTAGCGGAATTTCAAAACGTTTGATGTGCGGCAGAATCTTGGTTAGCTCTTCACTCTCGCCGCTGCTGCTGATGGCAAGCAGGGTATCCTCCCTGCCGATCATTCCCAGGTCACCGTGCAGTGCTTCGGTAGGGTGCAGAAAGAAGCTCGATGTTCCTGTTGAGGCGAAAGTCGCTGCCATTTTGGCACCTACAAGCCCCGATTTTCCTACACCGGTGATGATCAGCTTCCCTTTGGTCTGTAAAATCAGATCAACCGCTTTGAGGAAGTTCCCATTGAGTCTCTCAGATGCATTTTGCAGTGCATCCGCTTCGATTTGCAGGGTTTCTTTGGCGCTTTCTATAAGGTTCATGGTTTCGCTCGTTATGAATGGATTGTCAGAATATGATTATAGCATAGATGTGGGCAGGGGAGGGTAGTCCTCCCTGTACTGCAGGTCTTAAACGACAAAGACGGTAGGTATGATAAGCGGATAACGCTTTTTGGTACGTACAATATGTTTGCGTACCGCTGCTCTGATTTCGTTTTCAATGACAGTATGCTCCGGGATACCTTTTGCTTTCATATTCAGCAGCATCGTTTCGAGCAGTTGTTCGATCTCTTTGGCGAACTTTTTATCCTCTTTGTCCGGTACCAGACCGTGTGTGTAGACAACTGGTTTGCCTACCAGTTTTCCTTCACTTTGTGATACCTGTGCGACAATCGTGACAATGCCGTCTTCGGCAAGTTTCTGTCTGTCAAGTACAACATCGTTTTCTATGGTCATGTTGTTCTGATTGTCGATGTATGTCTTGCCAGACTTGACTGTTTTGACCTTCTTGAGGTATTTAGGTGTGATCTCCACCTGGTCACCGTCGCTCATCAGCAGAATGTTACGCTCATCGACACCACAGGTGACTGCGGTTTTTGCATGTTTTGCAATGTGGTTGTATTCTCCGTGGACAGGCAGGAAGAACTTTGGCTGTACCAGTCTGAGAATGAGTTTTTGCTCCTCCTGTGCGGCGTGTCCGGAGACGTGAATGTCGCTGAACTCTTTGTATCGTACAGTAACTCCCGCTTTCATCAGCAGGTTCATCAGTTTGGAGACACTTGCTTCGTTGCCTGGAATGGCGGAAGCAGAGATGATGACGGTGTCACTTGGTTTGAGTTTGATGTGGCGGTGTTCATCGGTTGCCATACGGTTAAGTGCCGCCATGGTCTCTCCCTGTGAACCGGTGGTGACAATGAGTACTTCATGGTCGGCATACTTTGGTACTTCATGTACTTCGATGAAGTGTCTATCGTCTATGTCCACAAAGCCCAGCGCACGGTTGGTCTCAACGTTACGCTCCATAGAACGTCCGATAACACAGATCTTTCTGCCATGTTTGACCCCACGCTGCATTGCCTGGAAGATACGATGGACATTGGAGGAGAAGGTAGACATGATCACACGTCCTTTTGCCATCTCGAAGAGCTGGTCAAAGGTTTTCCCTACCACGGTTTCACTCTTGGTAAAGCCCGGGTTGTGTGAGTTGGTCGAGTCTGAAAAGAGACAGAGCACACCTTTTTCTCCATAGTGTGCATAGCGTCTCAGATCCATCGTGTAGCCGTCTACAGGTGTATGGTCTATCTTGAAGTCTGCTGTATGCATTAAAATACCCGCAGGGGTTTCGATGGCCAGTGAGCAGGCATCGATGATAGAGTGGGTGTTGTGGATCCACTCTATCTTCATATCACCGATTTCATACTGTTTGCGTTTGGTCACGAAACGGAAATATTTTGAGTCGCCTTTGAGGCCGTGCTCGTTGAATTTGTTCTCGATCATTGCCAGTGCCAGCGGGGTTCCGTAAATTGGGAACTTCAGTTCCTTGAAAAGGTAGGGAACCGCACCAATATGGTCTTCGTGACCGTGTGTAATAACAATGGCTTTGATCTTGTCCTTGATGGTGTGCAAGTAGCTGAAATCGGGAACGAGAATGTCCACCCCGTGCATCGTTTCATCGGGAAAGCTCATTCCCACATCGATGACGATGGCTGTTGTCTCCGTCTCGAGTACGGCCATATTCCCGCCAATCTCTCCAAGTCCTCCAAGCGGTGTGAAGCGTACTTTCCCTTTGGAGTTGAGGTCGATCTGTTTCCATGGTGCCATTCTGGCTTCCTGGACGCGTTTGTTCTCTTCAAGTGAAGTGCGCATCGTATCGTTGACGGTAGTGACATTTTTGCGTTTGTTCCCGCCACGTCCTTTGTTGCCTCCGCTGTTACGGTTGGCATTGTTATTTCCGGGTTTTCGGTTATTGTTGTTGGCTTGCTTCTGCCCTTGGCTCTGGTTGCCTTGCCCCTCCTGACGTGGCTGTCCGCCCTGACGGTTAGGGTTGGGTTTTCTGTTTCTGTTACGATTACGGTTTTCGTTACGTTTCTCTCCGTTTTCGTTGCTATTGCTTTGTCCCTGAGCAGGCTTACTGTTCTGTCTGTGGGGGTTAGGTCTTCTGTTGCGCTGCGGCTTATTGCCTTCCTGCGTTTTTTGCCCTTGATTTTGATTGTTTTCGTTGGTTGGTTTGCTGTTTTCCATCTAACATATCCTTTAATTCATTATATAGCAGATGATACATCGATGTCCCAGCTTCATGAGGCCGCAAGTTCGGATCGAGATCCAGTTTTGCGAAAGTCTCTGCAACTCTATCTTTTGAGAAAGCGGCAGTAAGATTTTTGAAAAGCTTTTTGCGCGGCTGTGCAAAAGCGACCCTGAGGAAGGCTTCAAACTTTTCATCATTCAGACTACGGTCTTTCTCTATTAAAAGCACGGCAGAGGTTACCTTGGGCGGCGGAATGAACGCTTCGGGTTCTACCTCGAAGCAGAGCGTGGCCTTCCCGACGCTCGAAGCCAGTACGGAGAGGGCAGAAAAGGCCTTCTCGCCGGGTTTGGCAGCGAACTTGACGGCAACTTCCTTCTGAACCATGACCAGTATGGACCGGCACCGTTCATCCTTGAAAGCTTTCAATATGATATTGGTTGCAATATAGTAGGGGAGGTTCGCTACCAGATGATAAGGTTCATCCAGAAGAGCGCCTTCCCCCCAACGCTCAAGCACATCTCCGCAGCGCAGTTCGAAGTGTCCCTGTGAGATGGGGGCTTCAAATTCCGTTGAAAGATGCTCGCATAGTCTTTTATCAACCTCAAATGCTGTGACATTTCGAGCTTTTACAAGCTCCTTGGTTAAATCACCTAAGCCAGGCCCGATCTCGGCAACCTTCAGGTTGTCCTCGGGCATCGCTTGGATGATTTTCTGCAGGTAGAAACTGTTTTTCAGAAAATTCTGGCCGAATTTTTTAGAAGCAAATTCTGCCAAATTGTCGTTTATCATACTGTAATCTACCTTTATAGCCAATGGCTAAACCCCTATTTGGGATAATTTTTGTATAATCTTACCATAAATTTGCCCAAAATGGCGGTAAAAATGGAGAAAGTATGGACTATTTTGCAAAACGCATCATCCCCTGTCTCGATGTAGACGGCGGACGTGTGGTAAAGGGGGTTAACTTTGTCGGCCTTCGAGATGCGGGAGATCCGGTCGAAGTGGCACGCCGCTATAACGAGGAGGGTGCGGATGAACTGACCTTTCTCGATATTGGAGCAAGTCATGAGGGACGTGACACCATTGTGGATGTGGTCAAAAAGGTTGCCCAGGAGGTATTCATCCCTCTTACTGTCGGCGGCGGCATACGCAAGCTTGAAGATATTTATGCACTGCTCAATGTGGGATGTGACAAAGTGAGTATCAACTCTGCGGCTATCAAGCGACCCGAATTCATAGAAGAAGGGGCAAAACGTTTTGGTTCCCAGTGCATTGTTGTCGCCATCGATGCCAAGCGTGTAGGAGAGGGAGAGTGGCACATCTTCACACATGGCGGCCGTAACGATACGGGCATCGATGCCATAGCATGGGCGAAAGAGGCTTACGACAGAGGTGCGGGAGAGCTGCTGGTCACTTCAATGGATGCAGACGGTACCAAGGCGGGCTTCGACAATACACTCAACCGCACCATTGGTGATGTGGTCAATATCCCGGTCATTGCCAGCGGCGGAGCGGGGACAATGGAACATATGAAAGAGGCGTTCACGCTTGGCAATGCAGATGCAGCACTGGCAGCCTCCATCTTTCACTTCAGAGAGATCGACATTATGGATCTCAAACGCTACCTCAAGGCAGAAAACATTCCGGTGAGGCTCTGATGATCGTCTGTGCGGGTCGTATCGAACAGTTCGATTTTGCCCGTCCTGTCGGAATTGGCATGATTGAATCGGCGATCACACTGACACAGTTATGCATAGAGGAAAAGCCTGAAGAGATTCTCTTTGTAGGTACAGCAGGTGCCTATGGAAAACATGAGATTTTTGATATTGTATCATCACATACAGCAACCAATATTGAACAGAGCTTTTTTGAAGGGAATGCCTATTCTCCTATTTCGGATGTGTTGGATGGTATTTCCTGTGACGGTACAGTAAAATTGTTTTCTAAAGTTTCACGTGAAACAAAAAATGCAGTGATCGTCAACTCCTCAAATTATATCACGACCAACAGAACGTTATGGGAAGATTATACGGCTCGCAATATATATTTAGAAAATATGGAGTTTTTTGGTGTAGTACAGGCGGCAAAGCAGTGTGGCATCCCTGCTGCAGGACTCTTCATCGTTACCAACTATTGTGACGAGAATGCGCACAGAGATTTTGTGAAAAACCATCAAGAGGCGATGGAGATACTGACAGAATATATTGAGAAATTAGAAATTAGAAATTAGAAATTGTGATTGGCATATGGGTTATTGGTGTACTGAAATAATTTCAGCAACCTGTAAATATATTGTGTGTTGCACCAAAAACTACAAAATGAGAAACCAGTATTTCCCAATAAGCAATCAACCAAAAGGTAAATAATGACAAAACAGATCATACAGGATTTTACAAAAGAGGAGCTGGCAGAGAATATCAAGCCGGCATTCAGAGCCAAACAAATCTACCAGTGGATTTACCATAAGTATGCAACTTCATTTGAAGAGATGAAAAATTTGCCAAAAGGACTTCGGGATGAGTTGGAAGCGGAATATACACTGACACCGCTCAAGACGGTGACGGTACAGGACAGCATCGACGGCAGCCGAAAATATCTCTTTGAACTACATGACGGTCATACTGTCGAAGCGGTCTTGCTGCTAATGCGTGACAAAGCGTACCATGAGGATGGCTCTGTGAAGCATCAGAAGCGCTATACAGTCTGTATCTCCTCCCAGGTAGGGTGCAAGGTAGGGTGTGCCTTTTGTTTGACTGCAAAAGGCGGTTTTATGCGAAATTTGACCCCTGGAGAAATCGTTGAGCAGCTGCGTTTGATCAAAAAGGACAATGATATTGCTGCCAACCGCCGTGTCAACATTGTTTTTATGGGAATGGGTGAGCCGCTTGACAACCTTGACGCTGTTGCCAAATCAGTCAAGATATTTGCCGATGAAGAGGGAATGGCGATTGCCCCACACCGCCAGACTATCTCAACTTCTGGTCTCAGCAGCAAGATAGAGAAGCTTGGGAAAATGGAACTTGGCATCAACCTTGCCATCTCACTGCATGCAGTCGATGATGAGCTGCGCCAGCAGCTGATGCCGATCAACAAAGCCTACAATATCGAGTCGATCATCACCGCAGTCAAAAACTTTCCTGTCAATGACAGAAAACGTGTAATGTTCGAGTATCTTGTCATTAAGGATGTCAACGATGACATCAGTGCGGCAAAGAAACTGCTCAAACTCCTCGACGGTATTAAGGCAAAGGTCAATCTTATCTATTTTAATCCTTACGGCGGCACAGAGTTTAAGCGTCCGACTGAAGAAGATATGAAGAAATTTCAGGAGTATTTAACCAAAAGAGGACTACATTGCACCATCCGCGAGTCCAAGGGGCTCGATATTTCCGCTGCCTGCGGCCAGTTGCGCGAGCAGGAAGCCAAAGGAGAGGTGTAATATGCCTGATGTACAGATTGCGTTGTTGGTCTTTATTGTGCTGGTTGTCGGTATTGGCGGCGGCTGGTTTGTCTATGAAGCGAACAGAAGCGATGACGAATAGTCACGCATCTTCGAACCGTTGATCAAAAATAAACATTACTATTGCCATACAATTGAAAGGTGCGTGATTACGCACCCCACGCGAACCAGCACCATACAACAATAACCAATTTCTTAACCCTTAGCACTTAACGCTTCCTTCATTAAACCTCCGCTTTTCTTTTAGACAGATCTCTTCTTTCATCCCCGCAAAGTCAACTTTACTCTCAATAAAATAGGTTGCTCCGTAAGAAAATTTCAGTGTCTGCGCATGAAGCATCAGCCGTGTTGCACCCGTTTGCTCAAGACGTTGCTGTGGGGTAAGGATGTCTTCTAAATATGCATTGGCAGTTTGGAATGTTGTACCGTAAATAGGGTCACCCAAAATAGGGTGTTTCACGTGAAACAAATGAACCCGAATTTGGTGTGTTCTCCCTGTGAGAGGATAGCAGGCAACCAAGGTTGCATCCATTGTCGTGTCATAATGCAGCGGTTTAAAGTCTGTACGGGAGTGTTTCCCCTCATTATCGATAAATACTTTGTGTTTGCACTCTGAATAATCGTTATTGATTTTAATGGGTTCATCTACAAAGAATGGCTTTGTGAGTTTACCGTCAACCCAGGCAAGATAACTTTTGTGGATCGTCTTTTTTTCAAAGGCACTTTTGAGGAAGTTCTCTGCTTTTTTATGCTTGCTCGCAAGCAGCAAACCGGAAGTCTCCATATCAATGCGATGGGTTGCATTGGCATTCTCTCCATGCAAGGCACGTATCTCATCAAGCATGGAGTAGGGGGTTTCCATTTTATTGGGATGTACCAATACTCCGGAAGGCTTTTCAAAGACCATAAAATCATTGTTTTGGAAGAGGGGTTTTACTCCGGTACCTGCGGGCTTGAAATGGACAATTTCTACTTCTCCTGGCTGTAGTTTTGTTCCAGGATTGTAAATGGATTCCCCGTCAACCAGCAGGCGTCCTTTGCAGACAAGGCGTTGCGCCTGCCCTTGCGTGAGGTTGAATGTACGCATGACAAAAAGGAAGGCTGGCATGGCTTGTTTCACGTGAAACTTCTCTTTGACGAACGGCATCTCTCACCTCTTTGTAACAGCTATTTTGGTAGAATAGTACCAAAATTTTACACACATAAGGGTTAGTATGGTAGAACGTTATTCACGTAAAGAGATGGCTGACAATTGGACAATGCAGGCAAAATATCAGGCATGGCTTGATGTTGAACTGGCAGTTGTCAAGGCTTGGAACAAACTGGGGCTTATCCCTGACGAAGATGCTGAGAAAATTATCAAAAATGCAGGTTTCTCCGTTGAACGTATTGATGAAATTGAAGCAGTGACCAAGCATGACCTCATTGCATTCACCACTTCTGTTTCCGAGACACTGGGTGAAGAGAGCCGATGGTTCCACTATGGTATGACCAGCTCCGATACAGTCGATACAGCAGTAGCACTGCAAATGGTACGTTCCCTCAAAATCATTATCGAAGATGTAAAGATGATGATGGAGTCAATCAAGAAACGTGCCTATGAACACAAAAAAACACTGATGGTTGGGCGCAGTCACGGTATTCACGGTGAACCTATTACTTTCGGTCTGGTACTGGCAGTTTGGTACGATGAAATGGCACGTCACCTCAAAAACCTTGAAGAGACGATGGAAGTCATCAGCGTAGGGCAGATCAGCGGGGCAATGGGGAATTTTGCACATGCACCGCTTGAGCTTGAAGAGTATGCTATGGAGGAGCTCGGGCTCAAGCCGGCACCTGTCTCCAATCAGGTCATCCAGCGTGACCGCTATGCACGTCTGGCTTCTGCCCTGGCGCTGCTTGCTTCCTCTGTAGAGAAGTTTGCCGTACAGGTACGCCACTGGCAGCGTACAGAAGTGTATGAGGTGGAAGAGTATTTTGCCAAAGGGCAGAAAGGCTCTTCTGCAATGCCACACAAGCGTAACCCCATTCTTACCGAAAACATCACAGGACTCGCACGTATCATCAGAGCCTACGCTACACCTGCGATGGAAAATGTTGCTCTCTGGCATGAGCGTGACATTTCCCACTCTTCTACAGAGCGTTTCTGGCTGCCGGACTCCTTCATTACGACCGACTTTATGCTCCACCGTATGAACGGGGTCATTGCCAATATGACTGTTATGCCTGAAAACATGATGAAAAACCTCAACCTTACCGGGGGGCTTGTCTTTTCACAGCGTGTACTGCTCGAACTGCCTAAAGCAGGTGTCAGCCGCGAAGATGCCTACAAGATCGTACAACGCAATGCGATGAAGGTTTGGGAAGAGATCCAGCAGGGGAAACCGACTGTCAATGAAAAGGGAGAATCTCTGTATCTTCAGTATCTGCTTGAAGACAAGGAGCTTAGAGAGAAGCTCAGCGAGGAACAGATCAGAGAGTGTTTCAACTATGATTACTACACCAAGAATGTCGATAGAATTTTTGAGCGGGTTTTTGATAAATAGCAGTATCTGAAAATTGGGGCTGCTTTTATGCATGCAGCCTCCGGTTTTGGTTGACATTATTGTCAACTTTCCTCTTGACAACCTCTTCTTTGCAATTACAACCCCTTATAAAACATTGCCTAAAAATGATACAGAATTTCAAACGTAATTAACCATAATTTGAGTAAAATCGGGTAATCTTTTTACCCCGATCTGAGGGGTAGTAAAATGTCACAACAATGTTGTTTTGTGGCGATAATTCAGGAGTATGTATGATTCGTGTTGTAAAGAGGAACGGTAGGGTAGAGACACTGGACGTCAGCAAGATCCAGAAGTATACATCGGCAGCAGTAGAAGGGCTTGCAGGCGTAAGTCAGAGCGAGCTTGAGGTCGATGCCAAGCTGCAGTTCCGTGACATGATCACCTCTGAGGAGATCCAGACAACCCTTATCAAGACAGCGGTTGACAAAATCGATATCGACCGTCCAAACTGGACCTTTGTCGCTGCGCGTCTTTTCCTGTACGATCTCTACCATAAAGTTACTGGCTTTACCGGGTATAATCATTTACGTGAGTATTTTGAAAATGGAGAGAAAGAAGGACGCATTGTTCTTGGGTTGAAAGAGAAGTATGACCTTGACGATCTCAACGACTATATCAAACCGGAACGAGATCTTCAGTTTACGTACCTTGGTATCCGAACGTTGTACGACCGCTATCTTATCAAGGATAAAAAAGGGATCCCTATTGAGCTTCCTCAGCAGCTCTTTATGGCAGTGGCAATGTTCCTGGCGCAGAACGAATTTGACTGCCAGACCTGGGCAAAGAAGTTTTACGACATCCTGAGCAAGTTTGAAGTCATGGCGGCCACACCGACACTCTCCAATGCACGTACACCGCGACATCAGCTCAGTTCATGTTATATCGGTTCGTCACCGGACAATATTGAAGGCATCTTTGACGGTTACAAAGAGATGGCACTGCTCTCCAAATTTGGCGGCGGTATCGGATGGGACTGGATGCAGGTGAGAGGTATGGGTTCTTTCATTGATGGGCACAAGCATGCAGCAGGGGGCATTGTGCCATTCCTGAAAATTGCCAATGATGTTGCCATTGCCGTTGACCAGCTTGGTACACGAAAAGGGGCGATTGCAGTGTACATCGAGCCGTGGCATGTGGATGTGAAAGACTTCCTTGACCTCAAAAAGAACTCTGGAGAGGAGCGCCGGCGTGCGCATGACCTTTTTCCTGCACTCTGGCTCAATGACCTCTTTATGGAGCGTGTGGCAAACGACGAAATGTGGACACTTTTTGACCCATATGAGGTCAAGGAGTTAACCGAGCTTTACGGAGAGGCATTTGAAAAACGCTATGTAGAGCTCGAGCACAGCAATGATGAAATTACCCGTGAACGTATTTCTGCCAAAGGACTCTGGAAAGAGATTCTTCGTTCCTATTTTGAAACAGGCAACCCTTTCCTGACGTTCAAAGATACAGCAAACCGTGCTAACCCGAACAAGCATGCAGGTATCATCCGCAGTACCAACCTCTGTACAGAGATTTTCCAAAATACCAGCCCCAATTACTACAAAACACGTTTCCGCTTCGTTGACGGGACAGTAGAATCATACGATGAGAATGAAATGTTGACAGTTGACAGTGGTGTGACTAAGCCGGCCAAGAAGGTAACGGCGCTTGACAGCCTTAACGGTAAACAGATATGGATCGTTGACAAAGAGTGCATTGACGGTGATACGGCTGTCTGCAACCTTGCATCAGTCAACCTCTCCAAAATCAATAGCAAAGAGGATTTTGAACGGGTCGTACCCATTGCCGTACGAATGCTTGACAACGTGATTGACCTCAACTTCTATCCGTTGGCAAAAGTGAAACGTACCAATGAAAAATCACGCTCCATTGGTCTGGGTGTTATGGGTGAAGCACAGATGCTCGCTGAACAGAAGATAGAATGGGGAAGTGCAGAGCATCTTGAAAAGATCGATGAAGTGATGGAATCGTTTTCTTATTACACGATTGAAGCCTCCAGTAATCTGGCTATTGAAAAGGGAACTTACCCCAACTTTGAGGGCTCCGACTGGTCCAAGGGAATTTTCCCGATCGACAAGGCGAATGAAAATGCCTGTAAGCTCGTTGACAGAGGTGGACTCTTCGGTTACACACACGACTGGCAGAGGCTTAAAGAGAAAGTCAAACAGGACGGTATGCGCAATGGTTACCTGATGGCGATTGCCCCTACAAGTTCCATTTCCATCCTCACCGGTACTACACAGGCAATAGAGCCCGTTTACAAGCGCAAGTGGTTTGAAGAGAATCTCTCCGGGCTCATTCCTGTTGTCGTACCGAACCTCTCTCCTGAAACTTGGCAGTACTATACCCCGGCATATGATCTTGATCAGAACCTACTGATCAAAGCCGGTGCCATTCGCCAAAAATGGCTCGACCAGGGGCAGTCACTGAACATTTTCATTACGCTTGACAAAGCCAGCGGAAAATACTTGAACGAGATTTACATGAACGCATGGAAGTTTGGACTTAAGTCTACTTACTACCTGAGAAGCCAGTCACCAGAGAGTACGAATGATGTAGAAGATAGAAGTCAGGAGTGCGTTGGGTGCCAGTAGACCTTTTGTTTCGCTTAGCTTTCATCAAATAGCTTTGTTAGGTTTGATGAAAGCACAGAAATCTATCCATTTCCCATAAAATCAAAAATAACCTATCTAACACGCAAAATAATCCATTTTAAACCCTTTTTTAACCTTAGGTATGGAAAAAATAAAAAAACGGCTTATTTTTGCGTTTGTTATTGGATGTTTTGTAGGGTGTTGTCCCATGACAACACCTTGAAGTTTGTGCTGAAATGAAAGTTTTGATTACAAATCATATTTTTGATGTTGTGGGGGCATAACACCCTACAGGAATTTATTCGCCCGTATAGAGCTGTCTTGGTCTGGCAATTTTGGAAGAGGGGGCTTTTGAAGACAGTTGTACCCCCCGCCTCCTCCCTTGAAATACTGGGGGTGCTTCTGTCTTCTGGATGGTTTTTCAAAAAAAGTATTACAGCGTGTAGCCTTTCCCCCCCCCTTGAACACGTTTATTTCTCCTTGTTTTTAAACCTGAAAAGCCATCCTCTCCTTCTAAAGAGAAAAAAGTGTAAGATATCTTTAACTCTATTTTTTGCAAGGAGCATATATGCTTTCCCAAACCATTTATTATCAGCAGGAGCGGAAATACGCGACAGACCGCTTTGTTGCACTGGCTGTTTTGATGCTTGCTGCCTTTATTATTTCCGGT
>JALWHT010000034.1 GCA_026983515.1 Sulfurovum sp.
GGGTAAGTTTCCCGACGATTCCCAACCTTGAAGATTATGCCCATGAAGTGACTTTGGATCTCAAGCAAATGGAACTTTTTGAGCAAAGGCATAGAAGAAAGTTTGTTGACAATGTTTTTTATTGGGCGGAGCGTGATGGCTGGGGATTTGAACACGACACAGCAAGACAAAAACAAAAAGCAATGCATCTTTTTAGTGAAGCAAACAGTTTGGGCATAGAGAGTGAAGCAGGTGTCTATGCTTATATTCTTTATGGGCTTTCACTGACTATCCCACCCCAACAAACACCACTTTATGAAAAGCTTCAAACAGTAGCTACCGAGGCGCAAAAAATAGAACTACTTCAAGAGATACTCTTTAGTATACTCAAGCAGCGAAGGATAAACCAATGAAACGAAGACCCCAAAGAGCAAGAGAGAACCACAAAGCAGGTGATCCGAGTGCAAAACCTGTATGCTGCAAAAAAGAGACGGAAATGGCGCCGCAAGAAGCCTGCAAGATAGACCCCAAAGAGCAAAATGCGTTTATTGCAAAACAAGAAGAGCGAAATGCGCGCAAACGAGCGGCAAACAGGCGACGCCATAGATCCCCCGACAAAGGTATCTACCCTCCACGTCCTATGACATGGAAAGACAAGCACTGTGGGACTGTAATGTTCAACTATAACAATCCTGCTTCGTTACGAGAGGGCGTTGACACTATCAAAGAGGAGCTGAACAGACTCAAAAGTGAGTTGCATGAGACGATGGAGGATATTGCCAAAGATACTGTACAAAAGCGAATCAAGCGCACTATTGAGGTGCAGGGTTGTGCGGTTATTGGCGGACTTATTGGCGGGGCATTGGGATTTTTTTTCGGGGGTGTCGGTGCGATGGCCGGTGTAGCTGCAGGTGCGGAAGCGGGTGAGGCACTCTGCGGGGCAGCGGCGACAGCCGAGGGTGCTGTAGATGCTGTGACAAGTGCCAAAGAGGCGTTAGATGTAGAAGAGCGGATACGCAACGCCATACAAAAGAATGTCAAAAAGGTTAAAAGCATAGAGGCGCTTGCGGTAAGAGCCGAAGAGATAGCCAAACTCAAAGCACTTGGACAATCGCAGCTTACCTCCAGACAAAAAGAGCTGCTTGAGAGACTGCAAAAAGAGCAAAAAGATGCCAAAGCGGCACTCTATGCAGCCCAAAAGCAGCTTACACAAGAAGAGAGGTGCCTTAGAGCCAAACGCTGTGTACTTGATGGATACAATGCACATAACAGAGGACAAAAGTCCACAACCCAAAAGCTTAGTCCCAAAGACCGCTTCTTCGGGCTTGCCAATCCGGAGGGGTGCTGTCCGGGGCAGACACCGCACCATATTATTCCGGAGACGAAGCTTAAGGGGTGTCCGGGCTATCAAAAGGGCGGCAGTGTACACAAGCA
>JALWHT010000035.1:0-13736 GCA_026983515.1 Sulfurovum sp.
ACCACACGAGAATACACCGATGCCGAACGCGCGCTCAACCAGTACATTCGAGACAACTTCCCGGAGTGGGAGTGTAAAAAATGTTGAGTTTGGGGTTCGGGATTCAGAGTTACGAAGTTAAGAAAATAGAGGTTATTTTGAGAAAAAAACAGGAAAAGATTGGATTGAAAAGGTGAACCGGTATTTGGAGAAGTATGGCAGCATATGAAAAGGTTGCAGCGGTTGTCACACTTTACAACCCCGACAGCAGTGTCGTTGAACACATTTCAAGCTATGCGCCCTATGTAGACAGGCTCTATATTGTCGACAATTCAGAGAATATACATGATGTACTCTCGCACCTGACACAGCAGCTGCCCCACACCGTCCTTCTGCACCAAGGTGCTAATATCGGCATGGCAAAAGCGTTGAATACCGCACTGTACCGAGCAAGGGAAGATGGTTACGAATGGCTCATAACCTTCGATCAGGACACCTTTTTTGATGCCTCTGACATACCCCTGTTTCTTTCAACACTGTTTTCGGCAGACACAACCCATGTTGCCATAGTCTCCCCACTGCACAACAAAAAGTTCATTTGTCCCAATGCTACTCCTCTGCTCATACCCGCAGAGAGTGTCATGACTTCCGCCAATGCCGTGCATATTCAAAAGGCACTCTCCGTCGGAGGGTTCAATGAAAAACTTTTTATCGATGAAGTCGACCATGACTTCTGTTTTCGCCTTGCACAACACCGTTACAAAATACTGCTGCACCGGTCGGTTGCTGTAAACCATACGCTTGGCACAAAAAAAAATGCTGTTACCCTGTATCCTCCTGAACGCCTCTACTACATGCTCAGAAACTACCTTTATTTGAGAAAACACTATCGTACTGCACACCAGGATTTTTTTCAAAAAAGAGACCGTTATCTGTTGAAATTCTTTACCAATCAGCTACTTTATGGGGAATCTAAAATACAAAACATGAAAATGATGTTTCAGGGCATCATGGACTACAGACACCATACATTTGGGAAAAAAGAAGATGCGTCCTAATACCCCTTCCCTATCCGTACTGCTGGCCTCCTGCAATGGCGAAAAGTTCATTGCACAGCAGATCCGGTCTATTGTAGCACAAACCTATACTGACTTTCAGCTCATCATCTGCGACGACAATTCACAGGATGCAACCATACAAATCATTCAAACCTTCCTCTCAAAATATCCCAATATTGTCCTGCACCGGAACAAAACGACACTGGGTTACGTCAGGAACTTCGAAAGACTCATCGGCCTTTGCCATACACCCTACATTGCCCTCTGCGACCAGGACGATATTTGGGAGTGCGATAAACTGGAAAAACAGATGCAGCATATGCAGCTGAGCGAAACAAAACATCCGACACAGCCTGTACTCATCCATTCAGATCTCTCTGTCCATGACACAAACGGCAGCAAACTCTACCCTTCCTACTTCGCATACCGCGGGTATGTTCTTGGCAACAAAAAAGACCTGGGACATATCCTCGGCCCCTGCGGTGTAATGGGCAATACCGTTCTTTTTAACCGTGCCCTCAAAAACCTGATCCTGCCTTTTCCCCCCATGCTCAAAAACCATGACTACTGGATCGCCCTTGTTTGTGAACTTTTTGGTACAAGGGTCACCCTTGATACCCCTCTGGTACAATACCGCCTGCACACAGACAATGCAAGCAACCCTCTCATTGCCACAATGGCAACACAACACTCCATGCAGTACTATCTTCGCTGTCTCCGGGGTATCTGCCGTCTTCCTTATACAGGCACACAGCGTGAGAATGTCCTGGAGTATCTGCTCGAACACTATACTGTAGATGACGAAGCAAGGCATGTCATCGAAGCATTCCTGAAATATCTGCGCCTTCAGGGCAGCAAAAGCGGCCGTATTTATGATATGATGCGGTATGCCTATGTGAAAAAGAGTATACCGTTTCAAATCAAAACAGCACTCAAAATCCTTTTCAAAAGCCAATAATGAAAACAAATTACTATCTGCTCAATCTTCTTTCCCTGATAAAGGGAGAAAAACAGTTTCAAGGGTGGGGAAGAAAACGTTCCGGTCGCTTTGCCCTGTGGTGCCACCGCCACTTTGGCGGCACACTTACACTCAAAGAAGACGGGTTTATACGCTCCATTGGTCTCGGCACCGCCAATGCACCCTCTTTTTCCACTGTTAGCGACACCATAGGCATCTACTACGATGCCACCTGCCCTTCTGCTCTGGAAAACCTGCTGAAGCACTATGATTTCCGGGCAGACTCTACCCTGATGACACAGGCAGCACATGCCATAGACCTCATCAGAGAGCACCATATCTCTAAATACAACCATGCCCCAGATGTGGACAGGTACTTTCAAACCAGATACCACCTTGACCAAAACGGCAAGACCAACATACTCATCGTTGCCCAAACCGCAGAGGATGTCTCACTGAAATATGGCATGGCAGAGGCGTTTAGTACACAGCAGATGATCAATGATGCACAACAGGAGTACCCCAACGCAAACATTTATGTGAAAATCCATCCGGATGTACTCTCCGGCAAAAAAAAGTCAGACATCGCCTCTGCGGACATTCCAAAAGCATGTACCATCATCGACCAGAATGTCAATCCCATCGGTTTACTGAAACATTTTGATGCAGTGTATACCAAAACATCCGGTATGGGCATGGAAGCACTTCTGCTTGGCAAAAAAGTAGTGTGTTACGGCATGCCATTTTATGCGGGTTGGGGGCTAACGACCGACAGGCTGACCGCTCACAGACGCAACCGCATACTTACCGCAGAAGAACTGTTCGCTGCCGCCTACATTCTCTACCCGGAGTACCACAACCCCTATACCGGCGAACCTTCAGACATCATTGACACCATTGAAACCATTGTCAAGTACAGAAACCTCTACCGCAAAAATGACGGTTCACTCTACTTTTTCGGTTTCTCCGGCTGGAAACAGAAATATATCACCGCCTTTTTCCCCTCTCTTCAGGGAAACAGTATCTTTTTTTGCAATACCCTTGACGATGCCCTTTCTAAAGGTCTGAAGCCGGATGCAAAACTGTACATCTGGGGTAAAAAACATTTTCCGGACGTTGAAGCCTATGCAAACAGACACCACATGCCCCTTGTCAGGGTTGAAGACGGGTTTGTACGCTCTGTTTCTCTGGGTTCTGACCTGACAAAGCCCTACTCCCTTGTTGCTGACAGCAGGGGAATCTATTTTGACCCTTCCGAAGAAAGTGACCTAGAACACATACTCAATACCTGTACCTTCAGCGACACCGCCATCAGACGGGCACAAAACCTGCAACGCTACCTTACGGAAAAACGCATTTCAAAATACAACAGCCACCCGGACAAAAAGATCTGCCTCGAAGGGCTCCAGCCATCCCAGAGCGTTGTACTTGTTCCTGGACAGGTCGAAGATGATGCATCCATCATCTTCGGAGCCGACCGAATGACCAACCTGGCACTACTCAAAGCTGCAAGAGAAAATACACCCGGTGCGTTTATTATCTACAAACCCCATCCAGATGTGCTTGCCGGCAACAGAAAAGGGCATATAGAAAACCAAACCGCACTTCGCTACTGTAATACTGTCATTACCGATGCCAGCCTTGATTCGGTACTCGACAGGTGTGACGAAGTCCATACCATGACCTCACTTGTTGGATTTGAAGCCCTCATCCGCCACAAGAAGGTATACACCTACGGGCTTCCCTTCTATGCGGGGTGGGGGCTGACTATCGATGCAAAACACTGCACCCGCCGCACACGTTCCCTCACCCTCGATGAACTGGTTGCCGCAACCCTTATCTACTATCCGCGCTACATCGACCCCCATACTGATAGACTCTGTGAAATAGAGCTGCTGCTGCATAGTCTCGATAAAGAAAAAAGCCGTTACAATACCGACAGGATCTACCGGCTTATGATCAAGAGCCGGAATGTAATATCAAGAAAACTACAGCTTGTGTGGAGGACAGTTTCGGGTGAATAGCGTGGGTACAGTAAACAGCAAAAACATCCTTTTCCTTCAGGGTCCCATGGGAACGTTCTTTAAAAAAATTGACAGTGCGTTCCGTACACGCGGGGCAGTAACCTACAAAATAGGGTTCAACATGGGAGATCAGTTTTTTTCCCATGCAGACAACTACGTTGCATTCAGAGACAAGCCGCAGGTATGGGAAACGTTTATTGATGCTTTTCTGACTGAACACAGCATCGATATGATCTTTCTTTTCGGTGACTGCCGCTTTTACCAAAAAACCGCCCGCCGGGTTGCCTACACAAAAAAGATCGATGTCTATGTTTTTGAAGAGGGGTACATACGTCCCCACTATATCACACTGGAAAAGTTCGGTGTCAACGGCTTCAGCCAGCTTCCAAGAGATGCGGACTTTTACAGAAAACTGCCCCATCAAGCGGTACCCAAACCCAAACATGCAAAGCAGAGTAAAACAGACATGATCTTCTCAGCTTCACTCTACTACGCATTTTCAAACCTTTTTCATCAGCGTTACCCCCACTATATCCACCACCGGGATTTCTCTGCTGCTAAAGAGCTTTTTTACGGGATAAGAGGCTTGGCAAGGAAGGGACTTTATGCTTACACGGAAAAAAAGTACCATGCCCTGATTACCGGAGAGCTTTCCAAAAAATACTTTTTTGTCCCCCTTCAAACTCACAATGACTTTCAGGTACTGCAACACTCCAACTACCGGTCGATAGAAAAATTCATCATTGAAGTTCTCGAATCTTTCGCACACCATGCCCCCAAAGAGACCTACTGCATTTTCAAACATCACCCGGTGGACAGAGGCAGAAAAGACTACAAAGCATTCATCATGGAACAGGCTTCCCTGCTCAACATTGCAGAACGCATCATCGTCATACACGATACCCATCTGCCCGACTGCCTCAAACACGCCATAGGCACCGTCACCATCAACAGCACGGTGGGTCTAAGCGCTATCGGGCATAACATTCCCACACTTGTACTTGGCAATGCCATCTACGACATTGAAGGGCTTACCAACAAAGGAGTAAGCCTGAAAAAGTTTTGGCACCAGCACAAAAAACCCGATGCCGAACTCTACATGAAGTTTAAACAGTACCTCATCGAAACCACGCAGCTAAACGGAAGCTTTTACGGACTGATGCCGGAGGCGTTGCAATAGTCACTCACCTTCCAGAAATGCCTTCGCACTACCAACAATGGGCACCAGCACATTTTCCGGAACTATGACTACCTCTATCTTGTCACCAGGCTGAATGGTCGGTTTGTCGAACTTTACCAAGATGCCGCATTTGTCAATTTTGAGGCTAAACTTTTCTTTAAGTTCTGGCCTTGGATGATTGGCAACCGTTGTTGTCAACAGTGTACCATTTTTGTATATTTCAAGTTCCAATGGTTCCTGCAACTCTCTATTGAACGCAAAACCACGGATCATTTTTTCATACATTCCTCCACACATACCATGAAAGTTTGCCATGTTTTGCATAGGTTTATAACGTTTAATAATTCTTCCAAGTTGAATATATCCTGCAGCTTCTATCTTCTTCCACAATTCACAAGCATATTCATACAGTTGCATATCTTTTCCAACAAATCGCTCCTGCCATTTTAAATCAGCATCAGAAAGACTGACTGGGGGTACTTTACTATTTACTCCAAAGTCATATGTAACAGAAATACCTGCTTCTTTGTGCAAAGCTTCTACACCCTCCTCTATTACCACATAATCAGCCCACTTCAGCTTCTCTTTAGCCGCATCTACACGTTTTCTATCATCAAGTAAAAAAGTTTGGGGACTGTAAAGAGGTATGAAGTTTATACTGTCAAGCCAAGAAAAGAACTCATTAGCACTTTTTGTTTCTGCCATCACTGTCATTTCTTCTGAAAAGAGCAGACTTTTATTTTCATACATATATTTCGATAAAAGACTATCAAAATATTTTAATGGAGAATAAAAAATTATAGACTTCACAAAAAACCTTATATAAAAAATTTTACTACTATAGTATCAGAACTGTATCATTTTTCTACTTTATAAACTATTGTTTTAAAATTATACTTTAAAAAACACTTATAAAACTTTTTTGTTCTATAATTACCTTGACTTAAAATTTAAAGGAGTTAAAATGAAAAAGATGATGATAGCTCTCATAACTATGGGCTTGATGGCAGTAAGTGCATTTGGAACAGATGGTACTGTTGATAGAATACAGGTTATGAATGACGGTACTGTTAAATTAAGAATAAAAAAGGCGGATGATTCATTAACAAATATCCTTCCAATAGTTGCATCTGGTGATGCATTAAAAGCATTAACAGCAGTTGCATTGACAGCAAAAACAACAGGTGCTCAAGTTACAGCTGACTATGGAACCGTTGATGGTGTTTCAGGATGGGTAAACTTTACAATCAAATAGACATAATATTTATATAATAGTATTATATGTACTAACCAATACTTTAATCTGACACAATATAACTTCTCCATAAGTTTTGTGTCAGATGAGTCGAGTAGTGTATAATAATTCACTTAAACTATACATTTAATAAATCATATATTATTCTCCAAGCACCTTAAGTCCCTTATGTATATTTATACCATGATAAGAGTATATTTTACAGAATTTTTTGGCTAAAATATTTCTGTTGGAATTATACTTTTCCGGATCAAAGGAAACCATAGGAAGCAAATCTTCTATTTTATCTATTTTTGATACTTTATCAAAAGCAATATGAGGGAGATTCATTATTTCAACTAACTCCTGCAATCTAGAATCATGCGTTAAAAATACTGTTGGAATACCAGACTGCAATGCAAGCATATTCCCATGCATTCTACTTCCAATAGAAAAATCAAATCTTAATAGATACTCCATCCAAGCTTCAACATTAAAAAACGTTTCAAAGTTATTAAACGCAAACTCTTTTACTTCTTCATCACTATATTCTTTCATTATATTATTATGTATTTTATCGATAACTTGTTTACAATACTGTGATTTTGTTTTATATCTACAAAAATCAAGTACCAACTTTGGTTCTTGCATAATAAACTTCATATTACAAGATTTCTTGTTTGATACTATTTTAGATAAAAAACTATACATATCTTCACGTAAATTTGTATTAATCACTAGTGAGTTAATATTTTTATTTTTTAAAACTATCTTTTGCCCCAGATTTGGATCAAAATTAATAAAATTAGAAGGACATCCTGTTGCAATAACATTTGTAGCACCATAATCTGTTAATACACTTGCTGTAAACTCTCCTCTTACACTTATATGTGAACATTTTTCTTTAATTACATCTATAAACCGCAAAGTCCCTTTTGAAAAAATCATTTTTTGGGAAAAATTATTAGCTTGCACACCTAACCCAATAATAAAGCAAGGTATATTCACTACTTCAAATAATTCAGCCAAAATCAACATATCTTTATTTGGATGTAATTGATTTGCTCCAATAAAAATTAGAACATCATACTCACTATTAATTAAGTTTGCATCAATTTTCCATCCAAAAAAATCTTTTTCATCAAGAATATGCTGAGTTACTGCATGCATATAAACTAAATTTCCAGTATTAAATCCCACACTTCTAAATAAGTTATCAATATCTTTTTCATAAGAGTTCTTAACATAACCCGGTAGTCCAATAATTGCAATCTTCATATTAATCATTCCCTATATAATTAAAATATCTTAAACTTTTATCAAAACTTTTATTTAAAATATCAATAGTGTTCTGATTTAAACTTTCTTTATACCGTCCAATAGATTTATTAACATTATGTGTTGTCATATGTTTTTTTTCTACTTTGCTCTTTCCACTTGTCTTTGTTATTACTTCATCAAGAATAATATCTGCACTATTAATATTAAGATAGTCAAAGATTCTTTTCAGTGTAGCCCGTTTATTACTAACCAAATCTTCATATTTAACCAAAATTGCCCTATCCTTGAGTGCTTCATATGCTGAAATAAAAGAATTTTCACAATATCTACCTAATGCAACAATATAATCTTCATCTTTTTCATACTTTTCCATTCCAAAGGCACGAAAACCTCTTTTTTTATTAAAGTTTATAATTGATGCATACATATCTCTAAAGTCTCTAACAAGAAAAATATACTTAGGTTTGGAATATAGTTGATCCATTGGTGTTAAAGTAGGATCATGCACAACACCTTTTTCAATAAAATAATTAATATCATTATTATCTGAACAATTTAAATAATAATCATCAATTGTACTTTTAACAAATCTAACTAAATGCTTAGGAAAAAGATCAGTATACCAATTATCATCAGTTATAAACGGAAATTCCATAAAATCTTTATTTTGTATTGTTTGTATATTTTCAAGATTTGCTTTACCTTCACCATAGTTATTTTTTTGAACAAAAGGATAATTGTGTTCAAGATTATTCAAATAGTAACTAGCAATATTTGATTCATTAAAATGATTATTTATTCCTATTTTAGGATGTGCACTGAGCATATTCATAAATAACGTAGTACCGGTACGCCCTAAAGAAAGTAATTTAATAGGAGAAATTTTTTCATTATATATATTTTTGATGTCATTACTAACAGTAACATCAAGTATAGCTATTGTTTCTTGTGTATTATCAGTCAAAACAACATTAATATATATAGAATCTTCCATCATCAGAAAAGATGGAAAAATTCTCAAATCTATTTTGGCCTTTTTGGCTACAGGAAATGATGGATGAATTTTAAAAAAACCCGGACTTGCTTTAAGTTCACTTTCCCCAATAATTCTTCTATTAAACAATGCCTTGGAAGTTACAATAATATGCTTAATAGGCTTATTGCTTTTATTAAATACAAAACCATATACATTGATTGAACTTTCTTCTACATTGAGTTTACTTGGTTGCCTAATATCAATTTCATACTTCTCCAAATTCTTGAGAGTTATTTTATGTATAGTTACTTTTGTTTCCATTAGTTAATTCCTAAATATTTTTTCACTTCTTTACGATAGGATAGAGCATTTTTCCATTTTGTTTCAGAAACATTCATTTCTTTTTGAATTAATTCCTGCATATCAACAATCTCCTGAAAATGTTTTTTATCATTTTCGGGTGAAACTGTCACACTACGAGTATGTCTTCTATGGAAATTTAAAGATGTTGCATTATAGGCTATCTTACCTTTTTGTAAAAGCCAATAGTAAAAATACCAATCCCCTCCCACTTTGAATGTCAATAATTTCTCAAGAATTTGAGAAATATCTTGTTTTTTAAATACAACACTCGATACATTTGGAATAGTGTTTTTTACTACTAAGGTATCAGCCAATTCTTCTTTTCCATCCCGTATATAATTACTTAACCATTTTTCAGGATCTATATCATCGGTATAGGCAAGGTAGTTTTCAGCAATAATATTACCATGCTCGTCAATCTGCTTGGATTGAGAATAACTTAATATAACCTCCATATCTTCAAAACCTTTCATTACTTCTTCCAAGAAGTGAGGTTCTGCAAGATCATCTGCCTCTGCTATCCAGATATAGTCACCTTTTGCAAGTGCAATACCCTTTGCCCACTGCTTAAAAACAGAACCTGAATTTATTTTATTTTCAAAAATTTTCATTTCACAATTAGTTTGTTGTAAAAATTTTTTTGCAACATCCAAACTATTGTCTGGTGAGCAATCTTCAAGATAGAGTAACTCATACACAGGATAAGTCTGGTTTTCTATAGAACGAAGTCTCTCTTCTATATACTTTTCATAATTATAGTTTGGAACAACTGCTGAAACTTTTTTATAAGGCATTCCCACAAACTCTAATAGTCTATAGATATAATCTTTCCAAATAAATTGTTCACGGATCAACTTAGCAGATGTTTCCCCTAATGAAATTCTTTTCTCCTCACTTTCTAAAAGATCAACAACTGCTGACGCCATAGCATACTCATTCTCATATTCAACAAGTATACCTGTTTCTTCTCTGACAATATCTTGAAATCCACCTGCATTATAAAAGCCGATAACAGGAACTTTTGCATTCATCGCCTCCATTACAACTGATGGAAAAGGATCTTCTCTGGAAGTCATTAGATATATATCTGCACCAGAATAGTACAGCGATATTTCAGGTTGTGCAGGCACAAAAACAATATTACTGTTTTCAAGTTCAAAGGTTTCGGAAATATAGTGCTGCATAGTCTGTTCTACGTTACCAACCCAAACAAAATAAACATTTTCCATCTGCTGTGCAACTTTTAATGCCACATTGACAAAAATATCTATCCCTTTTCGATGATCTGCAAAGCCAGTACCTAAAACAATTTTTGAATCTTTACTTAGGTTGAGCAATTCCCTGAGTTCGACTCTCGCATCCTCTAAACGATCCTGATAGTGGTTACGCTGATAAAGTCCCTGGGGACAGACAATTGCTTGACCTTTACTGAGTTTTGCAAATGTTTCAAATCCTTCTTTCACAAACTCGGAAGGAAAAACAACACGATTAGCATACTTGGCAATAAGTGCGACATTACCTTCCATTTTATAGTTCTTTATCAGTGTAGGCAACTCGTGTATCAGTGAAATAGTATATATTCCAACAGAGTTCAATAAACTCAAAATATCTCCTGACACAACAGTATTGCATATGGCATTTTTCGCACCGGAGGCATAGAGTGATTTAAATAATGCAACTTTCTCCTTTTCAGATTTATATCCCCTCTCCAAATTATACACAGTTGCATAATTTATAAATTCTTCTTCCAGTTGCCCACCACTTTTTAGAATCATATGTACATCAAGTTTAAAAAGATCATGTAAGACTCGAATAATATTCAATGAAAGCAACTGTGCGCCATGAAAATGGGCATCATGCGAAACATAAATTATTTTTTTACGCTCTGCACCTTTATAGTTTTGCAAGGCCTGATATGTTGCATCCAAATATCCATATCCAAATTTTTGGTCAGGTTCCAAATAGGCCCCCTCACCCCATTCATTCCAAGCATTTATAAAAACAAATCTTTCACTATCCTTAAAATTCTCTTCTGTATATCGGCACAAATCCTCTAACCAGGCTTGATACAGTTTGGGTGATGCAAAATGAAAAGTAGTCCCCTTTCCAGGCTTTCTTGCCTCATTATCCCACCCAGGACACAGGCTTCTGAACTTGGTATAGTCAGGTTTTTTAAAGCTTTTGCTAATTTCAATAAGTTCTTTGTAGTCGTATACTTCACCTGCATAATTTGGATTGAAAAATAACAATTTCTCTTTGATAGATGAAACCGGGACAGAATTTGGAGAAAACTCCGTAGCCGCATCAAAACCAATCTCCAAAGGGTTAATATGCTCAAACGAATGGGTCGTAACTAAATAAATTTCACCAATTCCATTATCTCTACACCATTTTCTCCATCTTTTTACACTCATTTTTATTTCCGGAAAGTGTGCCGGTCTATAGATCATTAAAAGTGGTTTACCCTCAATATGAATATAACGAGGATCCTTAAACAGCCGGCTTACATCTTCAATAAAAGCAATATCATCCTCTTCAGAGTATTCCTGATGGAGAATAACATCATGGTCTAAGCCATCCCATTTTTTTGTCCAATTTTCATTTGCCCAGTTAACACAAAAGGGGAAATCCAGTTCCGGGTGTTCCAATAGCTGTTCCAAAGGCTTTTCCAAAACTTTTTTACCATTAAACCAATAATAGTGGTAACAAAAACCATAAAGTCCATAATTTTTTGCCAATTCAATCTGTCTTTTTTGAATTTCTAATAAACGTAAATCGTAATGTCCCAACTCCCCAGGAAGACGTGGCTGGTAATGACCATCAAACTGTGGAAGCGCTTTACAAACATTTGTCCATTCTGTAAAACCTTTTCCCCAAGCATGATCATTCTCGGCAATTGGATGAAACTGAGGCAAATAAAATGCTATAAGTTTTATATTGTGCTTCTGAAAGTCATATTTTTTATGAGAAACAAAATCTTTCTGATAAATATCTTTTTTAGTTTGCAGATTAAGATAATCAAAAAAACCTTCTTGATTTATTTTCATTCTAAAAGCGGGGGATCGTCCCTCTTTTTTCCCAAATTTCAAAAAATGTTCCAATGGTTCAATACCTGCATCTTTAACGTCTTGATATGTATTCAAGTAATATACAGGATCAAACCAGTTATTGGGTTTACGACCTTCTTTCCAGCCATTATTACAGTAATGTTCAAGAGGATCAACTCCAGCTGCCTTAACATCAGGATAGGTTTCTAGATAGAAATCAGTGTCAAATGCTTCTGAAACTTCTTGAAATGTATCAAATGCAACTTCCTCTATATTTGTACTTTCTTTTGTCTCACCTTTTGCTTGTCGACCTTCATCATGTCCAATTAAAATAAAGTGTACTAAAGGCTCAAGAGCTGACTCAGCGACATCTGCATATTTTTGCACATAAAACAAAGGATCAAACCAGTCATTAGGTTTGCGTCCTTCCTTCCAACCTTGGTAAAAATAATGTTCTAACGGGTCAATACCAGCATCTGCAATATCCTGATTATGTTCTAAATAATAAGAAGAGTCAAATGCATTATTTTGTATAAGAATATTTAGTCCGTCAACTTTATCTTGTTTGTGTTCATTATACCTATTTTCTGTTTCTCTGCCTTCTTTTCTACCAAATAATATATAATGAATAAATGGATATACTCCATCTTTTCTCACATCTTCATAGTGTTTTCTATACCAAACTGGATCAAAATTCTGATTTGGCTTTCTATCTTCTTTTAATCCAAATTTTACAAAATGATCTATAGGAGTCTCATCAGCTTGTCTTGCATCGCGATATGTCTTCAAATAAAAAACTTTATCAAACAAACCACTGTTTTCTATAACCTTTTTTAATTTCCTAAAAGACATCTCTTTAGTTCTCATTTTTGTTCCCTTCAAAAAGTTGTTGCAAATCCCGTAATGGCTTAGTATATATCCAGCATTTACTCTCTTTTATAGAAGCCAAATCATTCACAATAGTATCAATGGTTTTATTGAGTTCTTTGGACTCTCTTTCTTTTACAGCTATCGTTTTTTTAAGTGATATAGTTTTTTGATTCAACCTCTCCAGCTCCTGGTGTTCCTTGGTATATGCTTCCACTGCCTGTACTCTTTGGGCATCTACCTCATTCAGCTTTGTCTGAAGCCCCTGAAGTGCTCGTGTCTGTTCCTCTATCTCTGCACTTTGGGCCGTATTCAGCTCCTCTGCATCTTTCAGTTTCTTCTTAAGCTCTTTTGAAAGCTGCTCTTTTGACTCTTTAACCACAACCATATCTTCTACAATTTCATTGAACTGCTCATTCAACCTCTCCAGCTCCTGGTGTTCCTTGGTATATGCTTCCACTGCCTGTACTCTTTGGGCATCTACCTCATTCAGCTTTGTCTGAAGCCCCTGAAGTGCTCGTGTCTGCTCCTCTATCTCTGCACTTTGGGCTTTATTCAGCTCCTCTGCATCTTTCAGTTTCTTCTTAAGCTCTTTTGAAAGCTTCTCTTTTGACTCTTTAACCGCATCCAGATCTTCTACAATTTCACTGAACTGCTCATTCAACCTCTCCAGCTCCTGGTGTTCCTTGGTATATGCTTCCACTGCCTGTACTCTTTGGGCATCTACCTCATTCAGCTTTGTCTGAAGCCCCTGAAGTGCTCGTGTCTG
>JALWHT010000035.1:13836-66339 GCA_026983515.1 Sulfurovum sp.
TTTCACTGAACTGCTCATTCAACCTCTCCAGCTCCTGGTGTTCCTTGGTATATGCTTCCACTGCCTGTACTCTTTGGGCATCTACCTCATTCAGCTTTGTCTGAAGCCCCTGAAGTGCTCGTGTCTGCTCCTCTATCTCTGCACTTTGGGCTTTATTCAGCTCCTCTGCATCTTTCAGTTTCTTCTTAAGCTCTTTTGAAAGCTTCTCTTTTGACTCTTTAACCGCATCCAGATCTTCTACAATTTCACTGAACTGCTCATTCAACCTCTCCAGCTCCTGGTGTTCCTTGGTATATGCTTCCACTGCCTGTACTCTTTGGGCATCTACCTCATTCAGCTTTGTCTGAAGCCCCTGAAGTGCTCGTGTCTGTTCCTCTATCTCTGCACTTTGAGCCTTATTCAGCTCCTCTGCATCTTTCAGTTTTGATTTTAATATATAGTTTTCTTCATCTTTTCCCACAATATTGTTGGTATTTATACCAAAAACAGCACAATACTCATTTGGGTTTCTTTTTTCATGTTTGCCTTGATTAAAATAATGATGGGCAAACTCTCCATCATACTGAGCGACATCTGGATATACTCTTAGATAATAATCTTCATCTACCATTGCTACATCTTTAATCTGTTCTAACAATTGTAATTTTTGTCTTAACATTTTTAATTCTTCTTGCTGCTTTTGAACATCATATTGAAACAACTTACGGGAGTAATTAAAGTCATTTCGTATTACATCAAATGCATTAAAATCATCAAACCTTTTATTTTGCACTAATAGTAAAAGTTCATCCAGAAAACGTGGTATCTCGTTTGTAAAATTTTCAATGGCAATATTATTATGCTTAATCTTATTATCCAAAAAGTTATCTATTTCTTGTCTTTTTTTTCGTTCTTTAAGACCGATAAACTTATAAAGTCTATTGATACTATTCCCCGTCTGTTTTAATAGATCATCAAAAGATAAAAATAGTCGCTCATATTCTCTACTAAAATATTCCGCAGACAAAAAATGATCAATCCAGAGCAAAAGACCTTTTTCAATAGAAAAATTGTTTCTCTTTTTCAAAGAAAAAGCAACTTCCATAGGACTTCTATAAGGATGTATAATTTTAATTGTTATATTTAACTCTTGACATGCCTTCTCCCATATTGGAAAGAGTAAACAAATACGAGGGTCTTTAACTACAAAGTTTTGAGCATACTTAAATTCACTTTCTAGAATTTTTTTAGCCTCGTCAACATATGTTTTTATATCCTTTTTTGAAAGATTGTTAAAGTTAAAAAAATACCCACTCCAATCAGAATTATTTTGAGTTAAAATTTTTTCATTAAGTGCCACTACAAAACTATTTTCAAAAAAACCTTTAGGATTATCTTCCTTAGGACCAATCAGTTCTGAACCAAGTTCAAGTCCTAAAATACTCAGTGCACCACTTAAGGCTGATGTTCCACTTCTATGCATACCTAATATAAAATAAGCTGTTTTCATTCTCTATATCACCTTTTTGCTCTTAATTTTACGGTTGAAGTAATATCTAACCCAAATGATTCTGACCTATGTGTTAAATTTAAATTATAATATGTATCTTTTTTCAAATACTCTTTCCACTTATTTTTCATATAATTCACTTCTGAATTAAAACGATTAACTTTCTCTTCACTATCTTCAAGTCCTCTAGTTATTGACTCATGGTGATACAATTCAACATATGGAGTCCAAATATTTCGATATCCAAAAACAAGCAACTTTAAACAAAAGTCAACATCATTAAAGGCTACTTTTAAATACGTTTCATCAAGCCCTCCAACCACTTCATACAATTCTTTTCGAACCACCAAACACGCCCCTGTGACAGCCGAAAAGTTTTGGACGATCTTGAGTCTTGAAAAATAACCGTGTTCCTCTCTTTTAAAATATTTATGAGCATGACCCGCTACCCCGCCAATACCTAAAATTACTCCTGCATGCTGTATGGTATCATTATCATAATAAAGTTTTGCACCAACAGCACCTATCTCCGGGCGCACGGCATGCTGTACCATCTCTGTCAACCAATGTTTTGAAATAACCTCTACATCATTGTTTATTAGTCCGATGATCTCCCCTCTTGCTTCCTGTACAGCAAAGTTGTTAATGGCAGAGTAGTTGAATGCCTTATGATAGGGTATGATGCGGATATGTGAATATGCTTCTGTCAACGTATCAAAATAGTGTAGGGTTTTAGGATCTGTTGTTTCATTATCCACAATGATGATCTCATAGTTTTTATAGTCCGTTTTTTCCAAAATACTGCTGATACATTTAGAGAGAATATCGTAACCGTCCCGGGTTGGGACGATCAGGCTTACCAGTGGTTCATTATCAATAGGGTAGGAAACTTTATAGGTATTGGGTAAAAGACCGTGTACCACAGAAATGCGCGGATCTTTTTTGGTAAAGTGATTACTTAGTGCCTTCAGCCCAGCATTGGCAGTATGCAGTTTCTCCCCAGAGGCATGTGCTTTCGAACCGGCAAGTGCCCGCCAATGATAAAGGATTTTCTCTATGTGACAGATCTCATTGTCATTAATTTGCTCTATGACTCTCAAGAACAGGTCATAGTCCTGTGCCCCTTCATACCCTTCACGTAAGCCTCCTACTGCTTCAAGCACCGTACTTTCTATCACGCTCAAATGTGAAATATAGTTATAGGAGTAGAACATATCGGGGTTCCATCCTGACTTGAAATGAGGGTCGTACCTTCTGTCCTGTTCATCTATCTTGTCCTCATCAGAGTAAATAAGTTTTACTTCCGGATGACGGTTGATACACTTCACCACTTCCAAAAGTGCATTGGGTGCCAGCATATCATCATGATCCATAAAGGCAATGTACTCTCCGGTAGTTAACGACAATGCCGTGTTGAATGCAGCTGAAATATGCCCATTCTTTTTTCTCAAACCAACTTTGATCCGCTGATCTTTTTTTTCATATGCTCTCAGGATTTGTCGTACCTTCTTATCCGTGGAAGCGTCATCTGCAATACAGAGTTCCCAGTAAGGATAGGTTTGTGCCAGTACCGAATCCAGTGCTTTTTTAAGATATTTTTCCGGTGTGTTGTAAGTTGCCATGACAACAGAAATCAGCGGTTTGAGCAAAAACTGCTCTTCTAAAAAGGCGTTAAGTCTGTTTTGCTCATTTTGTTCGATCCAATGCATATATTCCAAATAATGGTGGGGGTTTCGATAAGCTTTGGAAGGGTGTAACCCGTTATACTCTTTTTCAAGCCGTTCCAGCATCCCTGCCCATCCGTGTTTTTTGTAGCGCACGTGTGACTTGCGTACAATGGCAAAAGGGTCTTTCAGTTCACGGTAATCCCTCATCATAAGTGTCACAAGCTGCTGATAGATATGGATCAATTCTGAATGAACAGAGAGAAAAATATCGGCAATATAAAACCGGCAAGGCACTTCCGCAGGGTCAAATCGAATACCTTTCAAAGATTCGTTTAGCACCAATTGTGCCTGATATTCTCCTTTATTGTGGGTAGGCTGCATACAGACTGTCAGGCTTTCAGAGTAGCCTTCACCAAAGTCAAGATAGAGCTTGGGGCTCAACTTCTGATCAGAAACAACATGTACATGAATGCTCACCCACCCGGAGAGCAGCTTGGGAAATACACCTTTTAGTTTGAACTGAGGATCATGATCGGTTGCCTGCCAGTAGCTGTCTTGCGCCTGTTCTACTCCCCGTAAGGGTACTGCCTTCAATTTTTTCTTTTGCAAAAAGGGGTAGCTAAAAGCTGTGATCAACCGCATTGGCAACTTAATCCCTGTGACTTTCTATAAGTCCAATGATGGCAACAAGAATGCCGTAAAAGAGGAACAACACGAGGAGCACAGTAAAGATATCCCACAGTTTGTTCGGGTAGCTGTAGTCGTCTGCCAACGTCGGTTTTGAAACAACGATCAAGTGTTTGGACTGCTGTGCAACTTCAATTTTGACCTCTTCTTGGTTGATCAGTGTCTGACGGTACACCTCTTTACTGAACTCCATATCGCTTTTGAGTACCTGGAACTCGAAAACATTCGTATTGAGTTTTTTGGTACCCGCCAGTGACTCCCGAAGTTTGGCAATGGCTTTTTGAATGTTCTGCTCTGTTTTTTGCAGCATAACCATCTCTTTGCCATTTGGGTTCCAGCCTGCCGCACGTTTACTGTCATACTCAACTTTTGTTTTGATCAGTTCACTCTCAAGTGTTGCCAAAATGGTACTTTTGCGTTCGACCTCCAAAGAGGGGTCAATGGTATGGTGTTTGACCTGATAAGCGATCAGCGCTTTGATCGCCTTCATAAACACGGCACGTTTTTCCTGGCTTTGCTGCTCCACAAACTTCAATGCAATTTCTGCATTCTCCTTTGCAAACGCATTGATCACCTCTTCGGATTTGGTGATGATGCTTTCGAGAATTTTCTGTGCCGTACGGGGATCGGTATGGATAAAGGTCAGTTTCAGTGTACCTGACGGGTCATCATAGACAGCAATGAGGTTTTCATTGTACTTTTTCATCAGGTTTTGCTGATTCTCTTTCCAGTAGGGTAACGTTGCATCCGGGTAGAGCCTTTGCAGAGGATCAAGCACATCTGATGTATAGTGTTGAGTCAGCTTGTAGCCTTTGTCCAGATAGCTGTACATTTCGTGAGAACGTATGTACAGTTCAAGCACCTTGGAATCCTGCATGGTACTGCTGTTTTGTTTGAGTAGAATATCGTTCAGATTGACCTGCTGCTTGTTCTCAAGGTCCTTCAACAACACAATACTGTTGGTCTCATAACGTTCTGTTTCAACAAATGCAATGTAATATGCAGCAATACAAAACATGACAATAAAAACTGTACGCAATATCCATTTCATCTATCTACCCTCTTGATTAATCTCATTATAGCGTTTTATCCCTTCTTCAATATCGTCAAAATAGTGTAATTCACCTTCATGTACCAGCAAACCCGCCTGGCACATATCCCTAAGGGTTTTCATGTCATGGCTGACCAGGATCACATGACAGTTCTCAATCTTCTTTTTCAAGTGTGTTTTTGCTTTTGTTCTGAAGCGTGCATCCCCTACTGACAGGGTTTCATCAATCAACATATAGTCAAAATCAAAAGCGAGACTCAATCCAAATCCCAATCGTCCCCGCATACCAGAAGAGTAGGTTTTCATTGGCATATCGAAGTACTCTTCCAGTTCACTGAACTCCTGTACATACGCAATGACTGCCCTAGTCTCTTCTCTGCTCTTGCCATAAAGATTGCAGACAAACTTTACATTCTGTCTGCCTGTCATATTGCCCACAAAGCCTCCAGAGAGTCCAAGAGGCCAGGAAAAATTCTGTCTCGATGCAATTGTACCTTCATTGGGAAAGTCTATCTTCCCCAGCATCCGCATCAGGGTTGACTTTCCCATACCATTACGACCAAGTATTCCGATATTCACATCCGGCAAAACTATGGTTACATGTTTAAGGATATACTTCTTGCTATTGTTAGTACGAAAATACTTCGTAACATTTTTAAGTTCTATCATTCCGACACGATCCTCCGCTCCAGCATACGGTAGAACCATAAGCCCATAAAAAGGGGGAGAATCGTCCACAGCAACATATAGTAGTAGTTGACGAACCTGTCATCAAGTGCTTCTAAATAAAATCCATGAATCATTTCCATAAAATGTGTTAAAGGATTATATAACAGCACATCCTGCACAGTTGGAGGCAAGCTGATTAAAGGATAAAAAACAGCAGAAAAAAGAAGTAGTCCAAAAGTAGAAATGGAAACTGTTTTCCCAACACTTATAAAAAATGTATTGCCTACCGCGATAAGAATAGCAAAAGCAACAGAAAATATCCAAAGCCATATATAGCCTAAAAATACCATTGGTATATTATTGGGTAAAACATCTCCAACATGAAAGAAAAGACCGATAGCAAGGAACATCATAACAATAATGACTGAAAGAAACAACTCTACCAGTGCACGAGCGATAATGGTATCGATAGGTTTTACCTGTTTATAACTGAAAAGCCCTTTGTTTGCCTGAAATGCTCCTATAGACGAATTTAAAATAGCACGAAACATGTTAAACGGGATAAAGCCGGAAGCCATGAATACAACGTAGTTAAAGCTTGATTGTCCTCCACCATATTCACGAATAGCTGCATGAATAGATATTAAAACAAAAATTTGGAAAAAAGGTTCAAAAAAGGTCCAGAACAAGCCTGTACGCCCCGCACTTATGCGTGTATCCAGTTCTCGAAGAAAAAGAGCTTTGATCACCGATATAAAAATAAAAGTAGGTTTTCTTTGTTTCAATCTCAGCCTCAATCATGGCATTATTTTGCCAAAGTCGTTCTTCTATATGGGGATAAATATATGCATCCCCTCTTTTCTCCTGTACCGCTTAGTTCAGCAGATACATAATGATGGCCGGTGACATTCCGTTCTCTGAAGGAATGTCAGCAACATCGAGTACAGTCACACCGCTGTCTCTTTCTGTGTCTCCGGCAACAAGATCCATAATATCAATCGTTCCGTCACTGTTTTTGGTAATAATGTAGTTCGAGAAGGCATCATCGGAATAGACAACATCAATGACAATGGCACCTTCGACCACCTGCCATGTTCCGGTAATGGTTTTCGGATCCCCCTGATCGTCATATCCTTCTTCTTTAAAGGTCATATCATCATAGAAGTAAAGTTTTACCGGTGCCGCTGTATCGCCAATAGTTACCAGTTTACCAAGCAGATCATCTTCTGTAAACGGATTGTCGACAGGTGCTTCAGTAAAGCCGGCAGGAAGTGTTTCTGAACCGTTTAAATCTGCAATACTGTTTATCGTAATATTGGCGTCTTTTTCTCCGCCGATCATAATGTCGGCATGGGTTGCATCATTAAAGACCCATGATTCTGTATCACCTCTTGGTGTACCCGTAGCATCATCAAGCCAGTAGGAGTCGAGTACCAATACACCGTTTTCGATCTTCCAGACTCCCACATCGTTTTCTGAAGCACCCATGGAATACGTCATATTGGGATACATATAGATATCAACAGTATCTGTTCCATCACCACTTTGGTACGTCAGGTCGATCTTCTTGCCTTTAATATCACCATAAGTGACTGTATAAGAAATGTCTGTCTCAGGAAGATTACTATTACGCCATGCCTGCCCTTTTGTTTCCATAATCGTACCACGTCCGCTTTCAATATGCGTGAGAGCAGAGTTGCCATTGTTGATGAAAAGGTCAAAGAAATTCACTTTTTCTACATTCAATGTTTTATTAATGTCATTTTCCACCTCATCTCTGATCACTACACCGTTTTGTACAGACCACTCACCCGCTTCAATCAGGTTGTCATTATCATCTGTCATGACATAATTCATATTGCCAAAGAATGAAACATAGCTCGATGCATTTACATTATCCATGTAATACTGAAATTTCTGGTCAACAAGATCACAGGTGATCAGTTTTGCAAATGCTGCTTTATACGCTTCTACAACAGCGAGCTTCTGATTGTATGCATCCTCATTGAGAATCCATTCATCCTCTATAGCGTTAAACGCTGTTCCTTCCGGTGAATGATGTCCCAGCCACACTTCGTTATTGTAAACGGTAGCGAACATATAATCACCTTCATCATTTCCAAACCCATCTTCGGTGAACGTAAACTTGATAGAACTGTTTGCATCCTGCCCCGGAAGCGTTGTCATAATCCAGTCCCCGATTTTTCGACCCTCTTCCTGTGTACCATCCTGCCACGTCAGTACAACAAGGTCTCCGCTTCCGTCACTCAGATTTGCATCGAGCCTAAAGCCTGCATTTTCTCCGGTGTTATCATTGTACAAGAAGGAATTATGTGCACTGACAAAGTCATCCAATGTAGAATATGACTCAGGTAGCTCCTGACTCCAGTCTTTAGGAATCCAGTCAAGTCTGTAAAGCTCTTTGGACTTCCATGACAGCGCATACCGCTTTGCACCGCTTGTATAGGTTGCCTGAGGAAGCGAAAAACAGGCAGGGAAATGCATGGTCTCTCCCGCAATATCAATGAAATCGTCAAATCTTACATACCCGTCAAAGACTTCCATCGTTTCATTGTTATCTCCGGTAATATTGAACGTATAGGTATTACCACGCTCTACCCAGTCACCCGATGATGTATCCAAGTAGTACTCGCCATCATTATCAGGAACCCACTGTCCGGTCAGACGCTCCAGTTTTTCATCTATACTGGTTGCCGTGCCGGTCAGTGCCGTTACATTATCTCGAATATCACTCCCTCTTTCAAAGGTATTTTCATATGTTTGATTAAAAAAGTAAATAGCTCCTGCATCGCCGCTTACCCAGCTCTCTACTGCGTACAAACTACTCATGCTTCCCAGTATCATCATCCCCCACAGGGTACGTCTTACCATTGTTGTCATAAATTTGCCTCCTCCACTGTGATAAGTTTATTATATGATTATTTAACTTTGAAAACAAATTTTTGTGTTGTTAGGCATAAGCCTCCCGGTATCGATAGAAAAAGACCAAGTACATATAACATTCCCAACTTCAAATACGGCCATAGCGTTTCCCCATAAACAGCAGTGTCAGCGTTGCAGTACCGGCAAGTGAAAAGAGCAGTGCACTCTGCATACCGAAATGCGCCCATATAAGACCGCTGACATAGGCTCCGAGGGCACCAAAGAGTGCCACACCTGCATAAAAAACACCATAAACCGACCCGCGGTTGTCCGCAGACCGGGAGATGAAAGCACGGTTGGCATTGAGTGATGCGACGGTGAAAAGTCCGAAAAATGCAAATGCAGCCCAGGTGGCAAACGGATGCTGCCAGTAGAGCAACCCCTGGGCAATAGCGCCGCAGCCATAGGCGAACAACAGCATTCGTTCTGCCCCGTAACGGTCAATGAGCACACCAAACCAGTAACTTGTCGCCGTCTGTACCCCAGCCGAGAGTGCGAAAAGCAGCGGAATGAATGCAACAGCGATACCCATTTTCTCCGCCTGCATCGTAAAAAAGGCATCACTGAACATGAAAAAGAGAAAAAAGAAGTAAAACAGCAGCGATGCAATACTCCTCCTGTCCTTTTGTGTCAACACAAACTTCTCTTTGAGATCGGGTTTTGCCCGGGGAATGTCCGACACAAAGAAAAACACGATCACCACACCTATCATACCCGGCAGGAGGGTTGCAAAGAAAATGGCACGTATCACGGCTTCGCTTTGGCCGAAATACCACAGTACCCCAAAAAGAATGAGAATACCGCTCAGCTCTCCGGCAATATCCATCGTTTTGTGAAAGCCGAAAGTCCTGCCCGAAGCATTCTTTTGACTGTATGTTGAGAGCATCAGGTCTTTGGGGGCAGAGCGCAGCCCCTTTCCGAAACGCTCAAGCGCTTTGAGTGCGGCGATACTTTTGTAGCCATGGGTCACTCCAAGCAGCGGTTTGCTCAGTGCGGAGAGGGCATACCCTCCCACCACCAGCGGCTTGACAATACCATACCGGTCGGAAATGTAGCCCGACAGCAGTCGCAGAGCATAGGAGACAAAAGTAGCAACGGCAACGATGATCCCCAGTTTATCCATACCCTCATGCAACACGACCACGACAAAAATGGGTAGAATCGGGGTAATCATAGCAGAAGCCATGTCAGTGAAAAAGCTCACCCACCCCAGCATCACTACATTTTTGTTTATGGAATTCATTTATGCTTTGATCCTTCTTTCATACCACTTTCGTAGCCATCGGTCTATCGGATTGATCATACGGTAGATCACCGGTACAACCACCAGTGTCAGCACCATGGAACTTAGCAGTCCACCAATGACTGCAATCGCCATCGGCGCTTTGGTTTCACTCCCCAAAGAATCGCTCAATGCCAGAGGAAGCATGGCAAAGACCATTGCAATCGTGGTCATCAGAATCGGACGCAGACGTTTTTCCCCCGCTTCAAGCAGCGCCGCATCGGCATCTTTGCCGCGCGCGACCGCATTGTTGGCAAAATCTACCAGAAGCACGGCATTCTTGCCGACCATCCCCATTAAGAGCATAAAGCCGATCATAACAAAGAGGCTAAAGTGCTGACCGCTCAAAAAGAGCGCAACCATCACCCCGATGATACTCAGCGGCAGTGCCATCATGATGATGACAGGCTGAATGAGCGACTCGTACAGAATCGCCAGAATGATGAACATCAAAATAACGGAAAGCCCCAGTGCCGCACCGAACGCCTTGTTGGTTTTAACCATCTCGTCGGCAAATCCAGTAAATTTGTAATTCACATCCGGCGGCAACAGCTTGTCGATGCCGGCTTTGGTATAGTTGACCGCACCACCGAGATCGAGCCCGAAAAGATCGGAGTAGATCGTCACCTGACGCTGGCGGTTGAAGTGATAGATCGCCGCCAGCGAAGTGGAAGGGGTAAACGTTACCAATCCGTCAAGGAAAACAAGCTTTCCGTCAGCTGCACGCAGCTGGATCTTTTTGATATCCTCCAGACTCATACGGTGCGCATCGTCAAAACGCAGTGTGATGTTATACTGCTTTCCTTTCTCCTCAAAATAGCTGATCTCAAGGTCACTTGAAAAGGCAATGGCAATCGCCTGCGCGATCTGCGAAGCGGAAATACCCAGCCGGTTGGCATTTTCACGCAGGATGTTGATATCGATCTGCGGTTTCCCCTCATCCATATTGCTGTCAATATCGACAAACCCTTTCTTTTTGGCAAGATAGGCCATCAGCTTCTCTTTGGCAACTTCAAGCGACTTGAACGAATCGGAAGTCAGTACGATCTGGTAAGGCACAGAAACCCCTGCCCCCTTGATGCTCGGTATCGCAGCTGCGGTAATGAACATCTTTTTGCCATAGGGCTTGAGACGTTCCCGTGTCTGCTGAATGATCTCTTCCTGGCTAAGCACACGTTTGTCTTTGGGTACAAGTTTGACATAGATCAGCGCCTTGTTCTTTTCGCGTACGGCATTGTAGCCGACACTCAGCGTGGTAAAGCGCACATTTTTGTCTTCACGTATCTTCGCCTCCACCGCTTTGGCCTGACGGATCATCTCTTCGAGAGAAATGCCGGGTTTGGCACGTAGTTTCACTTCAAACTCCGCCTTGTCCTCTTTGGGGATGAAGTCCATCCCTATCTTTGGGAAGAGTGCCAACGAGCCTACAAACACGGCAAGCACCAGCAGCAGCGTGGGAACTTTGAATCGAAGTGCCAGTTTCAAAATGGCATCGTAGCCACGCTCCATCGCTTTGAAAAACGGTTCGGTCATATTGTAAAAACGGCTTTCACCCCGGTGGAGTACCCTTGCACTGAGACTGGGCATGAAACTCATTGCCACAGTGTAGGAGATGATGACCGCAAAACCTACTGTCATTGCGAAACTCTCGAAAAACTTTCCGACAATACCGCTCATGTGGGATACAGGAATGAAAACTGCCAGAAGCATTGCCGAAATAGCGAAGATGGCAAAGGCCATCTCCTTGACACCTTCCACTACTGCTTCAAACTTGCCCATGCCCGCTTCCATCTTCTTGTAAATATTCTCCAGTACGACAATGGCATCGTCGATGATGATCCCGATAGAGAGTGTCAGCCCTATCAATGTCATTTTGTTCAAGTCATAGCCCATAAAATCCATCAGGGCGATCGTACCCATAATGGAAATGGGAATAGAGAGTGCCGAAACAATTGTAATGGTGAAGTTGCGCAGGAAACCGAAAATAATGATGACCGCCAGGAACGCTCCGTAAATGAGGTCAAACTCTACATCTTTGAGCGAGTGGATGATAAACGGTGTGGTATCCTGCACAATTTGAATACCGTATTTGTCTTTGGCCAGTTTTTGCAGCTGCGGCAGGGTCTCTTTGACACGCTTGACCACTTCAAGTGTATTGGTACCGGAGATCTTCTGTACTTCAAGCATAACCCCCGGCGTACCATTGTAGGAAGCATAACTGTCGGGGTCACTGAGGGCATCGACCACTTTGGCAACATCCCGCAGGCGAATGTCATCTTTAAGGATGATGTTCTCCAACTGCTGAATGCTCAGCGCATCAGCGCGCGTTTTGAGAATGAACTCCCGTTTTTTGGTAATGAGCTTGCCGCCGCCGATTTTGACATTCTCCTGCTTAATCATCTCATTGAGTTCTCGTACCGTGATACCAAACTTGTTGAGTTTTTCAATATCGGGGAAGATCTTCAGCTCCCGGTCACGGTAACCGATGATGTTGATGGCACCCACACCGTTGATCTTCTGCAGTGCCGGTTTGGCTTTCTCGTCGGCAAAGAGCATTAGATTTTGCAGCGTATCGTTTTTGGCGGTAAGGAAAACATTGACCACCGGCGCACCGCCTATGTCAAGCTTGCTTACCAGCGGTGTCTTGGCATTTTTGGGAAGTTCTACCGCCGCTACCTTGTCACGCACATCATTGGTCGCCTCGTCAATATTGCGCTCGAGGAAAAACTTGACCATGACCACTGAAGCACCCTCGGAACTGGTAGAGGTAATGGAGTCAACCCCACCGATACGTGAAATGGCCTCTTCGATCTTTTCGGTTACCTGTGACTCTACCGTATCCGCATCGGCACCAGGGTAGATGGTCTTGATGGTGACCATCGGGAAGTCGACATTTGGAAAGAGCGATGAGGGCATGCTTTTGAAACTAAGCCATCCGAAAATGACCAATGTAAAGACATACATCAGTGTCGCAATGGGGCGGTTGATCGCTAATTTATACATTGCAATACCCTACTTTGTATCAGGAATAATAATGTAGCCTGTACCAAAAAGCCCCGGAGTAAACCCCTTTACCTCTACCTCCGCATGCAGTTTACGGTTGTCACTGTCTGCATAGGGGTAGACTCTGACAATGATACCGGTGTACGTGTGTGCATCGCCGTCGACACGGTAACGGAAAAGCAGTCCCGGCTTCACCTTTTTCCAGTACTTCTGGTCAATATCGAGCACCAGTTTGCGTGCTTTGATACTCTGGATTTTAAAGATCGTACGTATCATCGCACCGCTAACCGCATCGCCCGCTTCAACCTTTTTTTCATAGATGACACCGTCAAAAGGGGCTTTGAGGATGGTTTTGTCATAGAGCGCCTGCTGCAGCGCTACCTGCGCCTTTGCGTGCTCATACTTGTACATATATTGATCGAACTTTGCCTCATCGACCAGTTTTTTCACTTTCAGCTGACGTTCATAGTCACGCTTGGCATACTTAAGCGCCGTTTTGGCAATCTCCAGTGACGCCTTGGCATCGCTGTTCTCCAAGGTTGCCAGCACCTCATCCTTTTTAACTTTCGATGCAGTATCGACATATACCTTGCCCACAATCCCCGTAGTGGTAAAGGCAAGGTCTGCATGCCGTTTGGCTTCAACATTGAAGGTTGCATAGATCTCTTCGGCTCTAAGAGCGATCATTGCCAGCATCAGGCTCAGTACAATTCTTTTCATCTTACAAACTCCCTTGGGTCTTTACCCGCATAATAATAGTAGAGCGACTTTTTGATCTCGTAGTCATACAACGTCTCTTTGTAACGTGCTTCCGCCAGCGTCTTCTGTGCCAATGCATCGAGATAGGCGATATCATCGACCAGTCCTGCTTCGAACTTTTTCCGGATGGTCTTGTAGGTACTCTCTGCCGCTCTGAGCGCACTTTTGGCACTTTTCATCTTTGCCCGTGTCGTCACCAGGGTTTTGGCTGCAATTTTAAAATGCATCAGCTGCTCTTTTTTTGCATGGGACAGTTCACTCTCCAGTGAAAGCTTCTGCAGCCGTACCGCTTCACTCTCATGCTTTATACGCCCCTTGTCAAAAAGGCGCATATTTAAAGAGAGTTTTACTTCGTTCTGATGATCAAAAACAAATGCATCATCTCCGCTAAGTCCAGGTATAGGTGGTAGTGTACCTGTCTTGTCGTAGTTTGAGCGATAATAGGTATCGCTCACCTCTACCTGAGGCAGATAGTTCGCATCGATCACTTTGGCATTTTCACCGACTGCTTTGGCCTGTGCACGCATGATCTTGATGGCATCGAACCACTCAAAATGGACACCGTGTGGTGTCACAAAACGGCTGTTACCAAGATGTGTCGCATCGATGCCGCTAAGCAGCCTGAGATTCTCCTGTGCAGTCTGGATATTGAGTTTAACATTTTCCATGGTGTAACGGTTGTTGTCATACACTGCCTGCAGTTTGTCCACCGCCTCCTGTGTGGCAAGGCCGGTAAGCTTGAAACGCTTGACACGTACGATCTGCGCTTTAAGCTCTTTGGAACGCTCTCTTAGCGCATGCAGATTTGCCTGCAGCTGTTTGATGGCATAGTAGTGCTGCACGATCTGAAGCGTTACACTCTTGGAAAAAGCCTCTTTTTCAAAAAAAGATGCCTCTTTCGCATGCGATTTGGCTTTCAGTACGGCCGCCTTGCGCCCGCCGTCATAAAGTTCCAGATGGACACTGGCATACACCGTTGCCGTGCGTCCGGGCTCTACGATGGAGTAGGGGTTAACCACACTGTAACTGCCGCCGACATCAAGCGTAGGCCAGTAGGCACTTTTGGCTGACTCAATCTCTTGGGCTTTTGATTCAACGGTAATCTCTTTGGCTTTGATCTGTCCGTTCGATTTTTGGGCATGGTCGACAAACATCCCCAATCCGCCTGCATACGTCAGTGTTATGAGCGGCATACACATTATGAGCAGTTTTTTCATACGTCTTCTCCTTCGCATGCCAACAGCGCCATCAGCGTATCGACATAGGTATGAATTTCGTGTTTGAGATCGCAGTTTCGTTCGGTTGTCTCGGAAATAATGAACATCCCTTTGGCTGTCGCAAAAATGGCACCGGTCATTTGGCGGGTCACCGGCTTGAGTTCTCCGCGTTCGATCCCCTCTTCGATGATCTTTTCAAACCAGGCATAGTAGTAGTCAAAACACTCTGTCTGGAACGCTTTCATCTCTTCCTGAGGAGAGAGCAGGGAAATACCGGTAAACATTTTGTAAAGTTCGCGCAGTTCACCGCTCTCTTCATCATAGAAAAAGTCTGCAAAGATCTTGATCTTCTCCGGTGTACGTTCCGCCTGTTCAAGCTGAGCTTCAATGCGCGCATTGTGCGCATGCATCAAAATCTCTACCAACTCAAAAAGCAGCTCTTCTTTGCTCTTGAAATATTCATAGAACGTACCCTTCCCAATGCCTGCTGCCCTGGCAATGGAAGCAATGGTCAGGTTCTGAATACCTTTGTCAAGAATGATCGATTTGGAAGCAAGTGCGATATCTCTGCGCTTCTGTGTTTTGTCTACAATAATTGCCATAATGACCTCAAACTAAAAAATGACTGACCGTCGGTCAATTAAAAAATTATAGTCCTTTTTTCTTGAAATACGCCTTTTTGTTAACCTAAACACCGATTATTACGCTATACTGCGGCATAAATTTAGCGTATATCGGTTCAACGACTTCTTTTCTGCCTTACTTTACAAGGTGCAATACCAAACCACACTACTTAGCCCCGAACCGGCCATTTTCAATGCGGCGGCTTGGCAATCAAAAACATACACCATTAGGATATTTATGTCATTTACAACACTGGGGCTCAATGAAGCGCTCCTCAAAGCAATCAAAGAAACAGGCTACACTGCCCCAACCCCCATTCAGGCAAAAGCGATTCCCACTGTCATCGAGAGCAAAGATGTTCTCGCAGCAGCACAGACAGGCACAGGCAAGACCGCCGGTTTTACCCTCCCTATTTTGCAGCGTCTCTCACAGACACAGCCACATATGAAACCAAAACAGATCCGAGTACTGGTACTCACCCCCACACGCGAACTTGCCGCGCAGGTCGAAGAGAGCATCAAGACCTACGGCAAATACCTTCCCCACTCCTCTACCGTCATCTTCGGCGGCGTGGGTATCAACCCGCAGCTTGCAGCACTCAGAAAAGGAGTGGAAATCGTCGTCGCCACACCAGGCAGGCTGCTTGACATTGCAGGACAGAAAGGCATTGACTTTTCAGCCCTGGAAACACTCGTGCTCGACGAAGCGGACAGAATGCTCGATATGGGCTTTATTCACGATATCAAAAAACTGATGAAGATGATGCCAAAACAGAAACAGACCCTGCTCTTTTCAGCCACCTTCTCCAAAGAGATCAAACAGCTCGCTTCCAGTCTGCTGCATAACCCAGTACTCATAGAGGTTGCACGTGAAAATACGACTGCTACACAGATAAGCCAGGTGGTACATCCGGTAGACAAGTCACGCAAAAGAGCCCTGCTGACACAACTTATCAAAGAGAAGCAATGGTCGCAGGTACTTGTCTTTACACGTACAAAACATGGTGCCAACAGGCTGACAAAACAGTTGAGTGAAGCAGGTATCGGTGCAGCAGCCATTCACGGTGACAAATCACAGGGGGCACGCACCAAGGCGCTGGCAGCCTTTAAATCCAACACCATTCAGGTACTGGTCGCTACCGACATTGCCGCCAGAGGTATCGACATCGACCAGCTGCCACACGTGGTCAACTACGAACTGCCCAACGTCCCCGAAGACTATGTGCACCGCATTGGACGTACCGGACGTGCCGGACAGAGCGGAGAGGCTGTTTCACTCGTGTGTATTGATGAGCACAAACTCCTTGCAGACATCGAACGCTTTACAAAGTCAAAAATTGAAAAAGTGCAGATAGAAGGATATACGCCCGACCCCAGCATCAAAGCCGAACCCATTCAGAAAAAACAGCAGAACAGAAACCGTTCACGCGGCGCATCGCCACGCAACGGCAACAGAAACAGCCGTAGCAGAGCTTAAAGGCGCGTCTTAAGCTTCTGAATACGTGCGTAGGAAGTATCTATGCGTGCTTTGGATACCTTTCCTTCCCGGATCAGTCTCTCAACGGTCTCAACCAACATTTTGGTCGACACCACTTTTCGCGGATCGAGCTGGTTGCCAAAGAGCAGTATGTCATCTCCGGCATTGATGGCAAGTTCCAGTGTTTTTTTGAGTGCATATTTTTGACTGATCGCCCCCATCTGAAGATCATCGGTAATCACGACCCCCTGAAATCCGATCTTTTTTCGTAACAGCCCCTCTACTGTTCTTTGTGACAGTGTCGCGGGATAGTTCGCGTCAAGTTTTTTGTTAAATACATGCGCAACCATTACGGTATCGGCTTTGTTTTTGAGCAACCTGTAGGGCTCCAGCTCAACAGGCTTCCACAAATGGGTCACATCGACAAACCCTTTATGGGTATCGCCCACAGAAGAGCCGTGACCGGGGAAATGTTTGAGAGAGGTCAATACCCCGTAGCGGTGCATCGCATCAATAAAAATGGAGGCATACTTCTCTACCGTTCTGGGGTCTTTCCCAAATGAGCGTCCCAACCCGTGAATCACATGGTTTTTAGGGTTGATGTCAAGGTCTACCACCGGTGCAAGGTCGTAGTTGATACCGACACTTTTAAGCTCTTTTGCCATCTTTGTATACGTCTGCTTCATATTGCCGGATTTCACCACATCGGCCGCTTTGGGGAATTTGCCGTAGAAACCGTACCTGCGCTTTAGACGCTGTACCCTTCCCCCTTCCTGGTCGACGGCAATAAGCAGTTTCCTGTCACGGCTGCACGCCTGAAGCTCCTTTGTAAGTCTGGCTACCTGTGCTTTGGAAGCAATGTTTTTGGGTTTGCTTTTATCAACCGGATTATAATCGAACAAAATGACAGCACCGAGATTGTACTGTCTGATATCGTTGCATATTTGCGAACCGGGCTTTGCAGAAGTACCGTGAAACCCCACCATGAGCATCTGCCCGATCTTTTGTTCCAGCGAGACGTGTGCAGAGAGCACAGAAACTCCGACCGCCACGCAAAAGAGCATCTTTTTTATCATATTGCCTTCCTTCTTGATTGCTATATATCATTACTGTGGGAGAACCCTTGTAAAGCATTATATCACTTAAAAAAACAAATTTCGCATTTTTGGCTCACCTTGATGCAATATCCGTCAACGCAGTGCTTTTTCCGCTTCGATCAGGGCAACAACACCATCATACATATCCTGCACAGCTTCCACCTCAGTAATACCGAGTCTTCTTCGGTTGCTGATATCATAAATACCGCCTTCACTTTCACTGTGTTCTCCATGAATCCCGCGAATCTGCAAATGATATTGATCGGTAATCGCTTTGAATCTCTCCATGTCAGCACTGAGCTTTGGCAATTTGATATGCACACTCGCCCGCATTGCCGTACCAAGGTTTGTCGGACAGCTTGTGATATAACCGAGATGATCACTGTATGAGAAGGGTACCTTGGTTTCAATACTTTCAATAGCTTTCACAAGGCGCGCAAAAACTTCCTGTATGTCACCTCCCTGCTGCATGGAGATAATACGGAGCTGATCCTCTTCATTCACCCAAACCAAAAAGGTTTTATCAGTATTATGGTAGATACCGCGACCTGCCGGCCAATCACGGTTAAGTCCCGCCGCATCCAGGAAGCGGTCACCTTCTTTAAATAGAAAGTGGTCTTTAATAAGTGCTTCCTGCACCTCTTTTGTCATCCCAAGAAGCGGGTAGTACTCCCCTTTAAGTTCACCCTCCAGTGTCTTCAACCCAGCTACCACGCTCGCTTCCACATGGTCACGCTGTTCTTTTGATATGGCAGTACCCAGCGGCATATTATCCATATTTCTTCCGACACGGATACGGGTAGACAAGATAAATTCATTGTCCGGATCAGGGTTTGGGGCATTCAGATCATCAGGATTGAGGTTGCTTTTGTGCGAATCCGTTTTACCAAACCCGTGATACTCTTCAATAATAGGATCAAAAAGTTTGTCAAACACATCATAAGACTCTTTATCACCGGCATACACACCTATGCCACTGTCAATATTTTTCACACCGGAGTTGATCGCCTGTTCCAGCGTAAAGCCGTTCGGAGTTTTTTTGTCTTTGAGTGCGTCAAAAACTTCCGGTGTCAAGTACTTGCAGAGTAGTGATTTACAGTTTTCAGGGAATTGCGGGTAGTTCATTTTTCATCCTTGTTTAGAAAATTTTGGTAACAATCCATAGAGTCACTATACATCAATAAAAATTGCAGTTTACTTTACCCCATCTGCTTTACCTTGAAATTCCAGAATTTACATCAAACATAGAATATTTTTCATGAACATTAGTGTTCGGTTAAACTTCCCGCTCTATACTTTCACCATAAGAGCATCAGGGATCAACCAAAAATAAAATCTCCTCCTCCCCTATAAAAGATTTCATTTTGGTCTCCTTTTTCATAGATTTTTCCTCCTCCTTTTAAAATCTTCCTTGATGCTCTTAGTTTTTTCCAAAACTTTTTCAAAACTTCACAATTGTTACATAATGGTTAATGTATACTATCTATAATGTCATCAAGACGAATACTACAACAAAGGTTTATAGATGAAAAAACTACTCACCATTGTGTTGCTGACGCTTGCACTCGTAAGCACTTCACAGGCACAAACAAAAAAGAAAAGCCTCCATATCAAAGATATTAACGGGAAAAGCTACACTGTCAGCGGTACACCTGAAGGACTTAAAATTTCCGGAATGGAAGGCAAAGTGGTCTTTTTGGAATTCTTCGGTCACAAATGCCCTCCCTGTCTCATGACCATCCCGCATCTGATCGATATGCAAAAAAAGCACAAAGGTAAACTTGCAGTTGTGGCCGTAGAGGTACAGGGGTACAGCAACAGTCAGTTAAAACGTTTTGTCAAACAAAAGGGCATCAACTATACCGTTATTTCCGGTGAACAGGAACGTCTTTTTGTCAGCTACATTGCACAAAGAGCACAGTGGGAGGGAAGTATCCCTTTCCTGATCGCGCTTGATACAAAAGGTGACGTTCAATTCATTCAGGTAGGCTTACTGTCAGAGTCTTCGCTTGAAAAGCTCTTTCAGCAGCTTAGCAAATAAATTTACTGCAACCGCACGATACCGTTGCGTATCGTGACAACCCCTTCAAGTTCCGCTTCATACACCCGCTCTCCAAAAGCAGCCAGTGCTTCATCGAGTGTAGGCATTTTTTGGCAGAAATAAAAAAAGTCATCTTTGGGTACATCACTTTCTACAGCTTCGCCAAACTGTGAAGCAAACGCTTCTACATCCCATATCACCTCGGCATCCCCGCTTAGAATCAGGGCATGGGTGCCCCGACTCTCCCCTATGCGATGCGGCACTACATATACTTTTTTACCCGTTTTCAATGCACACTCCACCGAGTGCAGTGAACCGCTTTTCAGGTCTGCTTCCGTTACAACCAAAATCTTTCCAAGCGCTACAACCAGTTCATTTCGCACCACAAAACTCCAGTTGGTCGCCCTGAAACCGTCATTAAAAGGACTCAACAGCAGCCCTTCCCGCTCAATGGATGTAATGAGCTCACTGTTGAGCACAGGGTAGCGGATGTCCACGCCGCAGCCAAGTACAGCGATGGTATTGTTAGTACCCGCAGCCCTGTGCGCGATCGCATCCACACCCATTGCCGCACCACTGACAATGCATACCCCTCTCTTGCGCAAAGCTTTTGCAATCTCTTCTGTTATCTGCTGCGTATAAAGTGATGGCGTACGCGTACCGACAATAGAAACTTTAGGGTGGTTCAGCAATTCCAGATCACCACGAAAAAAGAGTTCCGCCGGATACTTACGCATTGCTTCCAGTTCAACAATGGTATGAGGTACCATTTGGCTCATGCCTGTCTCCTTTTTTTCTTTACATGGTACTGATAAAATAAAGCAAAGGTTAAAAATATGTCGTTTTGTCATACTTTTTGTCTAAAACAAAAGTTGGGGTATAATCACGCCAAAAAGAGGTTACAATGCCGGAAAATATTGGAAAATTGATCTTGAGGGTGATGATCGGAGGGTTGATGCTTTTTCACGGCATCTACAAATTACAGCACGGCATCGGTTTCATTGAAGGGCTTCTCCATGCACATCATGCCCCTGCATGGCTTGCCTATAGTGTCTATATTGGTGAAATCGTTGCACCTATACTGCTCATAATAGGCTTCTACAGCCGCATATGGGCAGGTGTCATTGCACTCAATATGCTGGTTGCCCTTTGGCTGACACACTTCAGAGGTATGACATCACTCGGCACCTACGGTGCCTGGGGTGCAGAAAGCGCGATGTTCTTTCTGCTTGGCGCACTTGCCATCGTCTTTATCGGCTCGGGAAGCTATGCAGTAAAACGAGACTGAGTCTCACTCTACCCTGAATATTTTATCCACATAAACCACATCGACATCTTTCAGCAGAGGTGCGGCACTTTTAAGTGCTGCAATCGTCACTTTATGCGGATGCCCGATGGCAATGGCATACCCATGCTTCTTCGCAAGAGAAATCGCTTTTTTTAACTGTGCATGAATCGCCGGAACCGAGTGGACATTGTCGAGGAATATATCACGCGCCACATAGGCATCACCATGCGCATGCGCTATTTTCCCAACTTTTGATTTGGAAGAGGTGCGGCTGTCGATAAACATGAAATCCTCTTTACGCATCGCTTCATAAAGCCGGTTCATCGCCGCTTCATTCGCAGTAAAAACCGATCCGGTATGGTTGTTGATGAAGTGCGCCCGTGGGAAAAGTCGGCGAAGCTCCTTTACCCGTGTCTCCATCTGCGACCTGCTGAAACCGGACATCAGTGTTTTACTCTGTGTATTGAACTTCGCACTGCCCGACTCCATCGGCAGGTGTATCATGTAGTGCACAACATTGCGCGCCAGCCTCGGTGTATGCGGTGAGAGCGTATAGGGAGGAAAGATAGAAGGCGTTACAGGGTAGCCTATATGCTGAATGTCGTGAAGCTGCTGCTGTGTATGCACATCGTCAATAATAATCACAAGCCTTGGCCGCTCTCCTCTGTAGGCAAGCTTGACATGTTTGGCAAAAGGCTGAACCGTTATTGGCTCTGATACAGATGTTGCCTGAGGCTTCCTTTTAAGCGGGTGACTTTTCTCTTTTGGTTTCCCACTCTTTTTGACAGACTTCTTATAATGCGTTTTAACCGTTTTTGTATACTCTTTTTTTGGCCCGCTTTCCGTTTTCTGCCAGCATGTGCCAAGACAGTACCCTACCCCAACCAGTAGTAACATAGCCAGAAGCACCAGAAATACTTTAACAAAGATGTTTGATTTTTGAGGTTTCTTCTTGCTGCTTCTCTTTTTGCGTGACGGTGTTCTCTTTTTGGTGTTAACGGTACTTTTCCTGTCTGAGCTTTTACTGGGTGTCGATTTTGTAGTTCTCTTTTTTCCGGAACCTGGTGCCATAGTGCTCCACCTGTTTGAAGTACGGCATTATAGCAAAAGAATGAAGAAAGGTAAAAAATTAAAAAGGAAAAGTTAAAAAGGAAAAAATAATGTAAACAAACTCAAGATTTTTTGTGAGTTTGCTGTAGATTTGGGTGCGTGAAAATTAAAAGTTAAAGAGGAAAAGGGAAACATAGTAATCTAAACTGATTCAAGATTTTTGACAAGTTGTGCTTAGATTTGTAGGTTTGGGCAAAGGAGCTTACGAATAGTAAGTGACTGCGCCCATCCTGCAAAGATGAGCGCAAATTGTCAAAAAGATTAATTAGTTTCTTGGTCTACGATTTTGTTGGCTTTGATCCACGGCATCATCGCACGCAGTCTCTCACCGGTTTTCTCAAGCTCAGAATCTTTGAGGTTTCTTCTCTCTGCATTCATTCTTGGGTATCCTGCCTGACCTTCAAGAACGAAGTCTTTGGCGAACTTGCCGTTTTGGATCTCTTTGAGGATCTCTCTCATCGCTTTTTTGGACTCTTCGTTGATGACACGCGGTCCGCTTACCATGTCGCCGTACTCTGCTGTATTGGAGATAGAGTATCTCATATCTGCGATACCGCCTTCGAAGATCAGGTCGACGATGAGTTTCATCTCATGCAGACACTCGAAGTATGCCATCTCTGCAGGGTAGCCTGCTTCAGTCAGTGTTTCAAACCCTGCCTGGATCAGTGCGCTGACACCACCGCAAAGGACTGCCTGCTCACCGAAAAGGTCTGTTTCTGTTTCATCTTTGAAAGTGGTTTCAATGATACCTGTTCTACCACCGCCGATGGCAGATGCGTAAGAGAGTGCAAGGGCTTTGGTGTTGCCGCTTGGGTCTTTGTCTACTGCGATCAGGTCAGGAATACCGCCGCCTCTGACAAACTCTGAACGTACAGTGTGTCCCGGTGCTTTTGGTGCAACCATCATAACGTTGATATCCGCTCTTGGCTGGATACGTCCGTAGTGGATGGCAAACCCGTGACCAAATGCGATCGTCGCACCCTCTTTGAGGTGTGGCTCGATCTGCGCTTCATAGATCTCTTTCTGGTTTTCATCCGGAAGGAGGATCATAACGACATCACCTTTGGCAGACGCTTCTTCGACTGTCAGTACTTCAAAGCCTTTGGCTTCAGCCTTTTTCCATGAGCTTCCGCCCTTTCTCAGACCAATTACAACGTTTACGCCTGAATCTCTGAGGTTCTCTGCGTGTGCATGTCCCTGTGATCCGAAACCAATCATCGCAACGGTTTTGCTTTTGATGATGTCAAGATCGCAATCTTTGTCGTAGTATACATTTAAATGTTCTGCCATCGTTTATCCTTGATGTGTAAAAATTTTCGCGATTATACCCAAATCTTGCTTACGCCCTGCGACAGTATACCTCTTTCAGTTTCCATTTATTTTATGCTATAATCTTTCTTAATATTCCAAACCAAGGAGTCTGCGTGATCGCACTGCTGAATGAAGTAACCTGGTGGCACTGGGTTATCTTTGGTGTTCTGCTCATTGTTATTGAAATGAGTACCGGTACCTTTTTTATGCTGACGCTTGGTGTTTCCGCGATACTCGTAGGCATACTCGACATCATTTTCGAGCTCTCCATTCAGGTCGAAATTCTGCTGTGGCTGCTCTTTGCCATTGCCTCGGTACTGGTCTGGATAAAGTGGTTCAAAGACCATACCGTCTCCAACAGCGGACAGTCTGACTACCGGCTGGAAACGCTGGGTACCGTCACAGGTGAGATTCACCCCCACGGCAGAGGCAAAGTCACTTTCGATACCCCGGTTTTGGGCAATACGCAGTGGCATGCGACCGCTAAAACAGACATACCAAAAGGTACCCGTGTCAAGATTGTCGAAATCAACGGGCAGCTGATCGAAGTTGCCCCTGTTACAGAAAACAAAACACAACAAGGAGCATAACCATGGAAGCATTAACCGTACTGATCATCATTGCCGCGGGTGTTGTCTACACCCTCTACAAAGGTATCAACATCGTCCCGCAGGGGGAAGAGTGGGTTGTCGAGCGTCTTGGAAAATTTGCACGCACCCTCAAACCGGGACTCAATATCATTGTCCCCTATATCGAATCAGTCAGAGAAAAAGTCTCTACCCGTGACATCATTCTTGACATTCCCCAGCAGGAAGTCATCACCCGCGACAACGCTGTCATCACCACCAATGCCGTCACTTTCGCACGTGTGACCAATCCGCGTGATGCCATCTACGGCATCGAGGATTTCCACCTTGCCATTCAGCAGCTGGTCATGACCACACTGCGTTCCATTCTCGGTGAAATGACACTCGATGAAGCGCTCAGCAACCGTGAGCACATCAAGACCAAACTCAAAGATGCCATCATCGACGATGTGGCCGACTGGGGTGTAACCATCAAGAGTGTCGAGATTCAGGACATCTCTCCAAGTGCATCCATGCAGGAGTCCATGGAGCGCCAGGCTGCGGCCGAACGTGAACGCCGCGCCATTGAAACGACCGCGGAAGGAAACAAGAACGCCGCCATTTTGGAAGCGGACGGAAAACTCGAAGCGGCCAAAAGAGAAGCAGAAGCACAGGTTGCGCTTGCCAACGCTTCTGCCGAAGCGATCAGACTTATCTCCGACAACATTCAAGACAAAGAGCTGCCTGCCATGTTCCTGCTCGGTGACCGCTATATCAACTCGCTTGAGCAGATCAGCAAAAGCCAGAACTCCAAGTTCGTCATCTATCCTGCCGATATTCAGGGTGCCATCAAAGGAATGCTCGGCGGCGCATTCAAAAACTAAGGCGCCTACTCCTCCAGTGCGGCGAAATATTCCATTTCGTAACCGCTGATAACGCGTACCAAGTTGGTAGAACCCGGCACACCGGCCGGATCACCCGCAACCAAAATATAATTGCTCTCTTTTTGCAGCAATTTACGCGCAAGTCCTTCAGCCATTACCTGTGCCATCATCTGTCTGAGTTTCCCCTCTTTGACAGAAAATGCCGGCACCACACCCCATACCAGCGTCAGAGTACGTGCCGTCTTCTCATCGTGCGTAACGGCGTAGATGGGTCTGCTTGGCCGGTAGCGTGCCGTCTTTTTGGCAGAGCCACCCGAAGAGGTCATAGCAATGATCCCTGCTGTTTCCAGACTCTCCGAAAGCCGTACGGCAGCATCATCGATCTTGTCTCCACGGTCATACATTGGGAACATATCGAACTTGTGGAAGGGGTAGAAAGTCTCTGCCGCCTGCACCGTCTTGAACATCGTCTCCACCGCAAGCACCGGATTGTGCCCTATGGCACTTTCTTCAGAAAGCATCACAGCATCTGTACCGTCAAGCACTGCGTTGGCAACATCACTGATCTCTGCACGCGAAGCAGTCTCCTTGGTAGTCATCGAAAGCAGCATCTGCGTAGCGACAATAACCGGCTTGCTACGTGCATTGGCCTTTTCTACCAGCATCTTCTGTGTTAGCGGCACTTCATAGTAGGGAATCTCTATGCCAAGATCACCCCTTGCTACCATAATACCGTCTGAAACTTCCAAAATTGCATCGATGTTCTCGACCGCATCGAATTTCTCGATTTTCGCCAGCAGCTGCACCTTGCCGCCAAGCGAGTCTACAACCTCGGCAGCACGCTGCATATCCTTAGCCGACTGCACAAAAGAGATGGCCATAAAATCAACACCGTTTGCCACACCCCACGCAATATCCTTTCTGTCTTTTGGCGTCAGAACATCGATACCCAGGCGTGTGTTGGGGAAATTGACTCCTTTGCGAGAAGAGAGCATCCCTTCGTTTTCTACTTTGACAATCACCCTCTCAGGACTCTTCTGCGTAACTACCGCCCGTATGATGCCGTCATAAAGGTAAATGTACTCTCCTACCTGCAGCTGATCGAGCACTTGCGGTTCATTGATACTCAGACGGTATCTTCCCGGTGCAACCTGCTTTCCGACAATATCTTCCTTCACAAACTCAAGTACATCTCCGCTTTTCAGCTGAAAATCTGACTCCAACATACCTACCCGAATTTTAGGGCCGCTGATATCCTGTAGTACCCCGGTAATGAGTCCTGTCTGGGCAACCGCTTTGCGAATACGCCCAAGAACTGTGCTGTGGTAGTCGTGTGTACCGTGTGAAAAGTTAAGCCTAAAGACATTAACCCCCGCACGAATGAGCGCAACAATCTTCTCATAACTGTCAGATGCCGGCCCGACCGTGGCGATGATCTTGGTACGTTTTTTCATGCATTATCCTCTCTATTTTGAAAAGTGCTGGTAGTCTTTGACGCCATGCCAGTCACCACCCCACTGCCAGCCATACGCCTTGAATACCTTTACCGCTTCGTCATTTCTCAGCAAAATGGCTTTGTCCTCAGCACTGCTGTTTCGGTGTTGCCGTTTTCTGCACTGAAGCGATGCTTTATGTGCAATGTGTCCATTTCTGGAAATGTAAGGATTTTCAAGCGGATTGAGGTCGATTGCCCTGCCGTAACTGTGTTTGGACCACTTTTTGCTACCTGTAGCATTGCGACAGTTGAATGCCGACGTATTGTCTGCGTCAATACTTTTCCAGTCATTGCCGCCAAAATCGCTGACCAGACGCATTTGCCGGATGGGATACCCTGACTTGTAAAGTTTTTTAAAGACTTCGGTTACCTCTTTGGCCACAGCTTTGTGTACAATCATCTCTCCGGTACGCTCTTTTCCTGTAAAGTCGATATAGGTCATGGTCAGATAGCGTAAATTTTGGTAGTGCACCGGACATCCCTCATGCCAGGAGTGCCCCTTAATCATACGTGCCTTTACCGTTTTGTTGACAGGAGCAATTGTAGCATGGTATTTTCCCCATGCATCCCCTGTCAAGAACAGGAAGAGTATGCCATGCAATACATACCTGTACGGCTTACCGACCATGCAATACTGCCTGCAGCTTTTCAATTTGTTCATGCAATGATTCGTCTTCCCGCAGATCATTCATCTTGTCTCCGGCATCGATATTACCAAGGTTATAGAGCAGCCCTTTCAAAGCATGCAGGGACTTGTCAATGGCTTCTTTGTCAGGTTCGGGTTCAGATAAAAGCTGCATCAGCTTTTCCATTTCCGCTTCCAAATCACGTCTGCCTGAAAGAAGCAGTTTTTCCACCTGCTCTTCCTGAAATCCAAAATTTTCAAACTTTTTAGCTGCAATCTGCAAACTTTCTTCCACAAGTGTATTCATCGTACTTTTCCCTTTTGTCTGTGCATATTGTATATTGTACACTATTTCCTATTTTGAAACCATACAAACCGCTTCAAGAATATATACCGTATAGTTTGCTATACTATCTGACAAAACAATCATACAGAGAGCGTAAAAATGGTAAGCTTAGCAGTAGCAGACGATCATGAACTCATTCGTAACGGTCTTGAAATGATCATTCGTACACGCAGTGATATGCAGGTTACCGTGCAGGCGGCCAGTTATCATGAACTTCTTGAAGGTTTGGGTAAAGAGCATGTCGACCTTCTTTTGCTCGATCTCAACCTTGGCGACCTCAATGGTCTTGCCACCATTGAAGAGATCCGTACACGCTACCCTAATCTGCCTATTCTTGTACTTAGTGCCTATCCTGAAGAAGTATATGCCCTGCGTGCATTTAAAAGCGGTGCGCTGGGCTACCTGAACAAATCTGTTGTCTCTTCGGAACTGATTGATGCTATCACAACGGTATTGCGGGGAGAGAAATATATCAGCAGAACATTCGAAGAGATTTTGCCCTTTGGAACAGACCTCAATCCAGAAAAAAAAGCCATTGGCGACCTCCTCTCAAAAAGAGAGTTTGAAGTACTCAACCTCATTGCACAGGGAAAATCCCCAAAAGAGATTGCCGAGGAGATGGCGCTTAGTCCAAAAACCGTTTCAACCTACCGCACACGTATTCTGGACAAACTCTCCCTTGAAAATACGGCTCAGCTTCAGCGTTTTGCCTATGAAACATTTTCGGGCAATACTGAATCTACACAGTAGTCACAGGGAAAAGTATTTTAAAGATCGCACCCCGTTCTCCATTGCAGACAGAGAGTTCACCCATGCAGTGCTTTTCAATAATCAGTTTGGACATATAAAGCCCAAGCCCTGTACCTCCGCTCTCCTCTTTTGTTGTAAAATAGGGATCAAAAATTCTATCGATGATCTCTTCGGAAATACCGCCACCGTTGTCTTCAATTTCCAAACAGGACTTCCCTTCTTCATGATGCATACGGATAATGATCTCCTTCTGACTCTGTGACGTTTTTGAAAGGACATCCTTGGCATTGTTCAACAAGTTCAACACCACATGCAAAATTTCATTGGGGTAGGAGTGAATAACACAGTTGCACCTTCCTGCCATCGTAACCTGAATATCTTCCGCTTCAAGAATAGGAAAAACCAACTCCAAGGCATCATCGACGATTTCGGATAGTACCAGATTGCACTTCTCCTGATCCTGGGCAAAAAAATTCCTGAAATCATCAATGGTTTTGGAAAGATGCTGCACATACTCTTCAATACGTTTTGTCTTTTCTACCACCTTCTCTGTATCACATTTCCCCTGCCTGCTCATCACCTGCAGTCCGGAGTTTGTCAGAGCAATAGCATTGAGCGGCTGTCGCCACTGGTGGGCGATCATACTTAACACTTCCCCCATCTGCGCATATCGTGCCTGTCTGAAGAGCATCTGTTCCTGTTCGCTGTTTTTTCGAACTTCTTCCTCTACACGTTCTTCCAGACTCTCATTCAGCATTTCCAGCTCTTTCGTACGTTTTTCAAGTTCCTGCGTCTTTTTTTGCACTTCCTCAGAAAGTCTGCTTTGAATATATTTGAGACGGCGAGTGGAATCTTCTTCAATGCTGGCATACCAATTGGAGATCATCAGAACGATCACCATATTGAGCAGCCAAATAAAAAAATCTACCACACTAAGAGAAAAGCTCTCCCTATCCACCGCAAAAAGTATCAGCAGCAGTACCGTCAAACTGCTTATCCAATAGAGTGCTTCATCCCGGTCAAACAGATAATAGATCATGTAGACAACAGTGGAGAACCATATAAAACGGATAGGAATGTCAGGATGGTTTCTCAAAAGGAATAAAGACGCAATAACCGCAGCAAAGAATACAATCCGTGTAACGATTTTATAGGCTTCTTTATTTTTTTGTATTTTGACAAAACCCCAAACAGAAATAAGGGTAAAGATAAAATCAGCAATAGACTGTGCTGTATCACCTTCAATAAAACGGACAATGGTCATTAAGCCCATTGTGAGTATCAGTACCACAAGAATACGAAGGAGCAACTCTACTTTCTGAACGGTAAAATGCTTTCTATGCACCTCTGTTTCTCCCTATACACCTGGCTTGACGGGACATGCTTTGAGAAGACGGCTGATGAGAGCCAGCAGATTCTCCGGTTCTACCGGTTTACTGATATAGTCGTCAAACCCAGCCTTCAGGAAGCGTTCCCTGTCACCCTGTATAGCATTCGCTGTCAATGACACAATAGGGGTATGCGGCCGCTTTTCAGCCTCTTCAAGTTTTACAATCTTTTTCATTGCCTCCATACCACCCATATTCGGCATATTCTCATCCATCAAAATAATGTCAAAGGTACCGTTTTTGAATTTTTCAATCGCTTCCAGACCATCTGTCGCCATTTCATAGGTCAGTCCCGCATTGTCCAGAATGATGCCAAGCAGCATACGATTTGCTTCATAATCTTCAACAATCAAGACATGCCCCTTTTCAATGGTCACTTCCTCACTGCTTTCTTTAACCTCACTGCCCTCTTCCAACGGGAGTGAGAGGGTAAAGGTACTTCCTTCCCCTTCTTTGCTTTTTAGGGTTAATGTTCCTCCCAGCATGCGAGTAAGTTCCATACTAATGGTCAAGCCCAATCCCGTACCGCCGTAATTTCTGACTGTCGAACCGTCTGCCTGTGTGAACGGCTCAAAAATGGCCTGCTGCTTCTCTTCACTGATACCAATGCCATAGTCTTTAACCTTAATATTAAGTGTGCCGTTCTTATACCAGATCACACACTTTACCTTGGAGCCCTCCGGCGTAAACTTCAATGCATTGGAAAGCAGATTGGTAAAGATCTGCTTGATTCTCAACGCGTCCCCATACAGTATTTTTGGCATATCATTATTGTATCGGATCTGAAACGCAATATTTTTTTCCGCCGCTTTGGCCTGAAACAGCTCTGCGATCATAATCAGATCTTCATAAGGGTTGAAGTTATAGGGTTCAATGGTGAGTTTGCCGCTTTCTATTTTGGAAAGATCCAAAATATCATTGATGATTTGAAGCAGGGACTCAGAAGAATTTTTAATGATTTTCAGATACTTCTGTTTTGTTTCATCCTGTTCATCTTTTTCAAGCAGTTTGATAAACCCGGTAATGGCATTTAATGGGGTACGGATTTCATGGGACATATTGGCAAGAAAACGGCTCTTCTGCACGGTTGCTTCTTCTGCAACTTTTTTGGCAAGGGCAAGGCGCTCGGTCATCGCTTTGTACTCTTTACGTTGTAGCAATATCTCTACTGCATGGCCGAGGACTTTTTCGAAACGCTCCATTTCAATCGGTTTGGGAATAAAGTGTGTCACTTCCAGATCAAGGAGTTCAAGGAGATATTCTCTCTCATTGTGGGCTGAAAAGACAACGAACAACTGACGTTCATTCAGTTTCTGAATTTCACGGATCATCTCAATACCGTTGAGTTTGGGCATTCTTATATCAGTCAGGACTATGTCATAGTAACAAGATTGACGTGCATAAAAATCACGATATTTCTTCAGTCCCTCTTCACCGTTTTGAGCAACATCGATATTTGAAAAATACATTTGCAGCAAATCGATGGTACTCTCTCGCACGGACCGGTTGTCTTCTACATAGAGAATACGGACATTGTCAACATTTAAAAGCAGTTCATGTAGTGATTTTCTCATACCCTATTTTACCCTATTATGCCACTATTTTCCGAGTACAGCTCTGATCTGGTTGGGAATATAGTATTGAAACTGCTTTGGAAAAATAAAAAAGTCCATTTTCCCTTTGATATGCTCAATCTCACTCCACTGGTCTATCTCAAAGTCTATGGCAACCACACCCATACCGGGAATTTTGGAAATATGCTCATCCATCAGCATATTCGCCATATCGGTTACCTGGGGATTGTGCCCGACCACAAAAATACGTTCTACATCACTCTCCTGCATCATAATGATCTGACGAAGTGTCTCCGTATCGGTAAAGTAGAGCTCCTGCATATAGTTGATAGGGCCATCAAACGACAGTTTTTTTGCCAGAATATCTGCTGTCTCTTCCGCACGACGGGCACAGCTGGCAAGTATGATATCCGGGCGGATACCTCTGAGCATCAGATAGGAACCGATCGTTTCGATGCTCTTTTTGCCTTTTTTGGTCAATCCCCGTTCAAAATCACTGGCATCGATATCTTTCCAGCTCGACTTGGCATGCCGGATCAAATATAATGTTTTAATAATACACCTCGTTTCTGAGTTTATGGACACCCTCTACAGAATATCCTCTCTTGTTACATCTGTCCCAGTTCTTCCGACATTTTTTTTGCCGCTTTGTCCATAACCATTTTTGCCAATGCAACATTGCCGTCATCTCTGAAAATGGCAAATACGTTAAGTTTGGCAAAGTTGTCATCAGAAAGCTGCCCGGCACTGTTGATCAGGAATACATGTCCGTCAAGTGTCTTTGCTTCAATGGAAGATGCTTCCGAAAACCCGACGTCCAGTGAAGATTCAGATACCATTCTGTAAGCATCATTGAAAATACTCGCAGAGTAGGCAATATCCGTTCCTGTATTTTCATTATCAATATAGAGTGTTTCTCCCGAGTAGTTCAGTACTGCTGACCCGAGGTATCCGTTGACTGCACGCAGTCTTTTCATTGCATTGTTAAAATCAATCATAATATTGTTCTCCTTTTATGATTATAGTGGTTATTATTTGTTCAATTCGTCCATACAGGCATTGAATGTCTCAAGCGAATGGCCTCTCTCAGTGAGAAATGTATTAAGTACCTCAAGCGATGCATCAATGCCTCCCTCTTTTTCTGCTTCAAGCATTTTTGCATACAGTTCGGAAATCGTTGCTTTGGCACTGTCAGTGATACATTTTCTTGTTGAAACGTAGTTCCTGAAGGAACCGTCCGGGTTTTTCGCCATTCTTACCTGGGCAAGTACCCAATAATAACTGCCGTCTTTGCAGAGGTTCTTGACATATGCATGCACCTCTTTGCCTTCGGAAATATTGTCCCAAAGATATTTAAAGATCGCCTTTGGCATATCCGGATGTCTCAAAATAGAATGGGGCTTGTCCAGAAGCTCTCCCTGACTGTATCCTGAAATTTTCATGAAAATAGGGTTAGTATAGGTAATATTCCCTTCCGCATCCCCTTTGGATACGATCATGTCGATACTTTTGACTTCTCTTTCTACATCGGTAGGTGTCGGTCTTTCCATCTGTCACACTCCTTTATTTGCATGATTTTTGAAATAGTACCCAAAAAACATCTTTTTGTCTGTAAGAAATATCCTACAGTCAATTTTTTCTTTTTTCACTATAATGGCATCACGAGAAATAAGATGGAAAACGGAGAAAACGAAGATGGGGCAAATCACACTACCTGAACTGAAAACACTGGTATCGGAAACGACACAGAAAATTCAGGCAGCCAAAGACAATATAGAAATCAACCGTATTGTTGAAAATCTTATCACGCATGTTATGGATACAGACTATGCATCCCTTTGGGTCTTTCATAAAGAAACTGCTTCACTTGTGCGTGCACGTGACGATGAAAGTACCAACAACATTTCCATGCTTGGACAACACGGGGTGCTTGCCAAATGTTTCTTCACCCTGAGCGGAGGCATTTTCAACTATATCGCCAGTGAAAAAGAGTATCTTCCGGAAGTCGACAACCCTGACAATATCCGTATCAAATCAAAAATTATCGTCCCTATTATTGATAATGAACATTTTCTAGGGATGGTCACCGCATACAGTTCCATCAAGAAGATCAAAAACTTCACACCTGATGACCTTGCAATTCTTGAGGCACTGGTACCTTTCCTTATCAATGTCATCTACCTTATGTATCCAGAGATGAAACATCAGAAAGAAAAAGTGTATATTAGCCAACACCTGCTGGAGAGTTCCGAAAATATAGTAGAAAAAGTCGAAGAGGTACAGCAGCAGCAACAGCAAAAGGAAGAGAGCGAACAGACCCTCAATTTTCTTGCTAATACAGTCCACGACATTCGAACACCGGCAAATTCTCTATTTGGTTTTCTGGAACTTATGGAAGATCAGGTGCATGACAAACGACTTCTGCAATATATTCACAATGCAAAAGAGAGTGCACAGTTTATCAATGATCTAACGACCTCCATCCTCGATCGTATTTCAAGCCAGCGCGAACGTATTAAAACAGAGAAGGAAACGGTTAACCCCACCAGATTCCTTGCTGATATTGCAAAGACATTCTCTGCAAATATGTATAACAAACATATCACCTACAATATCTTTATCGACCCGGTACTCCCTAAAGAGGTACACATAGATACAATGATGCTGAAACGGGTGTTGATGAACCTTTTGAACAATGCCTACAAATTTACACCAACAGGCGGGGAGGTCACCCTGCTTGTCCAATACGTTCCGGAAAAGAAAAAAGTCAAAATCGCTGTCAATGATACCGGCATCGGTATTGCACAGGAAAAACAGACAGAAATTTTCAAAGCCTTTACCCAGGCGGAAGAGCATACCAAAGAGCAGTATGGCGGTACCGGGCTTGGACTTTCCATCTGTGCAGAATATATCAGCAAGCTGGGAGGCAAACTGAAACTCAAAAGCCAGCTTGATAAAGGAAGCAGTTTTTACTTTTCCATTCCACTCGAAATCACCAACGCGGAAAGTCTATTTAATCCTATTTACAATACACTTTTAAAAACAGGCATCATGCTATCAAAGAAAAATCTTGCAAGTGCAAGAAATATTGCCCGCTATCTTACATCATTTGGTATTTCCAAAGCACAGTTCCGGACACTTGGCAAAAAAGATATTATTCCGGAAGGCTTTACCCATCTGATCTGTTATGAAAGCATGGTCACACAGACACTCAAAGAAGAAGCATTCCAACGCAATATTCCCCTGCTCATTGTTGAAGAGAACTTCCTCTCTTTGCCCCAACAGCAGGAAGACACTGTCTCAATCATTTCACAGTACGATTACTATGCGAATGAACTGTATGAACTTCTTGCAGAACACCAGCCCCTGAAAATTCTGGTTGCAGATGACGATAAGATCAACCTTGAACTGATCAAAGCCATACTCGCTGATGAGTTCTGCCATATCGATACGGTAACGGACGGGAAAGATGCACTGGAAATGCTGAAGACGGCACATGAAAACGGCACTCCCTATCACATTGCCTACCTCGACAAACAGATGCCTACCCTATCCGGTTCAGAAGTGATCAGTCAATACAGAAAACTTGAAAACGGAAAAACATCCAATAGACTTTTTGCAGTTTCTATTTCAGGAGACGGCAGAAAAGACCAGCAGAGTGCAGCATTGTTTGACATGTTTGTCGGAAAACCGTTCAATAAAAAAGCAATTCAGGAAACCATTGAACTCGCCAAAAAATTACACTGAAACACAATCACAGTGTCATGATATTACACTTCTTTTACAGACGTTTCAAAAGTGCTTCTGCCCGAAGAGGCTTACAATAGAGGTAGCCTTGAACGGTAATGCCTTCAAACTGTTGCAAAATTGCATCATCTTCCCGGGTTTCAATTCCCTCGGCGATGACTTTCAACTCCAGAGCATCAGCCATATCGATGATCGATTTAAACAGTAAAAAATTACGTCTGTTCTGATGAATATTGTGCACAAAAGAACGGTCTATTTTCAAATAGTCTATAGGAAAGTGCAACAAATATGTCAACGACGTATGCCCGGTTCCGTAGTCATCTACCGCAAGGGAAAAACCAAGTGCTTTTACCTCATCAAGACGTGCGGTAAAACTTTCGAGATGATCAGGAATAGTATCTTCCATAATTTCAAATGTCAGAGGTTTTCCCTTTAACCCATATGCATCGAGAAGAAATGTGACATTATCGAGAAAACTCTCTTCCATCAATACCTGAAAAGAGAGATTCAGGGCAATGGAAAAATCATCAAAGCCCTTTTCTTCAAGCTTTTTATACATTTTGGAAACTTCAATGAGGGTTTTATTCATCAAAGGCGTGATCATACCGCTTTTTTCCGCAAGAGGGATAAAAATATCAGGAGGGACATTCCCCAAAACAGGATGTTCCCAGCGTGCCAGCATTTCTGCACCGGTAAATGCTTTTTGAGCATAGTTATACTGCCCCTGATAGACAAAGTAAATTTCACCGTTTTCAATGGCACGGGGGATATCTCTCAGCAGTTTCAATTCATGTTCAAAAGAAAAACCTCTGTTTTCCTGACAAAGGACAATTCGGTTTGTCCCTTCCCGTTTTGCTTTTTTCATGGCATGCTCAGCCTGGCGTACAAGTGTCGCAGCAGAATAAAAACCGTAAAATGAAGAGGCAATACCGATTGCCGCAGTCATGTAAAGAAGATTCCCGTCAAAGTTCATCGGCTCACGAAGCTGATTAATGATCTTGTCGGCAAGAAGCTTCAGTTCACCCGGTTTGGAAGGATTTTTTTTCGCAATGACAAAACTGTAGGTACCAATACGGACAAAAAGTTCATCATCAAGCAATGAGGAGATATTTTCACAAAAATAGAGTAGTATACGTTTATCTGTATCATACCCGAATGCATCATTAAAACGTGCCGGTTCATCTATTTCTATATAGAGTACTTCGGCAGGAACACTGTCCTCAAGATACTCAATCAGCACATTGTAGGTTGCTAACCCCGTAAGGGCATCTACTTCATCTGTTTCCATTGCTGACTCCCCTGCACGTAAACTCACCCGATTTGCAGTAAACGCAGAAAATTCTGTTTAAATGGACCTATCATAATCGGTTTTTTCATGAAAAGATCAAAATAACTGCGCTCTTGTTCATATTCATTCGGGTAGATGGTTAATGCAGCCAGTCTTGTTTTTGCATCTTTTTGGCGGGCATACTTGGCAATCTCTACCCCAGAACCGTCAGGGAGATTCATATCGATGATCATCGCATCGTACACATCATTGCTGTCAATCATTTTCGAGGCTTCTTCTACGGTATGCGCCTCATCCACTTTCATGGGAATACCGGTCTCTTTGATAATATTTTCAATCAGTTTCGTTTCAAATTCAATATTGAACCCGACATCATCTACAATCAGTATTGTTTTGGCCATGTTACTGTGCCCCTCCTCTTGGTTGATTTAATTATATCCGAAGATTATACACAATACAATGAAAAATATCTGTAAGGAAATTCTTACAAAGATGTTTGTGCATCATAGCACACCCAAATGCAACTCCGGTAGCATACAATTGTTCTCCTTGTTTTGTACAATACAGCTTGAGTCAATATATTACATTACACAAGGAGTACAACATGGCTGTTGTAGGATTTACAAAACTGGAAGCGCTTTTTAGAAAAGCATCATCACTGGACATTAAAAAAGGACATGCAAAAGACATTACGGATATTGTCGAGAAGAAACTTGTCGATCTGCTGATAGCGGCAGAACGTAATGCAAACATGAACGGAAGAGATATCATTATGGAGTCTGATATGCCTATTACCAAAGGGCTGCAGGAAACCATCATCGCATTCAAAAAACTGGAAGAAGAGATTGAAGTCAAAGATGTTCTTGATTTCCTGACGACTGTACCGCCACTGAAGTATCCGCTTTCCGCAGACCTTGAAACCAAACTACCCGAAATTACCGGTGCGCTGCTGGTCGTCATGGCAAAAATCATGGAAAAAGTGGACAGCAACGACCGTGCGATCGATCATGCTACCATTTCCAAAACCAAAGCGATCATGGATCTTACCCTCTAAAACCATCAAGGCGGCACACTGCCGCCATACTTCACTTCCCACCTTTCATTTACTTTCAATACATACAATGACGCTATAATTACTTAAAAAAAGGACACATTTATGGAACAGTTAAAAACCTACGCACTGATGATCGGTCTGACACTGCTCTTCATCTGGTTTGGCGGCATGATAGCAGGTCAAAGCGGTATGGTCATCGCCTTTCTCATCGCTGCGGGAATGAACTTCTACGCCTACTACTACAGTGACCAGGCGGTGCTTAGCCACTACAATGCCATTCCCGTAGACAGGGCACATGCCAGTGGTCTTTACGAAATTGTCGAACGCCTGACACAACGTGCCGGTCTGCCAATGCCAAAGCTCTACATCATTCCCGAGCAGCAACCCAATGCTTTTGCGACCGGACGTGACTACGAACATGCTGCCGTTGCGGTCACAGAAGGACTGCTGCAGCTGCTTGACGAGCATGAAATAGAAGGGGTTATTGCCCATGAACTCAGCCACATTAAACACTACGATATGCTCATAGGTACCGTCACCGCCACCATTGCCGGAGCCATTGCAATGCTTGCACAGTTCGGGATGTTCTTTGGCGGCGGGGACAGAGACCGTCCCAACCCCATCGTGATGATCGCATTGATGATCGTGATGCCCATCGTGGCCACACTCATACAGATGACCGTCAGCCGAAGTCGCGAATTCAAAGCCGATGAGGGTGCCGCACGCATGACAGGACATCCCGAATGGCTGCAGTCGGCATTGGCCAAACTCGACAACTATGCACGTCAGATGACCATGCCTGAAGCCGACCCCGAAACGGCACACATGTTCATCATCAACCCACTGACAGGCAAAGACTTCTCCATGCGAGAACTCTTCAGCACACACCCCAGCACCGAAGCACGCATCGCACGCCTTGAGGAGCTCAAACATGCCTGAAGCAAAAGGTCAGGCACAACTGACAATTACGCTTATGCTATAATTATTCTTATGAAAAAAAGGACTACTATAAAAAATAATACAATACAATGCTTCATGTCTCAAGCTAAAGGCTTTAGAGCATGAGTGCTTTCGCTGTCCAGCTTACCAAAGGCTTTATTGACTCCGATATCGAACTTGAGGATCATCCCGCACTCGAAGAACTGCGCCGCATCGGTGCACTCGAGAAAGAAGGGAAACTATGGAAACTCTCTTCACTCTATCGTGCGGGCAGACTTTACATCGGAAAAGACGGCCGTGGCTACCTCGAGTCGGAGTTCAAGGAACAAAAAGACCTGCTCATCGAACCCGACTATCTCGGTGATGCACGAAGCGGGGATATTGTCGTCGCCAAACGCTTCATCGGAAGACGCGGACGCGCTTCGGGCAAGGTTGTTGCCGTCATAAAACGCGCACATCTCTTTACCGTTGCCTACACCCACCGCGACGAACAGGGCAACTTCATGACACTCGACATCCGTACCGCAGAACCTACCCATATCAAAATGCCCGGTATGGACCTCAAGGCGTTCAAAATCGGTACTGTCTTCAAGGTCGATGTCGATACAGAAGAGGTACTGGAGGTTTTCGGACACCTCGGAGATGCAAGGGTAGATGAAAAGACATCACTTGCCCTCTTCAACCGCCCAGACGCCTTTCCACAAGAGTGTGTCACAGAAGCAGTACAGATAGAGTCGGAGGTGAACAAGTCAGAACATGAAGACCGCATCGATCTGACACACCTTGACTTTTGTACTATCGACCCCATTACCGCCAAAGATTTCGATGACGCCATCTATTTCGACCTGGAGAAGTATGTGCTCTACGTCGCCATTGCCGATGTCAGCCACTACGTCCCCTACTTCACCGAAATAGACAAAGAGGCAAAAAAACGCGGTTTCACCACCTACCTGCCGCATAAATCCTTCCCAATGCTGCCGCGCGAACTGAGTGAAAATATCTGTTCACTTAAACCCAAGGTAGACCGTTTGGCATTTGTTGCCAAGATCACACTGGACAAGCAGACACTGCTGCCCCTTAAAGAGGAGTTCTTCGAAGCGATCATCCACTCCAAGCACCGTTTCAACTACGAAGCAGTTGACGGTATTCTTGCCAACGGATACAGTGGAGAGAACGAGACAATAAAGTGCATTCTGCACTGGCTGCTACCGCTGCAGAAAGTAACCGTCAGACTGCGAAAGGCGCGCCTCAGACACGGCTTTGACTTTAGAAGCGAAGAGATCAAACTGACGATAGACGACAATCATGAGCTGGTCAGCACCGACATCGAAACGGGCACACCTTCACACTCGCTCATCGAAGAGTGTATGCTACTGGCCAACCAGGCTGCCGCCAAACGCTTCAACGGTGACGGCGACAGCATCTTCCGTATCCACGAGCCGCCGCAGCTGAGCAAAATAGAAGCGCTGCTGACCGAACTTGCCGCCATCGGGCTCTATGTCGAAGAGTATGAGGAGAGCCCGGATCTCATCCGTGCCATTCAGGCGGAAGCCAAGAAGATGGGTCTGGAGGCAGAAGTCGATGCGATGATCATAAAATCACTCCGTCAGGCAAGCTACTCCTCCCACAATGTCGGACACTTCGGACTGGGGTTTTCACACTACAGCCACTTCACCTCCCCCATCAGGCGTTATGCCGACCTCATTTTGCACCGTCTCATCAAGACGCAGCTGCGCAACGACCCCGAAGAGGCGGAGTACCTGCTGCGCAACATCGACCCGCTCTGTGTGCGTGTGAGCGAACTCGAACGCGAAGCCACCAAGGCCGAATGGGACTTCAGGGACCGCAAGCTTGCGCGCTGGGCGAAAAAACAGATCGGTGCCTTCTTCGAAGCGGAGGTTATCGAAGCCGGCGAAAGTGCCAAAGCCAGACTCCTTGGCAATGTCAAAGGGGTGGAGGTACACCTCAAAGGCGACAACCTGATGCTTTTCGATAGAATACGCCTCATGATCACCGAAGTGAACATCCCCCAAGCCGTCATTATGGCGGAACTGGTACAAAAGCTCGAAAAAGAGATCACCGACCTATGAACAGAATGATAAAAAGCGCTGCCACGCAGCACATACCCCAACTATTCACGTCAAAAATCGGAGATTTTTGACATGTATCAACGCGAATTCGACCAGTGCCTTGCTTCCGGACTCCCAAAAGCAGTTCTCTTTTTCGGCGACAACGACTTTATGATCGACCACTACATCGAGCGCTACAAAACGCAGCTGCATGCAAAAGAGGAGGCGCTGGCGCTTTACTTTGACGAGTGGAACTATGAACAGGCAAAAGGGTACCTCTCCCAAAGCTCCCTCTTTGGCGGTACCAACCTGCTGATCGTAAAGCATGACAAGAAGATCCCCAAAAAGGAGCTTGAGACCCTCATCGCACTGGCCAACAGCAATGCCGACAACTACTTCCTCTACGCCTATGCGGGAGATGCCAAGAATGCCAAGAGCCTGCAGAGCAGCTACACCGATAAAAAAGGGGGTGTCTGGGTACGCTTTTTCGAACCCAACATCCGTGACGGCATCCCTCTGCTGCAGCACAAAGCGCAGCAGATAGGACTGGACATCGACCACTACGCCCTGCAGCACCTGATGCAGCTTCTGAACAACAACCTGGGACTCTGTATGAATGAGCTGGACAAACTGGCCATTCTGCAAACCAAAGTAACCAGCAAAGACATCGACAATCTCGTCTACTCCACCGCACCGCTTGCCATCGAACAGCTGCTCATTGAGCTCTTCAACAAACGCCCTATCACCAACATCATTACCAAACTGCTCGAACTGGGCTACGATGAATCGGAAATTTTACGTGCGACACAGTACTTCGTCAACGAAATCTTCCTCATCAACGCCTACATCAAAATCCACGGCACGCCCGATTTCAAAGAGATCTTCGGTTTCCTGCCGCCACCACAGGTGCGCGAACGCAAACAGCATCTTGCCCTGCGTGTCAAATCCGCCGCCCTGCTGAAGATATTCGAACATCTTCTTGAGAGTGAGATAGAGATGAAGCAGGCACCGGCTACGCAAAAAGAGGTACTGCTTTACAGTATGCTCATCAAGATTCAGCAGTTCCTTTAATATCCAAATAAGTTATATTACGATAAAATATTGCTTCCAAAAATTCCTGCTCGTTTTTTTGGACGGATTTTCCGCATTTTGAAACGGGCTATTAAACCAAAAGGAAACACATGACTTCTTATGAAACACTGTTCGTAATTAAACCTACGCTGACAGAAGAAGAGATCAACGCACAGATCGAAAGAATGAAAGAAGTTCTTGCAAAAGTTGATGCAGAACTTCTCGCAACAGATGATATGGGTATGAGAAAACTCGCTTACCCTGTAGAGAAAAACGAGAGAGGTTACTACACTGTACTTTACTACAAAGCCAACGGTGATGCTATCGCTGAGATTGAAAGAAACCTCAGAATCAACGAAGAAGTGCTGAAGTTCCTGACTGTGAAGTACACAAACGGAAAAGAGATTGCACAATTCGAGAAGCTTGTTGCAGCAGCGGGTAAAAGCGCTGAGTCTAAAGCAGAAGAAGCACCGGCAGAAGCTGAAGCTCAAGAAGCGTAATTAGCAACAATTAGAGGAGCAACCCTATGTACAACAAAGTGATTTTGGTAGGAAACCTGACCAGAGATGTGGAGGTGCGATACACCCCAGGCGGTACAGCCATCGGTAATACCGGGATAGCTGTCAACCGCAAGTTCAAAGCTGCGACAGGTGAACAGAAAGACGAAACGATGTTTATTGACATCACTTTCTTCGGAAGAACTGCCGAAATTGCCAACCAGTACCTCAGAAAGGGTAGCAAGGTTTTAGTGGACGGAAGACTCAAGCTTGACCAGTGGACGGCACAGGACGGCAGCAAACGGAGCAAACACAGTGTCACTGTGGAAAACCTCCAGATGCTCGGCAGCAGAGACGAAAATGCCGCAATGGGCGCCAACAGCTACGGCGGCGGACAGCCTCAGCAGCAGGGAGCATCCAACTACGGTGCCCCCGCTCAGGAGAGCTACAGCCAGCCAAGCCAGTCTACACCTGCTGCACCGCAGTCCCAGCCCGATCCCACACCAAGCATTCCGGAAATAGACATCAGCGAAGATGAAATACCGTTTTAGGAGAAACACCCATGGCAGAAAGAAGAAAATTTAAAAAAAGATACTGTAAATACTGTGAGCAGAAAGTCGACTTCATCGACTACAAAGACCTCAATGCGCTGAAGTTCAGCCTCAGCGAAAGATTCAAAATTATGCCTCGTCGTCTGACAGGTAACTGTAAACGTCACCAGGAGATGGTCACTGTCGCAATCAAAAGAGCGAGACAGACTGCACTCATCCCTTACATCGTTGACAGAAAGAACGTTGTAGAAAACCCGTTCGAGATCATCAAATAAAATACTGCCTGCACTATGCAGGCAGCTTCACTTTCCACTTTTCCCAATTATTTAAACTCTCTTATGCTTTTTGCAGCACAAAAAACATTTTGTCCGCTTCATCAAATCCATACAGCGACAGAGGTTTTCTTGCAAGCAGTTTCATCTGCGAAATCGATTCAAGTATTTTAGGTGTATGGTAAAACTGTTCGATAGTCTGGCTGCTTCGCCCATAACATTCACCTTCTCTCTCAAAAAGGTCAAATTTTGCTTCGTAACGTCCCTGCTCAAAGTCGCTGTCTATGGCAAGAAAGCGTGTCTCATCTTCAACAATGTACGCACCGACAGCAACATGCTCGAATCCGTAACGGGTATTGATATCAAACAAAAAGCAGCCGCCATCAGTGAGATGCTCACGTATACAGGCAAAAAAGCCCTCAAGTGCCTGGGGAGGGAGATAGTTGACCATATCAAACACAGCGGTAATGACATCAAACTTCCCATTAAGCTCGCAAAGATCCACCGCTTCGGCATCGATCCCCTTCGTTCTGGCACGCTCTGCCATCACGGGGCTGAGGTCAATACCTTTTGCATTGACATCCGGGAAACGCTGTTGAAGTGCTGCAAGGTAAGCGCCGCTGCCGCATCCGACATCCAGCAGTGAATCGAAAGGGCATTGGGAGAGGGTTTCATAGTAGTAGTCGTAAAGTGATGTAATCGCCTCTTCGTTTTCAAGCAGATCCTCCACTTTCGCGTAGAGGTCGAGTGACGCGGTGCTGTTAGCCATGCTTTTCAACAACGGCTTTGATCTGCTCATACAGCGAGAGTATCTCGCCTTTTTTAGCATAGAAGCTGTTTTTATTGGCAATGAGGTGTGCTGAGGAGTCCATAATGTCTTCTGCTACCTTCAGTCCGTTTTCACGCATAGTATTGCCCGTTTCGACAATGTCGACAATGGCATCGGCAAGCCCTACAAGCGGTGCCAGTTCGATGGAGCCGTAGAGTTTTACCACCTCGACACCTACCGCTTTTTTCGCAAAGTAGTTTTTGGTAATGTTGACCATTTTGGTTGCCACTTTAATGTTGGGACGTGACCAGTCGAGTTCATCTTCATTTTTAATGCCGATCGCAACTTTACACTTTCCAAGCTGCATATCGAGCAGCTGGATGATGTCAAGCTCTTTTTCCGTAATGACATCGAGTCCCACTACACCGATATCGGCTGCACCGTGTTCGACATAGGTAGGAACATCCTGGTTACGTACGTTGAGGAAACGGAATCCCTCTTTTTCCATAATGAGCTCACGCCCTTCAAAACAGAATTCTCCGCCAAAAATCTCGCCAAAAATCTCCAGCGTCTGCTCAGCGATTCTTCCCTTGGGAAGTGCAACAGTCAGCATTGTCTACTCCTTTGGAGAAGAAGTGAGGACAACACTGTCTCTCATCTCTTTTACTCCATGTATATTAAATATAAAAGCTTTTCTGCAGAAAAGCATACCAAAATTCCTAATTCCTAATTCCTAATTCCCCACTCCCCCGCAGGGCGTGCACCATTCCCTTAAACACCAGTGTTTCATCATACACGGCATTGACAAAGAAACCGGCAAGGGTTCTGCCGTCACCGCCTGTAACATAGAGCGGTTTTCTCTGAGAGAATGTTTCAATGAGGGTTTTGATAGGCGCGATTATACCATAGCTTATCTGCCCTTTGGTTGTGCGGGGAAGCTGTGTGAGTGAAATATCGGTATCAAGCGCTGTTTCAAGTACCGGAGAGATGCTGGTATAACTCTTCTGCAATGCCAAAAGCCCGGGGTAGATAAACCCGCCTTTGTAGATGCCCCGCTCCATCACATCCACTGTTATGGCAGAACCGGCATCGATAAAAACACCATTGTGATGGCTCAGACACAGCGCCTTGCGGTCTATACCCATTGTGTCATATTCACCGGGAATATGTATCTTATTGAAGATGTTCTCCCACACAGTTTCCATCTTTAAGCGTGATTCCAGATAGTGATTGACCGAAATATAGTACACTTTTTTCGTACCATACTGCTCTATTGCTTCATCAGGCAACAAATGTACAACCTCTTTACCATTGTAAAGATGAATGCGGCTATTGCCTATGTCAGCAAGAAGTGAACCATCCTCCATCTTCCATCCTCCATCTTCCATCGTTTCACGATACATGAAACACCCTCCATCCATGTTCTTCAAACAGTGCCTTGGCCTTGGAGCAGAGCGGTGCTTTGATAATGATATACTTCTTCTTGATCGCACTGCCGACATACTTCTCCAGTTTATCATGCAGCGCCATCAGCTCCTGTGCTTCTTTACGCAGTACCCGGCTCTTCTTCTCAATCACCGTCACATTGGCATAGAAGCCTTTGAGATCTACCCCGACAAATATCTGTACTCTCTTACGGCTGCCAAGCTCTTTGGGAGAAACCTCTTTGAGGGATTTGAACACAAGGTTGTGCTGCTGTAAAAATTCGACAAGTTCTTTCATAAGACAATCTTACCCTATTTATGGTTTAGCCAAGCGGATGGAAAGCACGCATCGTCTCCTGAAGGTTCTGCTTCTGGATATGGGTATATATCTGCGTGGTTTCAAGCGAACTGTGCCCAAGCAGCTCCTGTACCACACGCAGGTCCGCTCCACCGATGATGAGTGAAGAAGCAAAGGAGTGGCGCAGTACATGGGGAGAAACTCCCAGATACTTCTTGACAATTTTGTAGGCACTGATACGGCTGAGCGGATTACCGCGGTAGTTGAGCCAGATGTAGCTGCTTGCCATTGTCTGCTTTTCCAGATAGGCATTGAGCGCCTCAAGCGCCACAGGTGCCAACGGCACCACCCGCTCCTTCTCTCCCTTGGCGAAACGTATCTTCAGCCATCCTTCCAAAATATCGCTTCTTTGGGCGCTGAGCGCTTCGGAGATACGGCAACCACTGGCGTAGAGAAAGAGTATGAGCGCATAATCACGCAGTCCCTGAAGCGTACTTCGGTCTATCGCTGCCACGCCTGCCATAATCTCTTCGGGGCTGAGATACTTTGGCAGATTTTTGGGCACTTTCGCCATGGGTATCTTTATCTTTTCGTGTATAAAGTTCTGACGGTGGCAGAAGGCAAAAAAGGTGTTGATAGAGGAGAGTTTACGGTTGAGCGTACGTTTGTTCTCAAAGTTTGAGAGAAAAGCAAGTACATCGGTCGTTTCTAATTTTGTAAGCGGCTTTTTGACCGTCTCTTCAAGCTGTCTAAGATCTCCAATGTAAGCAGAAACTGTCAGCTCATCCAGTGCTTTGGTGACACTGAGGTACTCTTCAAACGCAATAAGCAGATCGCTTATCGGCGCCTTAGTATCCAAGTTTGTCAAGATGGATGATTTCACCGTCTTTGTAGAGTTTGCCGTTGGCCACGAATACCGGAGATTCAACTTCACCCACATCGTAAATCTTGTACTTGCTCAAGTCCGGATTCAGTACAATAAGCGAGCCCTGCTTGTCAAGTGCATAGACTCTGTTCTTATAGACTGTTGCCGCGACAAAGTGCGCGAATGTGAATTTTTTGGCAGCCAGCGGCTCAAGTGTGCTATCGAGTTTGATAATATCCCCCTCTTTGGTAAAGAGATAGATATAGTTTCCGCCAATGGCCACATCTGCAACATTTTTTTTGTACTCAAATTCTCCATCGGTACCAAGTGTCAGCAGTTTTTTCGGTGTGGCTGCAACCAGTGTGTCACCCATTCGCTCAAGGTAAATGACATTGTTGAATACCTTGTCACTGCTGAGGTAAACCACCTTCATCGCTTCGGGATCACGCGTATCGAAGATGACCAGTTTGCCGTCAAGCATCGGCATGACAACCAGAGTATCTATAAAGAGTGGGCTTGCTGCTCGCGCATCGATGGCGTAGGTACGCTCCGACCGATTTTCGACAATCTTTTTGCCCTCTTTGATACTGTAGAGTCCAAAGGCATTGTTCTCGAGGATGTAGGCAACCAGTCCGTTACGCACGCTTGCAGAGACCACAGGCGGCTGCATTTTCACTTCTTTGATGACCTTGCCGCTGTTCTTGTCGATCAGACGGAACATCCCCTCGGCATTGCTTGCCAGAATGTATTTTCCGCTCTCACTGAGGAACCGGAATCCCTCTCCCAACGATGTGTTATGTATACCGTTTTTATCGATATATCCGCCATTTGCCAGCGTCGCCCCGTCACGGCTGACATCGACAATGGTACCGTTGAAACTGCTCTCGGCTCCCGAGGCAGAAAGGGTATTTTCCGGTTCAAAGTACTGTTTCGAGCTGCATCCGGAGAAGAGCAGTGCGCCGGCAGTCAAAGAGAGGAGAAGAAGCGTTTTCATCTTACTCTGCCTTCAGTGTGGAGTGTTCAAGCAGTTTGGCAAATGCCGCAAGCGGTGATCTTGCATCGATCAGGGAGAGTCTCTCTTTGGCTTTTTCTCCCTTTCCTGCTTTAATGTCAAGGTAGGCAGATTCAAGAATGGCAAGCTCTTTGTAAAGTGTTGAATCGACTGGCTTCTTTTCAATCGCTGCAACGGTATAACGGCTCATATCCGCCAAAATGTCATCTTTGCTCTTTTCAATAGGTGCAAGTGCTTTGACATCCTGTGCTTTGGCTGCTTTGGAAAAAGTGTAAAGCTCATACAGAGCGGGGTTTTTCTCTTTGAGTACAGCAAGTGCAGCCTTGTCATCAGGCTTTTGCTGCAGTGTCAAAAAGGCCTGGTTGGCTGCTTCGAGTCTGGACTGGTGTACCGCATCCATACCCATCGTAATAACGAAGTAGAAGAGGATAGCCGCTGCCAGCCCCCAGATTGAGAGTTTGTTCTTTTTGTAGAACGTTTCAAGCTTAAATACGCTCTCCAACACCTTTTCATCGCCACTCAGTTCCGTTTTGACATAATTGACATCATCTTTAATGCTCACGCCGTGCTCCCTTGCATTTTACTTGACACTATTATACCAATTTGCGATTAAAGCTCCACGACGGTAATACCGAGATTTCCCGGCATCCGGTAGAACTTCTGTATCTTGGGATGCTTTTTGAGGTACTCCGTCACCAGTTTCGCCAATACCCCACTGCCTGTCCCGTGGATGATCTGCACTTCGTTCAGACCGTTCACCAGAGCATCGGAGAGAAACTTGTCCACCGTGTCGATGGCTTCATCAGCATACATCCCCAAAAGTTTTACCGATACCGTCGCACCACCCTTCTCTACGTGATGTGTCGCCTTTTTAGGCTGTGTGGGCTGCTTTATCTTGGGCGTCTCCTGCCGTCTTTTGAGCTCTTTGAGCGGTACACGCATCTTCAAGCCGTCTACGATGATGGTGGCGTTGTTGCCGCGAATGGAGAGGAGTTCGCCTTTGTGGGAACGGTACTTAACCTTGTCACCCTCTTTGAGCGGCTCTCTGGGTATAACCGCCGCCTCTTTGACCTCCACGCTTTTACGTTTATGTGCCTCATTCAGCAGCCGTCTGCCCTCACTTGATTCTTTTACTTTCAGGGCTTCCCGTGCCTTTTTGGTTGCGGCATTGTACCGGTTTTCCAGTGTGGCAATAGCCTTTCGGTGCTGTTCTTTGAGCTTCTCTTCCTCTTCAGCGAGTCTCTGCTTCTGCCGCTCAAGCGCTTGAAGCTCACTCTCTACCTGTCCGATCTTTTTGCGCATCTCGCGCTCGAGCGAAATGGACTTTTCTATCAGTTCGTTGAGGTTCTCTTTATCCTCTCCATATACCTTTTTGGCTTCACAGACAATAGCAGGCGGCACACCGTAGCGCTGCGCCGTTTCAAAGGCGTAACTCTTTCCGATACTTCCCTGCAAAAAGGTGTAGGTAGGCACTCTGCGCTCTTCATCGTAAAGGGCTGCAACCAGTTCCACATCATCATCGCTTGCCATCAGGGAAGCCAGACGCTTGTGATGGGTAGTAACAATGAAGTGAATGCCCCTTTTTTTGAGTGCTTCGAGCATGACACGAAAGAGCGAAGCAGCCTCATCACTGTCAGTACCCAACTCGATTTCATCCACCCCGACGATGGCGTCCTGCTTCTCAAAGAGTTTGGCAAACTCCTGCATCCGACCGGCAAAGGTGGAGATGTCGTTCTTGACCGACTGCGGATCGTCAATAACCGCTTCAATGCTCTTGTAGTGCCCTACTTTTGTACGCGCGGCATCACACTTGAACGGCAGCAGATACTTACTCATATAGACCGCACTCAACAGCGATTTCAGCAGCATCGTTTTACCCCCAGCATTCACCCCGGTAACAAGCAAAATCGGTTTGTGCATATCAAGCGTGACAGGTACTGGATTCTCTATGGCAGGGTGGGCGAAGTCGTGCAGTGTAATGCGCTTTTCTCTGCCCGGCAGAATGAACTCGTACTCTTTGGCACGCGCGAAACTCACCCGTGCCTGATAGTGGTCGAAGCGGTCGTAGGCTTTGTTGACAAACGAGAGGAAGCGCTCCCACTTGAAAAAAAGTGCCGATATCTCTTTACAGTAGCGCCAGATGAGTTCGGACCGGCTGCTCAGCAGTGCCGCTTCCTTCTCTTTGAGATGGGTCACACTTTGGGGAATAATGTAGAAAAAACCGCCGGAACTTCGCCCGACCACTGTCGCTTTAATGGCATTGTTAAAACCACCACGCACCAAAAGTGTCTCTTCCCCACTGTGAAAATGCACCTGCGTATCGACCAGATAGTCACGCAGTTTGGCAGTATGGGTCAGCTTATAGAGGGTTTCTTTAATCTCTGAACGATTACGCTTAATAGCACGCTCTATGCTGTGCAGTTCAGGATCACGTTCAGGGTTGATCTCACCCTCTTCGGTAAAATACCCCACTACCTCTGCAATCTCGTCAGGTATCTCGATCTCGCGTATCCAGCTGCCAAGCGGCTCAGGCAGAGAGAGTGCGTTAAGACGGTTGAAGTAGGAAACCATGGTAACAAAGGCGTAGATCTCCTCAAGCCCCAGGACACCCTGCTTTTTAATCAGATTCAATTCTCTGTCAAGGTTTGGCACAGGTTTTGGCGGAGGAAACTGTACTGAAGAGAGTGCTTTGATGTAACGGTGGTGCTGATTGATATCGCCGGGCATCGCCACCGGCTTTTGGCGCGCAAGGAACTGTTTAAATTCCGCGATATATCCGTCCAGATCGAGTTTCTGAACGATCGATTTTTCTCTTCTTTCCAAAAAAGCGCTCTCCCTCTCATAGATTTTGCCGAATTATACTATAAAATTAGATATAATTGTCTACATGCAACAAGAAAACCGATTCATTAGCCAAACATTCAACAAAACCGATCTGATGACAAAAAGTTCACCAAACTGGGTGTATGAGGCAACCTATAAACTGCTTCCCAATGCGTTTGAAGGCAGCAACAGTATTATTCTGCTGCCGCATATCCAACTTTCATACGCCACCCGAAACGGAGGCATTCTCTACGAAATAGCTTCTCCAAAGGGAACACTCTCTGTGGGTGTGGTAGAAGAGTTGGAAGACAAGGCCTGCTTCGGACACACCAAACTCAAAGAAGAAAGGGTCGTCGTTTTCGATGATAAAAAACCCTACAGCCTGGTGACCAACGGCACTTTCAAAGCTGCTGTTGTCAGCTTTTCAAAAAAGGCATATAGGGAACTTGGCAAAGCACTCTCAAAGCACAACCTTGAAGCAGTCGAAGACAGTGACAAACGCCTACAAAACGTACTTGAGACCATTTTACAAAACGTTCAGAAAGATCCTTCCATACTTGATGACGAAACAAAAGTCTCTGCCATGGAAGAAGAGGTGATGCAAACGCTTGCTTCACTGTTTGAAGCACAGACACCGGCACTGCCAAAACTGACCAAGGGAGAAAAGATTGCTCTGCAGATCCGTGACCGTATCTACAAGCGTTTGAGTAAAAAAGTCACCATTGCTTCACTTGCAGAAGAATACGACGTGAGCGAACAGACACTTCAAAATGCTTTCAAGTCACTTTTTGGATTTACACCCAACAAATTTCTGCGAAATCTCAAACTCAACCATGTGAGGAAGGCACTCATCGAAGCCGATCCTGAGGAGAATGCCATTATCCACATCGCCAAACGATGGGGCTTTACCCATATGGGTCACTTCTCACGCTACTTTACCGACCTCTTTGGCGAAAACCCTTCGTTAACGCTCAAGAGAAAAGAGTACAGTAAAGAGGTGACAGAATAAAGTATGAGGCTAAAGCCCATACTTACAATAACAGGCTTAGACAGGCTTACGCCTCGCCGCGTATCTGGTAGGTAATATCTCCCGCCCCGAAGGCTGTCACAAGTCCCTCCGCATATTCACGGATAACATGACCGTCTTTGATCACTTTTACCACACTGTCCTCTTTGGTGACCGTATCCGCCATCAGAAGTTTGTAACGGCTGAACGCCCCTTTGAGGTCGATATCTACTTCCAGCTCTCCCGCTGACCAGATGGGCAGAATGACAAGCTCGTCCACCCCGTCAAAACACTCTACAAAAGCAGACAGATTGTCAATGGTTCTCGAATATTTGTGCGGCTGCCAAATGACATTGAGCTTTGTAAAGTTACGCAGTCTTTTGTAATGTTGCAGTGACTGCATCGTCACACGGATTTCGGTAGGGTGATGACCGTAATCATCGATGACCACCATCCCCGGCTGATTCTGCACAATGTCAAAACGCTTTTTAATGCCCTTGTAGTGCTTGAGGTTTTCACGAATATTCTCAATATTCTCTCCAAGTTCAAGTGCGGCAAGAATCGCCAGTGCAGCATCAAGCGCAATATGCTCCCCAAAACCAAATACATCGAATGAACCGTAATCACGCAGGGTAAAACGTGTATGCGGCTCACCGTCAAGCAGGACGAAGTCAATATCGTGTATCTCTTTTGAGGAGTAGAGTTTGATACTCTCCATATCGAGTGCGGCAAGAAATGGATCTTCCGCATTGATGACACGCACTTTCGCCAGGGAGAGAAACTTGCGGTACGCGTTGTAGAAACGCTCTTCATCATATTCGTAATACTCCATATGCTCAGGCTCGACGTTGGTTACAATGGCAAGTGCGGGGTTGGAATTGAGAAAGCTCTCATCGCTCTCATCTGCTTCAAATACCACTTTGTTGTTGGGGTAGTTTCGCACGTTTGAGCCAAACTCTTTGCTGATGGCACCAATGAGCGCATTGGTTTCGGGCAGCAGCGATGCCAGCATCGCCGAAGTGGTACTCTTGCCGTGCGCACCGCCGACAGCATACACCTCTTTTTCTCCCAAAATGAACTTCAATGCTTCTTTGCGGGAAAGCAGTTCAATGCCAAGTTCCTTCGCTCGCTGATATTCGGGATTGTTAGGACGTACCGCAGCAGAGTAAATGACCATATCGACACCTTCTACAGCATCGGGATGATGCGGAATAGTGATCTTGGCACCATAGTTTGTCGCCAGATCGTTGGTGATTTCCGTCTGTTTGATGTCCGACCCGGAGATGATATGTCCGTCATTGTAGAGAAATTTTGCCAGGGCAGACAGTCCTATACCGCCGATGCCGATAAAATGGATTTTCATGATGCCTCCAGATTTTTTTATGCGATTTTAATTAATTGGAATACAAACAACCATAATGAATATAGTTACACCGTAGGGTGTTGTCCCCCGACAACACCATGAATGAAAAATGG